>DRQF01000019.1 GCA_011369445.1 Planctomycetota bacterium | reverse complement strand
ACCGTGCACACCCGACCTGAGGACATGCGACACCTGAACAGCAAGACGTAGCGACCTTCCCTAAGTACAATGGGCTTATCGGAAGATGACCACCGCAACCCCGAGCCTTGACGCCTTATCGACCACGCCAGAGCATCGACGCCATCACCCGGTACAAGTCGGATTGACACGTTGAGGGCATCGAGTATCTGCCATCCTGCGAACAGCCACAGGCCCGCTACGAGACACCATGCCACGGTTTTCTTCACGCTGTTCACGCTCATTCGACTGGACTCAACGTCGGATCCTTCGGGCCAGCGAACCAATGAGAAAGGCGGCTCGCCATGGTGGTGGTAGGCGCCCGGCGTACGTAAACGCAGACGCTCGAATTCGGCGCGTCGCGGCATTGAACCGTGATGATGCCAGGGCCCGGAAAGCTTCCTCTAAACGTGCGGGGGAGGCGGAATTGAGACCATGGCGTCGACCGGGGTCCACTGAGGTCATTGGTCCGAAGTGGACGAGAACACGATCCAAGTGGATCTCCTGCTCTCATCAGTCACGTCCAAGGAGAGTTCGATCGCGGCGTCTGCCTCCTCGCTACGGAACCAAGAGAGCTTCGCCTTTCCCGGTTCCAAGACCAACGACTGCCGCGCATCGTCGCCGAACTCGATCGTGCGCGTCGCACCTCCCTCATTGATTCGAACGCGCGTACCCCGCGGGGCGCGAATGTCGAACTCCCGCCCAATTGTCGGAGTCGCCACGTCGAGAAACAGGCTCGTGCCAGCTTCGCCTCGGCAAGACATCCGCCACTCACCCCTCTCGATTTGCGCGACGGTGTCGGGCGGGACTTCCCTGACATCGTTGGTGTCCAGAGTGGAGGCCTGGTCGTCAAGGATTCCGACGAGAAAGGCGCTGGGCGACGCGGGTCGCCCTGAAATAAGAAGTTGATAATAATATCGATAGTCGGGATCGGTTTGAGTCACTTCCTTGAGTGCTTGTGACCAGATTGCACCACGAAGTTGGGACACGCCCTCTATCCAGACGATTCCGCCCTTCAGGCCAGTTACAGCCGAAAGCTCCGTGACGAATCCCGACACGCTGTCAGCGCTCGTCACACGAAATCGAACAATCGTCCTTCCAGGACGGACGTGCAGAATCGTTTCGCCATTCTGGTCGCGATCGAGTCGACCTCGGCTCATCGATACGACGTCGATCACGCAACCGTCCTCTCGGGCTTGGGTGGCGAAGTGGACGGGCGGTGGGGACGGATAGAAGAGAATGCACCCGCCCCCCAGAAGCTGGATCAACAAGACGCCGGCGACGAGCCAGCGCAACCTTGTCGCTTTCCACCGTTTGCCCACGAACTCACTCCTTGTCGCGCCCTCATGTTCCCCGACATGTTCACCAAGTCGGGTGAGGTCCACAGCGAGGACCTCGCGATCATGCTTGCAGCGCATCGTACCACAGGGCGTCAGCTGTTGTGGATCTGAACCAGAAGAGCCGGCCGACCCCGGAGGCACTGATCATGCATCTGAGGCGCACGAGGTCCTTCAGGACACCCGGCCCCCACGTGTTGGATTCCGTGATGGAAGACGCGTTGGACTCGATGCTGTGTTGCCGGTCACGATGCGTGCCCCTGTACACTTTCGACGCTGTGATCAGCCGGCGACAATCGGGACGTCATGGTGCCGGCCGCCACACCCGGCGAGGTCGAACGATCGAATTCAGTCGTATCGCACCATCAGTGACATGCGGCGGCTTACGACTTGCCCAGTCGTGCTGTCCTTCACCCAAAAGAGTGTGAACGCGTAGTGCCCATGCGACGGCTCGGAAGAGACGTTTCCAAGAATCGGCAGGGTCGCAACGACGCTATATTCCGACTTGAAGGATGTCGGGAGCTCACCACTTCCAAGGCTATTCGACCAACAGATCTTGTGACTCGGGCGAAACCCGAAACCTTCGAAGACAAACGAATCGCCCTGGTTGCCGTTCACGGTGAGAGGCCGTTGGAATAACACTACTTGAGTCGTGGAGTCCACGTCAAGCCAATTCGTTGGCTCTGCGTCACCACCCGTTGGGACGGCCCTGATCTTCCATGACGACTCGAGAGCCGACTTCAGGTCGACCGCAATCCATTGCGCAGAAGGAATGGTCCAGGTGCTTGATATCGGCACATCTGCAGCTCCTGGGTTCTGCCGAAAAACGCGAAACTCGACGCCGGGGCTGCCATAGACACAAATGCGCTTCTGATTCACTTGGAGACCATTGTCGATGCGAATCATCGGCTTCTGAGGTACTGACAACTGGGATAGCCGAAAGACGCCGGCGACGTCTTCGATCACGAACATAGTTCTTCCGTTCGTTCGGTTCACGCTGACTCTTCCATCTGGAAGGACGCCGAAGTCAAGAACGGGATTGATGTCACTTGCCATAGGATTGATCTGACTATCCTGCGGCACAGGAATAACAAACGCAGGGTCCAGCGCATCCAGGGACCCATCGGCATCGCTGTCGATGACCCTCCGAATGACATGGCTTTGGGCATCATAAAGGTAGAACGAGCCACGGAGCAGTCGTCCCGTCGTCCAAAGCGCATTGCTTGCTGACGTTGGCCCGACGACCTGCTGGACCGGATTTCCCGATACCGGGAATTCCAGAAGAAGAATCCGACATTTCTTGTCGATCTCATTGAACGCAATCGCCATGAATCGATGCGGGTGGCTTGACGTTTGAGGAATCTTGCAAATCGAATGAATTCGAGCAAACCCAGTGTCCCAGCCATAGGACTTCTGAGTGGCCGACGGCCGGACGTCGAGCACCCAGAGGGTACCCGATGTCGTCGATCCATGGAGACTAATTCCCAGGGACGAACGCGCCGAGCTGAGGCCTGTCATGAATTGAATTTTCACCGTCTCGGGGTAGCTCCCCGTGTATTCGGGCGGGAGAAGTAGCGAGGGCTCTTCGTCGACCCAAGTCGGTCGTGGCGCGATTTTCTGGGCCGCGCCAGTGGAGAGCAGAATGCTCAGGAAGAGCAATGAGTATCCGAGAGTCATTTCGAGTTTGGTGTGAATGAACATCACGCCTCCAGGTGGATAGCATCCACGTGCGGAGAACTTGCAGGTTGCAGTGCCCCGGGTTTTCCGGAGACCATTTCTCTTGAGTCCAGCCCCGAGGCGTGACTCGTCCTGAGGTGGTTTCCAGGGCAATTGCCCTGAAGCGCCACCCTTTCCCCGGCGTCCGGGGGCAGAGCCCCCGGTGGGGTCTTTGGGGCCGAAGGCCCATGATAGCCCCCTGCCTCCATTCGCGAAAGCGGGAGGTTCGATGTCCGGGGTGGGCGTCACGGCGGCGCACGTTCGCGCCGAGGAGTGTTACCGGTCACGAGAGGTGACCCCGCCTTCGCTTCCAAAGCCTACCTCCGCGATACCTT
>DRQF01000018.1 GCA_011369445.1 Planctomycetota bacterium | reverse complement strand
GAGTACGCCGTCCTCGATGCCGCTGACAGAGGAGAGGCGAGCGCCATCGCCGTCGCGGGCCCCTCCCCGCTGCAGCAGATGCCCACTTGGCAGGGCATCCCCATCGTTCCGTTGGCTTGAATCCGCCCGTCGCCGTGGGACCGGGTTCGCCGGTTGAGGCCCGCTTTTTCGGTGGGTCACTATTGAGAATTATTCTAAATAGGGTAGTCTGCTCCCATGGAGAGACCCCGAACCGAAGCGGCTGCGATTCATCTGGCCGAGCGATGCCGCGCGGAGGGCATGCGCGTGACGCCCCAGCGGATCGCCGTCTACGAGGCGCTCCTCGCGTCTCGTGTCCACCCCAGTCCCGAGGACATATTCCGCACGTTGCGCTCCGCCGTGCCCTCCCTTTCTCTGGCCACGGTCTACAACGCGCTCGATGCGCTCGAGTCTTTGCAGCTCGTGCGCAAGGTGGTGACCCTGGGCGAGGTCCGGCGCTATGACGCCAACTTGACGCCCCATCACCACCTGATCTGCACCGCATGTCTGTCCATACGCGACCTCGATGCGTCGCGTCTCAGTCGTATTCGCTTGAAGGGCGATCTGGACGGTTTTCAGGCCGACCAGATATCCGTGCAGATTCTCGGCCGTTGCGCCGACTGCACGTCGTCCGCGGAGAATTGAGTGAATCCCAGGACCGGGGACGGAGGCCCGTCCCCTCAGTTGAAGGAGAAGAGCCATGGCTGACCTGAAAGGCACGAAGACCCATCAGAACCTGAAGGACGCCTTTGCCGGCGAATCCCAGGCCAATCGCCGCTATCTCTACTTTGCCAAGGTGGCAGACATCGAGGGCTACCCCGAGATCGCGTCCAATTTTCGCGAGACCGCGGAGGGTGAGACCGGGCACGCGCACGGCCATCTGGATTACCTGAAGGCCGTGGGGGACCCCGCTACGGATCTGCCCATCGGCGACACCGCCGACAATCTGAAGGCGGCGGTCGCGGGCGAGACCCACGAGTACACCGACATGTATCCGGGCATGGCGAAGACGGCTCGTGAGGAGGGCTTCAACGAGATCGCGGATTGGTTCGAGACTCTCGCCAAGGCCGAGAAGTCCCATGCCGGGCGCTTCCAGAAGCTGCTCGACGAGAACTTCTGATCCACCTCCAAGGGCGGCGCCTCGCGCGCCGCCCGTTTTCCGCATCCGCCCTTCCCTGGGAGTCGCCATGAGTCAGCAAGTGCCCACCACCTACCTGCCCACGGACGGCCTCAGCTACGATCCGTCCGAGCCTCTTTATTGGGACAAGAATGCTCTCGAAAAGGAGATTCACAGGGTCTTCGAGGTGTGCCATGGGTGCCGCATGTGCTTCAAGTACTGCGACAGCTTCCCCTCCCTGTTCTCATTCATCGATGAGCGTCACGATGGCCATGTGAAGGCGCTGACCGCTGACGAGACGTCGGAGGTCATGGATCAGTGTTTCCAGTGCAAGCTCTGTGAGGTGCAGTGCCCCTACACGCCCAGGGATGGACACGAATTCCAGCTCGACTTCCCGAAGCTCGTGCACCGTTGGACGGCGCAGAGAGCGCGCAACGGGGGGCGGGATGTGAGGGATCTCGTGTTGGGGAATCCCGATCTCGCGGGTGCTCTCGCACGCAAGAGTTTCGGTCTTGCGAACAAGCTCAACCGCAATCGACTCCATCGGTGGTTCATGGAAAAGGTGCTGGGGATCCACAGGGAAAAGCTGCTTCCCGACTTCGCTTCGACCACCTTCGAACGCTGGGCGGAGTCTCAGGGAAAGATCCGATCGAAGCCCCAGGGCGAGGCCGTCCTTTTCCCCACGTGCTTCATCCAGAACAATGAGCCCCAGGTGGGGCGTGACACCTTGGAAGTGATGGAGCGAAACGAGGTGTCCTGCGACTGCGCGGGGGGCTTCGCCTGCTGCGGGATGCCCGCGTGGGAAGCGGGAGATCTGGAAACCCTGCGCAAGAACGCCAAGAGGAATATCGAGATACTTCAGCCGTGGGTGCAGGCGGGCGCGAAGGTCCTCGTGATCAATCCTACCTGCGCCATGATGATGCGCCGCGAGTATCCGGAGCTCGTGGCGCCCGAGGATCGGGACGACGCCTTGAAGCTCGCGGAGGCGGTGAGAGATCCCGGAGAATACCTCTGGAGCCTGCGTAACGAAGATCGTTTCAACACGGATTTCCAGTCGTCGCCGGGGGAGAAGGTGGCCTATCATGCGCCCTGCCATCTCCGTGCTCAGGCCGTCGGTTTCAGGGGACGGGATCTCATGCGGAAGATCCCGGGCGTCAAACCGGTCATGGTGATGGAATGTTGCGGGCACGACGGCACCTATGCCATGAAGGTCGAACACTACGAGGCGTCCATCCGAGTGGGCGAGAAAGCCTTTGATGGCATGACCAAGGCCGGCGCCGAGATCTGGGCCACGGAGTGTCCGCTCGCCGCCATCCAATTCGCTCAGCATGCCGGTCGCCGGCCCATGCACCCCATGACAATTCTGGCTAGGGCCTACCGGCGCGACGGTTTCGCCGACGAAGTCGAGGGGGCGAACTCGGGAGACGAATCATGAGAGTCAGACGCGACGAGATCCTGGACTATGTCACCTACGAGGAACAGAGGGCCGAGATCCAAGAATCGGCGCTGCGGGCCAAGGAGGCTCGCCGCGTGATCGTGGCCGACGTCCTGACCTTTCTTTTCGAGAACCGCGAGACGATTCGCTATCAGATCCAGGAGATGATCCGCATCGAGAAGATGGTGAAGGAGTCGGATATCCTTCGCGAGATCGAGACCTACAACGAGATGCTTCCCTGGCCGGGAGGACTGGCGGCCACCCTGCTCATCGGGATCGACGACCCCGAGGAGCGGGACCGTCTGCTGCGCGAGTGGGTAGACCTCCCACGACACATCTTCCTGCGCTTTGCGGATGGCGACCTCGTTCGCGCCCGTTTCGATGAGCGTCAAGTGGGAGAGGACCGCCTATCCGCCGTGCAGTTCCTTCAGTTCGACTGCGAGGGACGCGTTCCCGTGGCGGTCGGCGTGGACCACTGGAAGCTGACCGGCGAAACCGTGCTGAATACGGAGCAACGCGAGGCGCTTCGCGAGGATCTGAACGCCTGATCGTGGATTCTTCGGCGTCGACCCTTCTTTTCGCTTGACGCGGCGGGTCTCCTCCCTTATTCCAGGTGCTTGTTGTTTCGCCGCGGTCGCGCCGCGATGCCTTCTATCCAACTGAAAGGTCCATCATGATGCCACGAGCACCGTTCTGTCTTGCGCTCTGCACAGTTCTCTTTGCTGTCCTCGTCGGTCCGTCCGGCGCTCAGGAGTTGATTCCTGGTCACTGGATCGGCCCCGGACCTCTGCATGAGCTGAGAGTCTCGAAAGATGATGACCTTCGAGAGGTGCTCGACAACTCTCCGGCCGTGGTGAAGGTCAACAACTATGGCGCGTTTCTCGTCTACACGGTGGATGATCGTCTCGAACAGGCGGATGTCCTGTTTCAGGAAGCCAGGGATGCCTTCCGCGACGAGTACCATCTCGTGGCGGCCAACGGTTACCGTTTCGATACGACCCGCGCGGCGGAGCAACTGGCGCAGTTGCCCGAGGATCTCCGCATCGGAGAACCAACCTCCGCGATCTTGCCCGTCAACGCCGGACTCTATCTCGTGCAGTTCGAAGGCCCAGTCAAGGACGCATGGGTGCGCCGCATCGAAGGTTTGGGGCTACGAGTCATCCAGTATCTGCCCATGAACGCCTACGTCCTTTCGGTCCCCGCTCGCGACGTGGCGCTTCTGGAGGCCCTGCGCGCCGACATGCCGGAGATGCGCTACGCGGGCGTGTGGCAACCGGCCTGGAGGTTGGCTCCTACCCTGCGTGCTTGGAGGGACACGCTGCAGGGACAGCCCGTACCGGTGACTGTTCAGGTCATTGGAGGGACGAACGAACGCGAGGCCGCCGATTTCGTGGGGGCGCGTGCGCGCCGTGTCATCCAGGTGTTTCGGGTCGGCCCCTATCTCAATGTCCAAGCCGAGATCGATCCGGCGAGATTCGCGGAACTGGCCCACAGTCCCCGCGTCTTCGCGATGGAGCTTCTGGGCGAGATCAAGCGTCTCGACGAGCGGCAGGGCCAGATCGTAGCCGGGAACATCTCCGGCACGGGGCCCTCCTCGCCCGGCTACTTGGCTTGGCTGGCATCGATGGGCTTCGACTCCACCCAATTCGGCGGCTTTTCCGTCAACGTCGTGGACGATGCCACGTCTTTGACGGGGCATCCCGACCTTGCGTCGTCTCGCATCGATTTCACTCGCAATCCCACGAATCAGACCGGGCCACAGGGAGGTCACGGCTTCCTCAACGCCAACATCGTGGCGGGATTCAACTCTGGCACGGGGTCGGCCGTCGAGGACTCCGGTGGGTACAACTACGGGTTGGGAATCGCACCTTGGGCCCACGTCGGCTCGACGGCGATCTTCGGCAACACGTCTTCCAACGGTACGGCGTGGGAGGATACGGCCTATTCGTTGGGCGCCCGCATCAGCACCAACTCGTGGGGCTTCTCTAGCGCGGGAAACCCCATCGCGGATTACGATTCCAACTCCCAGGCCTACGACAGCATCGTGCGGGACGCGCGAGCCGGCGTGGGCGGCAATCAGGAGTTGATGGTCGTCTTTGCGGCCGGGAACGACGGATCCGGTTCCAATACGGTGAGCACACCGGGGACCGCGAAGAACGTTCTCACCGTGGGGGCTTCCGAGAACAATCGGCAGACTGGAACGGACGGTTGCGCGATCGGCAACGCGGGCGCGAACAACGTGGACGACATCATCAGTTTCTCGTCCCGCGGACCCGTCAACAGTGCGGGGGGAGACGGACGTTGGAAGCCCGAGATCGTGGCGCCGGGGACTCACATCGAGGCGGGTGTGCCTCAGAGCAACTACAACGGCTCTTCGGTGTGCAATCAGTACTTCCCGTCCGGGCAGACGCTCTATGGATGGTCGAGCGGGACGAGTCACTCCACACCAGCGGTCGCCGGCGGCGCGGCTTTGGTCTATCAGCACTTTCTCAACAACGGTCTTTCGGCGCCGAGCCCGGCCATGCAAAAGGCGGTCCTCGTCAACGCGGCCGAGTACATGACCGGAGTCGGCGCGAACGACACCCTCCCCAGCAACTCTCAGGGCATGGGGCGGATGAACCTGGGGCGCGCCTTCGACACCACGTCGAAGATGTACGTCGACCAGACGCAGGTTCTGACCGCTACCGGGACCAGCCACACGATCACTGGCAACGTCGCTTCGTCCGGACAGCCTTTCCGCGTCACCCTCTGTTGGACCGACGCACCGGGCCCCACGACGGGCGCCCCCTACGTCAACGACCTGGACCTGACCGTGACGGTGGGCGGGACCACCTACCGAGGAAACGTGTTTGCTGGCGCCCATTCGATCGCGGGCGGTTCCGCCGACTTTCGCAACAACACGGAGTCGGTTTTCCTACCCGCGGGCGTTTCAGGCCCCTTCACCGTTACCGTGACGGCTTCGAATATCGCGGGCGATGGCGTTCCTGGCAACGGGGACACCACCGATCAGGACTTCGCGGTGGTGATCTACAACGCGGGCTCGGGGGCTCCCGCCGGCCCCGTCGCCAACTTCACGGGAACCCCCACGAGCGGCACCGAGCCTCTCACTGTGGCGTTCACGGACTCCTCGACGGGGGGTGTCACATCCTGGAGTTGGGACTTCGGAGATGGAGCGACGTCGACGGCGCAGAACCCTTCTCACACCTATGCGGCGGCCGGTTCCTATTCGGTCACTTTGACGGTGAGCGATGGGACGGCTTCGGACACGCTGACGCGAACGAACTACATCACCGTGAATCCGGCGCCCGCACCCGGCGTGGCGGACGGCGATTTCGAGAATCAGAGTGCGGGCGCGGCTCCTTCCGGCGCCTGGACCATCGACTTCGGGACGGCTCATGTGATCAACCCAGCCGGGGGTACGACGTCCGACGGCGGGATGCCCTCCAGCGGAACCCAGTGGCTGGAGATCGGTGGTGACGGGACCAACAATGCCACGCCGCCCAGCAACCCGGGGGGCGTCGGCAGTCTGCCTGTGGGGGGCGCCGGGGTCTCCCAGAGCTTCACCGTCGGGGGAAGCGCTTCGATCCTCGAGTTCGAAGCTCAATTCCTCCGCAATGAGGCGGCTAACCAGACGACGTTCAACGACTGGATGAGCGTCGACGTGACGGCGAATGGGACGACGGTGAATGTCTTCTACAAGGACACGAATTCCCCGACGGCGGGCACATCGTCCAAGTACGGCTATGCGATCACGCCGGTGGAAACGGTCTCCGTGGATCTCTTCGCTCTTTTTCCTGGGGCGGACAACACCACCCAATTCAATCTGACGATCCAGACGGGTAACGGTGGAGACTCCATTCAGCCGTCCAAGGGGTACGTGGACAACATTCGCCTCACGGCGCCCGCGACGCCACCCGTGGCGGATTTCTCGGGCACTCCGCTTTCGGGGACGACGCCCCTCGTCGTGGCCTTCTCGGACCTTTCCACGGGTGGTGTGACATCCTGGAGTTGGGATTTCGGGGATGGAACCACGTCCACGGCGCAGAACCCGTCTCACACCTACACTTCGGCAGGGAGTTTCGACGTGACCCTGACGGTCACGGGGCCTGGCGGCTCGGACACTCTGACCAAGACGGCTTACGTCACGGCAACGACCACGCCACCCGTGGCGGACTTCTCGGGTACGCCGCTCAGTGGTGCCGCGCCGTTGATCGTGGCGTTTACGGATCTTTCGACGGGGTCGGTGACGTCGTGGAGCTGGAACTTCGGGGATGGGGCGTCGTCGACGGCTCAGAATCCCTCCCACACCTACGCGTCGGCGGGGACCTACACGGTGAGCCTCACGGTGACGGGCCCCGGTGGTTCGGACACCATGACGAAGACGGGTTATGTCGTCGTGAGCGAAGCGCCTCCCGTGGCGGATTTCTCGGGCACACCGCTCAGTGGTACCGCGCCTTTGGTCGTGGCGTTCACGGACCTTTCGACGGGATCGGTGACATCGTGGAGTTGGAACTTCGGAGACGGCACCACATCAACGGCTCAGAATCCCTCCCACACCTATGCCTCAACGGGTTCCTATACGGTGAGCCTCACGGTGACGGGCCCCGGTGGTTCGGACACCATGACGAAGACCGCCTACGTCAACGTAGGTGTGCCGGCGCCGACGGCGGATTTCTCGGGCACGCCGCTCAGTGGTACCGCGCCGTTAATCGTGGCGTTCACGGATCTTTCGACGGGGTCGGTGACGTCGTGGAGCTGGAACTTCGGGGATGGGGCGTCGTCGACGGCTCAGAATCCCTCCCACACCTACGCGTCGGCGGGGACCTACACGGTGAGTCTCACGGTGACGGGCCCCGGTGGTTCGGACACCATGACGAAGACGGGTTATGTCGTCGTGAGCGAAGCGCCACCCGTGGCGGATTTCTCGGGCACGCCGCTCAGTGGTGCCGCGCCTTTGGTCGTGGCGTTCACGGACCTTTCGACGGGTTCCGTCACGTCTTGGAGCTGGAACTTCGGGGATGGGGCGTCGTCGACGGCTCAGAATCCCTCCCACACCTACGCGTCGGCGGGGACCTACACGGTGAGCCTCACGGTGACGGGCTCCGGTGGTTCGGACACCATGACGAAGACGGGATACATCACCGTGACGACGCCGGCCGCGGGGGACAGAGTCTACGTCTCATTCCGCTCCACGACTTCGGTGCCTGGCCTCGGGAATGTGCGGGACGAGGACATCGTCTACTACGACACGTCGAATGGGACATGGCACATGTACATGGATGGCAGTGACCTCGGGCTCGCCAAGACCGACATCAATGCCTTCCAGGTCTTGGGTGACGGATCCGTGGCGTTCAGCCTCAATTCCTCAAGTTTCCAGGTCCCCGGTCTCACGGGCGGGCCCAACGGGACGGAATTGCGGGAGAACGATATTGCCCTTTGGCAGCCTACGTCCACGGGGTTCAGCTCGGCCGGACCCATCAGCTTCCTCTTCGACGGCAGTGACGTGGGATTGACGAGCAGCGGCGAGGACATCGACGGCATCTACATGCCGGACGACATGTCCTTCATCCTGATCAGCACGAAGGGGTCGCCCAGTGTTCCAGGGTTGAGTGGTCTCAAGGACGAGGACGTGAACAGGTTCACCCCCACGATCTTGGGATCGGCCACCGCCGGCACGTGGACGCGGTTCTTTGACGGCAGCGACGTGGGGCTCACGGCTTCTTCGGAGGACACCTGTGCCGTCCATCTGACGGCGGCAAACACGCTCGTCTTCTCGACGACAGGCAACCTCTCGGCCCTGGGCACGACGGCTGCGGATGAGGATCTGGTGGAGTTCGCCGGGACGTTCGGAGGCGCCACGTCGGGCGCGATGAGCTTGCTTCACGATCTCTCGACTCTCGGCATCCCAACGACCGCGGACGTCGACGCCTGCACCATCAACCCGCTGCCTTGAAGCCTCGATGGGCGGGGACGTCGCCACGACGTCCCCGCCCGCTCCCTTCCTCTTGGAGCCGGGGCGCCCTCGCCCCGGGAACGCCGCGAGGGCTGATCCTTGCCCCGCGGCGTCAAGCCGAGGCTAGAGCCCCCGTTCTCTGGTTCGCCGCGGCGCCCTTTCTCCTGGAGCCGGGACGTCCCCGTCCCGCGAACGCCGGGGGTGATCCATGCGATGGGGCGTCACGTGAAGGCTTGAGCCTCCTCTCCCAAGTTCGTGGCCGCGCCGAAGGGGGGACCGGCGGATTCAGCCGCCATCGCGAGCCTTTGGCGAGCGGCAAGTTCTTGCCACCAAGGTCACGAAGTTCGCGTAGCCAAGACCAGAGACCCGGTCGATGTTGGCGGTCACGGCTTCTCGGAGCGGTCTGCCGGTTCGTGTTTCGCGAGCTCCCGCTCGAGGCTTTCCAGGAAGAAGCCCACGTCCGTCACGAGGCCGAGGGCTTGGTGGGTGCCTCGGTTCGCGAGCTTGGTGGGGATGGATTCCAGCATGTCGACGCAGACGGTGCGAACCCGCGCCGG
>DRQF01000017.1 GCA_011369445.1 Planctomycetota bacterium | reverse complement strand
GCCAGGTTCCTGCTCAAGAAGATCGAGGAGGAAATGCTGGCCCGCGAGCTGCGACCCTGAGCCCCGCCCGATCACGGCGCTCCAGGACGTCCAGCAACCGGTCGGCCTCCTCGGTCCGACCTTCCACGATGGCGAGGACGGCATTGCGTTCGAGCGGGTCGGCATATCGGCCTTGTCGAAGCCGCTTCGCCGTGATCGCCAGAAGATCGTCGATGTCGAGGCGGGAACGGAAACGATCCACCAGGCGTTCGTAGGTCGCCTGGTCGAACGTGGACGGCTCTTCCAGCAGGCGCCGGAAAAGACGTTCGTCGTCTCCACACTCGACAATTCTCAACTCCATGCCGCCAGCCTAGCGCACCGGCGGCCTTCCTTCCACCCCGGCCGGGGGAGACCTCTCCCCCGCCAGGGGCGCGGTCTCTCCCGGCTTTTTTCATGAAGCAAGGAGAAGACCATGTAAGACAAACGCGACATCTACCAGGCGGTCACCGACCGCATCATCGAGGCCCTGGAACGCGGTTGCCCGCCCTGGGTCAGGCCCTGGACGCCGACGTCGGGCGACGACCGCCCCAGGAACGCGGTCAGCGGTCGCCCCTACCACGGCGTGAACCAGCTCCTGCTGTGGGCCACGGCCCAGGAGGCGGGGTTCCGCACGGACCGCTGGCTCACCTACCGGCAGGCCCGGGAACTCGGCGGACACGTCCGCCAGGGGGAGAAGGGCACCCTCGTCGTGTTCTGGAAATTCGTTGAGCACGAGGAACGGGACCGGGACGGAAACGTCCTCCACGACGAGGACGGCAATCCACGCACCCGGGTCATCCCCTTCGCGCGTGGCTACACCGTCTTCAACGTCGAGCAGTGCGACGACCTGCCCGAATCGATGCTGCCCGTCGAGAGGGATCCGGACTGGGAACCCTTCGAGGAAGCCGAGCGGCTCGTCCAGGCCAGCGGCGCGCGGATCGAGCACCGGGGCAACCGGGCGTTCTATCGCCGGTCCGGCGACTTCATCCGCATCCCACCCCGCGGGGCCTTCGCGGACCAGGGCGGCTACTACGCCACCCTGATGCACGAGCTGACGCATTGGACCGGGCACGAAAGCCGCCTGGACCGCAAGTTCGGACGGGCCTTCGGCGACGCCGACTACGCCTTCGAGGAACTGGTCGCCGAACTCGGGGCCGCCTTCCTCTGCGCGAACCTCGGCATCCAGGGTGAACTCAGGCACGAGGGCTACATCTCGAGCTGGCTCGAGGTCCTCAAGCAGGACAAGCGGGCCATCTTCCGCGCCGCGAGCCTGGCACGGAAGGCCGCCGAGTACCTCGAGGGCATCCAACCCGTCGAGGCGGTCGCCTGAGCAGCCCTCCACCCCGCCGGAGTGGCGGCCCACCACGGGCCAGCCGCTCCGGCCCCATCTTCATCCACGAGAAGGAGAGCAATCATGCCTCATGCGATCTGTGAACAGGGCCATGTGCTGCGTTGGCGCGGTCGAAGCGGTTACCGCATGCCGAGGAAATGCCCGGAATGCGGCGCCCCTGTCGCCCGGGCGGCATTCGTCGACGGCAAGCTGGAACCGATCAAGGGACGCCGGCGCATCAAGTGCGAGCGCCATGGCAACTACTACTACACGCCGAATACCGGCTGCCATTGTTGCCGTCTGGAGGCCATCCGCGACAGAGGCGGTGCCGACGACGCCTGAGCCAGGCGCCCGGCATTTGCCGGGCGCCGCTTTTATGCTAGATTTTGGAGGACGACACAGGTTTCATGCCCCGCTGCCTGGGCCAAAGGCAGCAGAAACCCCGCTGGACCGATGCGAACGGGGTGGCCGCAAGGCCTCGGTCCTTCCTTCCACCCCGCCGGGGAGCACTTTCCCCGGCCAGGGGCATGGTGTCTCCCCGGTTTTTTCTTCACCAACCGAGAGGAGATGACGTCATGTCCCACACTGAAAAGAAGTTCTTCAACCTTCACATCGACGGCATTGGCTATTTCGAGCGCGCCCGCGAGGTCACGCCGAAGCGGGGCGAGCCCTTCATGGCCGTAGCCGTCAACGCGCTCCACGGCGCCGCCGACGCGGTCCAGCGGGTCCGGTTCGACTGCACCGTCCGCGGCCAGGAGGCCGAACGCCTCGTGCGGGAGCACATGGACGCGATCAACGACCGTGACGCCAAGGTGCTCGTCGGCTTCCGCTTGGGCGACTTGTACGCCGAGACCTTCACCTATGAGAAGGGTGACCGGGCCGGTGAGACCGGCGTCAGCCTGAAGGCCCGTCTGCTGCGGGTCGAGTGGCTGAAGATCGACGGCGAGACGGTCTACCAGCGCCCCAGGCAGGAGGCATCGCCCGACGGTGAGACCCCGACCCAGTCGGAGGAGGCATCGCCGACCGAGCCCGAGCCGTTGCCGGCCGAGGTCCGGTTGTCGAAGGACGATCCCGACTTCGAGGCGAAGAAGGCCAAGCTCAAGGAGCAGGGCTACCGCTTCGTTGCCCGCGATAAGGTCTGGCGTCTGCCCAAGGCCGCGGCCTGACCTTCCACCGCACCACCCCGACGGGGGCTTCGCCCCCGCGGGGCGGACCTCCGTCGGGTTCACGACGACCAGAATCGGAGGTAAAGTAATGAACATGGTCGCATTCGACACCCTCAAGCTGGCCCGCAAGCTCCGCGACGCGGGCATGCCAGCCGAACAAGCCGAGGCCGTCGCAGAGGCGGAGGCCGAAGCCTTCGGCGAGTTCGTCATGGCCCATCTGGCCACCAAGGACGACATCGCCGAACTCAAGCAAGAGATCG
>DRQF01000016.1 GCA_011369445.1 Planctomycetota bacterium | reverse complement strand
GGACGAGCCGGTCGGGCAAAAGATGCTCCATGGCCAGTCGCAGCATCGCCGGGTGGACGTGGATACCGTCCCCGATGAGGCCCGCCTGCACCCTCGGGTCTGTGAGCAGGGCCGCGGCCAGGCCGGGATGGCGGTGATGCAGGCCGGACATGGCATTGAAAAGGTGAGTCCCCGCGGTCACGCCGGCATCGAAGGCGGCCTTCGCAACGTCGAAACTCGCCACCGAATGGCCAGCCGACACCACCTTGCCTTGCTCCGCGAGGAGCCGGATGAGGTCGATGGCTCCGGGGAGTTCCGGGGCCAGCGTGACCATGCGGACCGAGGGGTCCGTGAGCCAATGGGGCAGCGGAGCCCCGAGTACCGCTTCCGGACCGAGGAGGTGCTCGTCATCGTGGGCGCCCTTTTTCTCGGGAGCGAGGAACGGACCCTCCAGGTGAAGTCCCAGCACTCGGGCGCGGGGGGCCCCATCCGGGGGGCCCCGTCGAAGAACGTCCAGGGCCCTCTCATAGGCCTCGACGGGGGCTGTGATCAGCGTGGGGAGAAAGCTCGTCACACCGCGGTCAAGAAGGCCCCGCGCCACCTCCCAGATGGCCCGTGGTTCCTCGGTGAAATCATGGCCGAATGCGCCGTTGACCTGCAGATCGATCCACCCCGGGGAAAGGGTGAGCCCTTTCGCGTCGAGGATCGTGTCGTCGAGGAGGGCGGCGCCGGCGGAGTCGGACCCCGTTTTCGCGATCGTTCCACCGATCACTTCGAGACAGATGGTCTCACCCGACGGCGCCAGGGCGTTCTTGATCAGATGAACCTCTCGCATGGCGACCAGCCTACCAGAGTCGCTTGGGGGACGGAGGCTCGCGCGCGACAAAGTGCGCGGAGATTCTGCTTCCGCGGCGTTCGTCAAGGGTCATACCGTCGTGGTGGCCGTCCCATCCTCGGGGCGGCCTCATAGACCAGGAGACTCCCCATGCGCACCTTTACCCTACTGCTCATTTTCGTCCTGGCTCTCGGCGCCACGGCGCCGGGTCAGGTGGCCCTCGTCCTTGACGACTTCGCTCCCGGAATCGTCTTCAACGCCGATCTGCCTTCGGCGGCCTATCCCGTCGGGGCACCCTCGTTCATCGGTCCGCTCCCGCTCCCGCTCTCGGGGGCCCTCATGCCCGGATCGTTCCCGGGGGGCGGTCTCGCCGTGGACCCCACGACGAGCTACGTCTACGCGACCGACGGCGCCATGATCACGATGGAGCCCCATCCGGCCTACCTTCCGTTTTCGCCGGGCCCGCCGGTGCTCATCGGCCCGGTTCCCGCTCCTGCCATCCTCGGCGGGCCCATCACGGGGATCGACGTGGACCCCGCGGCCGGTGTGGTTTGGATGTGCGACCCCATCGGATTCGCTCCCTTCCCGCTCTTCCCTCCCTTCGTGGCCCTGGCGCCACCCATCCCGTTCCCCGTGGCGACTCCCGGCGGGCCTCTCACGGGTATCGCGTGGGACGGAGCGACCGGCAGCCTTTGGTTCTGTGACGCCGGAGGCGCCGTCTACAACATCACGCCGGGCGGTGTACCCATCGGGCCCCAGCCCGTGGCCTTCGTTCCGACGGCAGGCCCGCCGATCTGCGGGATCGACATGAACAAGGGGGTCGGACCGGGGAGCTTCCCACCACCGTTCTGTTCGGCTCAGATACCTGGCGGGATGGGCATTTGCATCACCGACGGTGTCGTGGTGTATGACGCCATTCCCGGCGTGGTGGCTCCCATTCCTCTCGCCGGCCCGCCGTCCTTGATGGGAGGCAAGGGTCTCGATTGTGGGAGCGATTTCCAGATCACGGCCGGCGCGGCGCCGGGAGGCTGTCTGTCGTCGGGGGCGTTCATGCTGCCGGGGCTCGCGATGCCTGCCTTCGTGGGACCGGGAGCGCTCAACGCCCTGCGGCTGACGGGCGCCACGCCCGGCACGGCGGGTTTCCTGCTGGCGGACATCTGTCCCCTTCCAGGAGGGCTCGCCGTCGGAGCGACCGGGGAAGTGCTGGGGATCAATCCTCTGTCGCCTGGCTACTCCCTGACTCCGGTCTTGACGGACGCGACGGGCAACGTCGCGTTCCCCGTCGGTCTCGTTGTCGCTCCCCCAGGGTTCCAGTTCAGTTTCCAATGGGCCGTGGCCGATCCCATGCATCCCTTGGGATACTGCCTGAGCGATACGGTTACCGTCACTCTGGGTCTGCCCTGAAACCGCATCTGTGCGGACGGGGGAATCAATGGCGGCCGGCATCGCCCATGGAAGATGCCGGCCGCCTTGCTTCTTTCGGGAGTGTCGGCGAAGTCAGTTGGCGATGGCGCAACACTTCTTGTACTTCTTGCCGCTACCGCAGGGGCAAGGGTCGTTGCGGCCGATTTTCGGTGCTTCGCGGGTGTAGGTTTCGCCGGCTCGCATCTTGCCGTCGCGGTAGTACCAGCGGCCGTCCTTCTTGCGAAAGTGGGCCAGCTCGCGGTGCCGCTGGCGTTCGCCCTCGAAGGTGTACTCGGCGATGAACTCCACCGAGCCTCGGTCGTCATCGGGGCCGCCCTTGTCCACTTCCAGCACCTCGAGACCGTGCCATTCCGATTCCTTCGACCATTTCTCGGTGGCGTCTCGGTCCACTTTCTCCTTCTCGGTGGGGTCGTTGGTCTCGATGACGTAGTCGATGGCTCCCTTCACATAGGCGGTATAGCGGGACCGCATGAGGGCCTCCGCCGTGGGAGGTCGGCGCTTGCCCTCGATGTAGGGTCCGCAGCATTCCTCGTAGCTCTTTTCAAGTCCGCAGGGGCAACTCATCGTTCATCCTCGGTGGTTTCGTTCTCCAGGAGCTTGGCGATCTCCGGGGCCAAGGACAAGGCCCAAAGATCGTGAATGGCCTCCGGGGGATGGGTTCTTTGGGGGAGCTTCCCGTGCTCGAAGAGAATCCTACTGAGACTCACAACATGGAGGGCGGGGTCTTTGCGGTAGTCCGTGTCACCGGACATGAGGGCGAGCCGCATCAGTGACTGCTGGATACGCCCTCCCTTCCGATCGACGACGTGGGATGGGACCACGAGGATCTTGGCGCCGGGCCAAGTGCGACGAATGAGGCGGATGTTCTGCTGGATGTCGCGGACGTATGCACCCGGCTCCTTGATGCGGCCCGTTCCCGCGTCGTTTTGAGCCAGCGCGTAGATGACGAGATCCATGTGGTCGATCGCGAAGGGGGGGGCTGTCGGATGCGAACGGTTCACGACCTCTGCGAAGTTCGGCGGTAGCCAAGGTTGCTGCGAGCGGAGATGGGTGTCGGTGGCCGCACCCTTGTAGGGGAATTCGAGATGACAGCCCCACCATCCCCCGAAGGAGTGATTGATGCCCCGAGGAGTGCGGGGATGCTTCAACAGGCGACACGCCTGGCGAATGGCCTTTCGGGGCCAACTCGCCGCGGCGCCTTTCGCGTTGAGGTGAAACTCCTTCACGCCTTCAGGGCCCCCGTCCGGCTCGAGGATGCCTCCGTCCGCGAGACTGTCTCCGTAGACGATGTAATTGAGCCACGGAGAGGGGGGCTCCTCCGGGGGTAGGAATTCGCAGCTGGCGTCGCGTACGACGCCCACGAGATCCGCGAAGGCTCCCTGGCGTCCCCCTTCATCTCGGAAGCGTTCGATGTGTCGGAGCGCGTCCGGGGGGGAATCGGGGTCCAGCAGGTGGCGGATCTCGGCCTCGAGGGTGTAGGTGAGGCGGGGATCGAGGTCGTCCGCGAAGACGGGGTTGCCGAGGAAGTGCCGCGCGGCGCTGCGGTTCTTGCCGTCGGAGCCCTTCAGGGTCCAGGCCAAGAACCCCGGTCGGAGGCCCGGGACGTTGATGAAATCCCTGCTGAAACGCAGGCCGATCGTTCGGGAGCCCCGGAACCGAAGACTCACGGTGGCGAGGGTGTGGTTCGTGCGCCAGCAAGGCGCCGTGCGCCGGCGGGGGGAGGCGTACCAATCTGGGCTCAGCACCAATTCCTGGGGGAGATCGGGGGAGAGGGCCTTCTCACGCTGCCAAGTGGCTCCGAGGGGGGCAGGGGCCGCAGCATTCTGGCCGCAGGAGACGGCGACGAGGATGCCCGTCAGGAGAAGAAAGGTCACCCTCTTCGAGAGGACGCTTGATTTCGGTCGCTGCTCTGTCAAGAATGCGTCCCACACGGCGGGTGTAGCTTAGTGGTAAAGCCTCGGCCTTCCAAGCCGATCACGCGGGTTCGATTCCCGCCACCCGCTCTTTCGGGCTCATCGAAGCCCGACCTTCTCCCGCCCGTCTGTTTCCCTCGCGGCCGCACCTGGCCTGGGGAGATGTCGGAACCTCCTTTCCAATCGTTCCGCCTTCTCCGCGTCGAAGCGCGCCCAATGCCGAATGCGGCCGAGGATGCGGGATCGGTATCGGGCCACCGAAATCCCCTGAAGAGCGGCGCGAACCTTTGGTCCATCTTGGCGGCAGGCCTCCACTTCCTCCACGAGAGCCCGGCGATAGCTCTTCACCGGCCGCAGGCGGTCGTTGACGAGAAGTCCCGTCACCACTTGCGGTTCGTGGCGCCCCATGAAGGCGGTCTTCGACGGCGAGGGGCGAAAACCCTCGCGTATGACCGCATCGTGCAGGGGGCCCTTCAGGGGGCGGAGGGGCCGCTTCCCCGAAAGGGCGATGTCGTCGAGATAGCGTGAATAGGTCAGCCCCCAACGGCGCGCGAGGGACCGCAGGCGCCTGTCCAATGGGAACAGGGCGAGGTTCGCGAGGTGAGAGCTGGTAGGGGCCCCTTGCGGGAGGGCTCCGCCCAGAGTCGTCAGAGCGAGCAAGACCTTCAGCGCATCTCCCGTGAAGCCCGCGGCTTCGAGAATCGCCTGCACGCGGCTGCGGCGGACTGAGGGGAAGAAGTCGGCAAGGTCCAACACCGCGACCCAGCATCGGCCGCAATGGGGTGCGGCGTGGGTCACGATGGAGCGCCCCGTAACCCCGCCGTGCATCCAGCTTTTCGGGACCATGCGGTCCTCCAGGAGTCGCAGGACCGCACGTTGCGCCTTCTTGAGAGATGGGTCTGGTGCGTGGATTCTTCGTAAACCACCATGGCGCTTTGGGATACGGATCTCAATGTAGTGAGACTCCGTGTTTTCGGCGAGTTCGCACAGACCTTTCCGAGGGAGCAGGAGCGCCCTCGCGAGGTCCGAGACGTCCGCCAAGGCGTCTTGGGCGGGACGGCGTCTGAGAAGTTCGTAGTGCACGGTCGGCGTTTCCTCCGGCGCGACCCATCAGCGCGTGGAAAGAGGAGTGCGGGGGACCGGAAAGGGCAAGCTTTCCGTCCGATCTCCGCGAGGTCCGAAGACTTCGCGGCTCGACAGGCCCGGTCGGCGGCGTTCCACGACGCCACATTCATGAACAGTCACTGAGTCCGGGGGTACGGGGTTCTGCTCCAACTCTCTCCCGGGTCATGTCGAGGGTCGGCGCCCCGAAGGGCGGTCCCCCGTATCTCGCGACGACGATCAGCTCAGAGTCCCCAACCGCCTTGTGGAGGAAAGGGCTGATCTCGACGCCAGCGTCCCCGTCAAAAAACGACGGTCACGACGAGCGGTCCGAGACACGACGGGCATCACGACGATGACGACGATCTCGGCACGCGGCGAGGAGCAAACTCCAGGGGCAATCCCCGGTCGGACTGTGAGAGAGCACGAGGTCTACCTCGATGGAGGGAGCGGAACCTCGGGTGCCCAGACCCGTGGCCTTCCGTGAGACATCGCTTTGTTGTTTCACTTGGGGAGGTCTCGACTCTTGCGAGTGCGAGACCAATAACCGCCCCCGTGCATGCATAGTACATTTGGGGGGGACGGACCGCCAGTGTTTTTTCCGGCTCGCCGTCGCTTCCCATGCGGACAACGAAAACGCGGACGCCAACCCGCTCCGTTCTTGGACCTCGATGGGACCCACCCCACGGCGGTGTGCGCCCAGGTGTCTTCCGGACTTACTGGTCGCCGAGGCGGCCCGGCATGTCGGCGAGGACGAAGCCCATGACGGCGAGCATGGCGGTGGCTCGACGAAGGTTGAGTGGGTCCACTTTGTCGAGGGTGTCCGCGTCCGTGTGGTGCCAATCGAAGTAGTGCTCCATCACCGTGCGGAGGGCCAGGCCGGGGACACCTTCCCGCATGAGGGGGCCGATGTCCGCACCGCCCCCTCCGGACGTGATGGAGCCGGCCCCGATGCCCTCCAGAAGGGCTCCGATCTGGCGCAGTCGGGAGAGCATCCTCTCCGCGGCGGGCGACGGGGTTGTGGAGCCTTCCTCTGAGCCGCCGCGACCCGCACCCAGGCTGGCTCCGAAACCCACGGGTCGTTCGCAGCCACCGTCCATCTCGATGGCGGCCACGTGATTTTTGACCATGTCGCCGAGAGCCTTCCGGTAAGCGCGTCCGCCTCGAAGCCCGTTTTCCTCGTTCGTCCAGAGAACGACCCGGAGCGTCCTTTTGGGATGCAACCCGAGCTTCTTGATGAGTGCCAGGGCTTGCCAGGCCGCGATGCAGGAGGCCCCGTCGTCGTGGGCGCCCTGCCCCACGTCCCAGGAGTCGAAGTGCCCGCCCATGACGACCACTTCGTCGGGGAATTCGCTGCCCGCGATTTCCGCGATGACGTTGTGGGAATCCGCGTCGGGCAGCATTTTCGCTTCCATCGTCAGCTTCACGGTGACGGGGCGTCCCGCTTCCGCCATGCGCCGCATCCAGTCGGCATCCTCGGGGGTGATGGCGGCCGCGGGGATCTTGGGAGCGTCTTGAGCGTAGCGCATGGCGCCGGTGTGGGGCGTGGCCAAGCTGTTTCCCGTCGCGGAGCGCACGAGGGCGGCCACGGCTCCCTTGCGAGCAGCTTCGGACGCGCCGCGTCCACGGTATTGAACCGTCTTGCCGTATCCTTCCCACGGCACCGCGTAGACGACGATTTTCCCCTGGACCGCCTTGTCGTCGAGGGCCTTCAATTCATCGAAGCTCTTCACGACGACGATGGGAGCGGTGATCCCCTCCGGGGGCGTTCCGACGCTGTTGCCGAGGCCCAGCATGGGCAGCGCGCGCGGATGGGGCACCACCACCTGGGCGGACTCCTTGCCGCGGACCCAGTGCGGGACCTTCACGGGCTGGAGGACGACCTTGTCGAAACCTTCCCGGCGCATGGACTGGCCAGCCCATTGAATCGCCTGCTCGAGCTGGGGTGAGCCGCTCAGTCGGTTGCCAATCACTGTCGTCAAGTAGGTGAGTTTCTCCCAGCCCTCGTCATCGGTGAGGGCGGCGCCGATGAGTGCGCCCGCCGTATCCTTGTACAGCTCGGTGAGCGACGGCGGGGCCGCCGATTGGGCTTCGGCAGGCTTGGAGAGCACGAGCGAAACGGACACGAGGAGCGAGAGGAGTGCGAGACTGCGTGTCGATGGCATGGTGGAACCCCGAAGGCTGAATTGACCCTTCTACTTTCACCCGGGGCGGCCACCCGGTCAAATCGGCGGCCCTCGGCCAGGGCGGCGCCCGCGACCCGGATCAATGCATATCGAGCAGGACCGGGCTGTCTTCACGGACGAGCCGCCTGGGGGCTTTGCCTCGTCCGACCAGGCGCAGACCCGCGACCACTTTGCCCGCCAAAGGCGATAGGTTCGCGAGAACGGCTCCCCCGGGGGTGATCTTCCCGATGTTCAACAACTCCGTGGCGCCGAACGGACCGAACGCCTCGACACGAAGTTTTCGCGAGAATGCGCCCTTCACATCCAACTGGAAAGCCAGCACCTCGCCGCGGGATGCGGTGTGAGGAGGACCGAAGGCTATCGTTTGCCGATATCCGCCGGGTTCGGTTTCGATGGGGCTGAGTTCGAGCCTCACCCCGGGGGTGCGGGTCGCGTCGACCATGAACTCGATCTGGGTCACGTCGACCTCGACGCCCTTTTTGGTCCCGGTGAGGGTGAGGTGGGCGGAGTCTGAAACCGGCTCAGGCCCGACGAAGGGGAGGATGAGCTCCTGGGCCTCAGGATGCCATCGCGAGTAGAGACGATAATGAGTCGTATCCGTCGTCACGATGGCATCGCCACCGGTGGCCCGGCCCTTCAATCGGACCCAGAGGCTCCCGTCTGGCTGGAAGATGATGGCTCCGCCGCTGACATGGGCGCGGAGAGTTTTCCTCGCCGTCGCCCGGACGCCGGGCTTCAAGTCGGAGTTCTTCGACAAAGGAACGTCGATGCCGAAGGAGGCGAGGGTTGCCAGTCGACCGCCCGAGATTTCCGCGAAGAGGCGGCCTGCGTCGTTCAAGGGGCGCTTGCGGCAAAAGAGGTTGTGAGCCGGGATCTCCCAGATCAGGGTCTTCGGCATGGGGTGTTCGCGGAAGGCATGGAGGGTCCGACGAAAAGGTTCCACAGGACCTATGGCGGGCCATGCTCCGAACCAAATGCGACGTCCCGTGGCATTTCTCACAAAGTCTGGGAAAAAGCTGTTGTAGGTGAAACTCGTCCCGGAGGCGGCCGTTGCCACCGGGAGTTTCGGATTGGGCTGCGGGGGAAGAAGTTCGCCTAATCGATTGAAGAGCCGGAGGCGGGGATACTCGGGCCAGTCGATCCAAGACGCGGCGCGGCTTCCTTCGGTGATACCGATCAGTCGCAACAGGTCCCCGGGGTCTCGCTTGAGCCCCAAGCTCCTGACCTCGGCCGCCCGTCGATCGGGGGGAACGTAGGAGCCCATCTCCTTCGCCAGGGCTTCCGCAGCGAGGGTCATTCCTCGACTGTTCCAGTGGCTGTCGATCTTGCGAAAGAGAACCTCGTTTCCTCTCGCTCGATAAGGGGTCAAAAGGTCGACGGCCCGGACTCCCGCCTCGGCAAGCTGCTCCTGCGATTCACCATAGAGATGAGGGCGCGGGTCTTCTCCCCGGGGCAGCATCTCGCGGTAGACCACGCTTTTTCTGGGAATGGGAAGGACGATCAATTCCGACCCCACTTGCCGCAGCCGTCGAGCCACGGCCTGAAGAATACGTCGGCTGATGATCACTCGCCGCTCCTCGTCACTGGAGTCGACATCGATCCGATCTCGCAGGAAGATCCATCCCTCCTTTCCGAGGACGGCGTTGGTCTCGGCCTCGCGGAGATATCGGTAGAGGAGCGCCGCATAGTAGGGAAGCGCAACCGAGCGCACCCGGGAGCGGGTTCGTAGGTCGTACTCGATGAGTCGCGCCAGGGAACCGTCGGCGAACCGGGCCGACTTCCGTCGTTTTTCGATCGCCTGTTTCTCCTTGCCGATGACCTTGGGGGCGGGGAGAGGGAAAAACCCGTCGATGATGCCCGTCCCCACGATGACCGTGAGGAATGAGGCCACCACGAGGACAGCGGTGGCTTTGCGGAGGGGACCGCGGAGCAAAGCCTTCCCGTCGTGGGGAAGAAGGTCGCGGTCCTCGCAAGCGGCGGATTCAGAACTGGTAGTAGAGGAAGGGGACATGGCTCTGGTAATGGAGATGGAGGATGGCGACGAGAAACACGGGTTGCATGCCCAGTGCGACCACGGGCGAGGCGCGCGCCGCGAGACGCTGGGAGGTCGGGAGAGTCCAGATGACCACGGCCCCAACGATGAGGGCGAGGAGATGGATGGGGCGCAGATCGAGGGGAGGGCCGATCTCGACTTGCCCGAACATCATGGCGAAGTAGTGGAGCGCGGATTGAATGTCCGGTGATCTGAAGAAGACCCATCCGATGAGGACGAGAACGAATGTCAATGCAATGCGGATGAGTCGGGGGGCGCGCCGATAGAATGAGTCCTTGCCCATGAGACGTTCCACGATGAGCCAAAACCCCTGGTAGCCTCCCCATGCGATGAACGTCCAGGAAGCGCCATGCCACAGACCACCCAAGAGCATCGTGAGCGCCAAATTGACGTAGGTTCGGATGGGCCCCCTTCGATTTCCGCCCAGCGGGATGTAGAGGTAGTCCCGGAGCCAGGAGGAAAGAGAGATGTGCCACCGGCGCCAGAACTCGGTGATGCTCGCCGAGCGATAGGGGGCGTCGAAATTCACCGGGAATCGGAAACCCAACATGAGCCCGAGCCCGATGGCCATGTCCGAATAGCCTGAGAAGTCGAAGTAGATCTGGAACGCATACGCCAGGATGCCCGCCCACGAATCCAGGGCCGAGAGTTGATGGCCCGCGAAGGCTTGGTCTGCGAAGTTTCCTATGACGTCCGCGATCAGGAGTTTCTTCGAAAACCCGATTTGGAAGAGCAGGACTCCCTGGAAGAACTTCGCGAAGGTGTGGCGTCGTTCTCTCAGTTGCTCCGCGATGGAGTTGTATCGCACGATCGGGCCGGCGACGAGCTGTGGGAATAGAGCGACGTAGCACATGAAGTCGCGGAAGCGACTCACTGGTTTGGCGGCGCGCCGGTACACGTCGATCGTGTAGGACATCGTCTGAAACGTGTAGAACGAGATGCCGACGGGAAGGATGATCTTCGTCCAGCTGATGGTCTCGAATCCGAAACGCTCGAGGATCGCATTTGCGGTCTCGATCCCGAAGTTGGCGTACTTGAAGTAGCCCAGAAGCCCGAGGTTCGCCACCATGGACAACCAGAGCCAGCGTTTGCCCTTACCCCCCTTCTTTTGCTCCGAGGCGATTGCCTTCCCGCAGTAGTAGTCGAGGACTGTCGAGAAGAGCATGAGAAACACGAAGTCCGGTCGCCACCAGCCGTAGAAGACGTAGCTGCCGAGAGCGATGACGAGAGACTTGAGACTCTTCGGGCACAGGTAGTATGCCCCGAGGAAGAGGGGCAGGAAGAAGTAGAGGAAGATCGCGCTCGAGAAAACCATGGTGCAAGGGCTCGGTGCTTGTGGGGCGCGCTTTGGCAGGCCTGGCGCGATTCAGCCCTGCACGCATTCGTGTTGCAACACGTCGCGGCATTGTCTCAATGGGGGGGCCTTCGAACAAGCCGCGCTCCGTGATGGGGTCTCGAGTCGGTTGCGAGGCCTCTTCAGGGCTGAGGGCGAGCTGGCGTCCGATAGGAAAACCAAGCCGTTCCATCGGCTCCTGCGGCGAGGCTGGCTGACTCCTGGGTGGCGGTCTCGGATGGCGTATTGAGGTACGCCGCCAAGCCGACCGCCATGAAGCCGGGACTCATCCCGCGAATCTCCATGAACACCGGGAGCCAGGCTCGGAAGTCTCTCGCCTGGGCGGCGACCCCTTCTCGCTTGTAGTGCATGACGTAGACGCCATCGACGAGACCTCTTTGACACCAATCGGGCCAATCCTGGCATGCGCCGAGATAGCCCTTCGTCCCGCGATACCCAGTCGTGCCCGGGGCGCCCCAAGCGACGACCGCCGCGGTGAGGTCGATGGCCGGGTTGGCGAGCTTGACGGCGTTGCGGATTTCTCTCACTTCGGCCGTGACCTGATCAGCTTTCCAGCGGATAAAGCGGGGGTCGTCGGCGGACGGTGTGTCAGCGGCCCCGGTTGCATCGCGATATCGGCGCAGACTTCGCTCCCCGTAGCCCCAGGGGCCGCTGGGATAGCGGATGTAGTCCAGGTGGATGGCGTCGACAGGATAGCGCCGCGCCACCTCCCCGGCGACTTGAGCCACGTGGGCGCGGGCTTCGGGGTCCGAAGGGTCCAGGGAGATCGAATCCCCCGCGACCCTCTGTCTCACCTCGCCGTCCTTGTCGACGAGCAGCCACTCCGGGTGGGACAAGACGACGTGCAACGGCGCCGTGGGCTCCGGAGCCACTACGCCCTTCCAGACCCGATTGGCGACGAGCCAAGCCTCGACGCGCAGTCCGTGCTCGCCCTTCGCGCGGCGAAGGATGTAGTCCAGTGGATCGAAGGCATGGTCGAGAGGACGGTTCCTGACGACATCGCGTCCGCGGGGAACGAGGTGGCTGCGGTAGTAGGCGTCGCCGGTCTTCCGCACTTCTACCAAGAGCGTGTTGAAGCCGTTCTTCACGGCCCAAGCGATCATCCGATCGCACTGTTCGGGCGTGTAGATCCCATCGCCCCAGGAGTCCACCCAAAGGGCGCGAAGTGTGGCGGGCCGGATCACCCGGTCCAGCGAGACCTCTCGATCGGCTTTGGGATTCGATGTGCAGGCGACGGAGAGGAAAGCGAAAGCGAGGGCAAGCGAACAAAGATGTCTCATGGTCGCGGATTCTATGCTCATCGGAAGACGGCCGCTCCCCAAAGGACCCACCAGCTCCCCGTTGTCCCGGCGATGGCGGCCGCGCGCAGGCGAAGTCGGCCGGGTGTGCCATCGAGAGGGGCCTCCAGAACGTGCGGCCGCGGGAAAACGCCGAGGAGGGCGTCGGGGCCCGGCTGGTGACGGATCGACCGGACGACGTGAAACTCTTGCGATCCCGGAGCGGAGCGCTCGACGAGAAAGTCGAAGCCATCTTTCATGTTGGGGGTGCCACCGCGGAAGAGAAGTCCCGTCTGGACGCGGAAGCCTCGCGCCCCCCGTGGAATTTCGAACTCGATCACCGTGTCCGCCGGCGTCCTCAAGAATCCTCCCCCGAAGTACTCCGTGAGGATGGGCTGCTCGATGGGGGGGGCCACGCGGACCGGCATGAGACGAAGGCTCGCGGACACGATGTCGGAAAAGAGGTTCGGGCTGACTTTCCTCCCCTCGTGTTCGGGGCGGTAGGGGAGGACCCAGTAGGGGTGGACGATCACGTCGGCCGGCAGGTTGCCGCCGAAGACGCGCGAGGCGGACGGCCAGCCGTCGTCGACGAGAGGCTCCGATCGAAACGTGGCGGCGGTTCCGGGGATGAGGAAGAGCAGAAGGAGGCCTGCCAGACGGCTTCGGCGGCCGCCCGCCCTCCGGGCTCCGAGGAGGGCGGCGAGGAGGGCGGTCATGGGAAGAAAGGCGTAGCGATCAGCGATGAGACCGAACAGGAGGATGGGCCGGAACCTGTAGGCCCAAAGCGTCGCCAGAAAAACGGCCAATCCCGCCAAGTGAATCGTGAGCAGGCGTGGGGCGAGGGGCGTGAGGAGAAGATACGTCGTTCCCAGGAGCAGAACGGCGGTGGCAGCCAGGAGAGCCCAAGCGGCGCGAGGGTCTTCGGCGATTTTCCGACCGAGCTGCTGACCGAAGAGGCCGATCCCGGCATACCGTGCGCCGATGACCCGCACCCATGAGGGGTCTCGGATGTCGAACTGCTGACCGGGGCGCTGGATGCGCGCCTCGGGGAGGTCCTTGGCCTGCAAGCCCGCGCACCCGAGTGCAAGAAGCAGCAGAAGGAGACCGTGTGCGTCGCGGCGGCTCAGCCAGCGGCCCAGGAACAGCGGCAGGAAGAAGAGGACGAAGGGGCCCGTCAATCCCGCCAAGACGATGTAGAGAAGGTCGAAGACGCGTTCGCGCCTGCGCGTGGGCGGCTCCGCAATGAGGAGGAGAATGAGCCCCCAGGCCAGGACGCTTTGAACATCCGTGAGATGGAGATACACCCAGCCGTTGTGGGGGATGAGCAAGGGCGCCAACGCGATGAGAGGCTTCCCGGGCAGGTGAATACGAGGCGACACCGCCATTCCCACCACGACGAGGACCGCGAGCGCGGAGACGAGGGCGTAGACATGGGGAGTCCAGCGGGGCGACACGACGGCGTCCGCCAACGCGGCGGTCAAGCGAGGAAGCAAATGATGATAGCCGTTGTAGGTCCTCCCTATGGCCGCCAGCCCCGACTCTCTCGCCTGCATGAAGAAAAGGCCCCCGTCCTCGGCCTGGAATTGGGGGTGGAAGAACTGGTCGGGGCGGCGGAGAAAGAGCAGCCCCAGCGTTGCCGGATAGATCCAGAGCGGGTTGGATGGCCCCCTCCTCGCCGTCATGGTCGGCTCCGCAGTACGAAGTCCCAAGCGGGACCGCCGGGGACAATGAGATGCTCGCGAGGATCAAGGGCCCGGCGGTAAAACCAATGGATGTCACCCGACGGAAGGGTGTAGGAGACGACGCTGAAAAGCTTCGCCCTCTCCCGAAACATGCGACCGAGGGGGGATAGGAGCGACGCGCGCTCGACGTCCTTCTCCTCCTCGAACGAGCCGGCCAGCATGCTCTCGTCGTAGATCAGCCGGAAGATCGTCTCCATCTCGTAGGTTCTCCCGGAAACGAACGGAGGGAGGACCTCGGGATCACTCGGTTCGAAACCCGCGGTCGGGTAACGCACGAGGACCGCTGTGTGCGGCGGGAGCGGGCCCAGATCCTCCACCATCCGGCGGATCACGCCGCGTTGAAACTCCCCGGCTCGCACCCAGCTTTCCTGCACGGCATGGCGAAACGTGAAGAAAGCGGCGAGAACGGCGCAGCAAGCCATCGTTGCCGCGGTCCGCAGGATGCGGTGTCGCAAGAGCCCGAAGAGGAGTGTGAATCCGCCCGTCCAGAAGACAGCGGCCCCCATCTGCGAAGCGATGTTGTGGCGCGAGACGGGACCGTCGGTGAACCGAGGGCTCGCGAAGACGGACAGAGCTGCTCCGGCCATGATCGCGGCCACCCCGAAGACGGTCAGAAGGAGGGCGTCGCGGAGGTTGCTCTTCGAGACGGCACTTCCGCGTCGGGTCAGGAGCACGGATGCGGGCGTGATGGCGAAGAAAGCGGCTGCGAAAAGACTGCGATGTTCCGGCTTCGCGGCCACCTCGAAGGCATGGGCCGGCCATCTGAACAGGAGGGCCGGGATGGCTCTCAGTGCCGCCGCAAGCGTCGTGCGCGCCATCTCGAAGGGGCCGCCCCGTTCCGCCGCGACGATGGCGCCTCTGAGATCCGGAACGAATCGAGGGAAGATCCACAATCGCCACGCGACGTAGATCCCGAGGGCGATCCCGAATACGAGGATTCCGTCGCGAAGTCCTCGGCGCCGCCCACCGCTGCGGAACCAGGGTGCCAGAACGAAGGGGAATGCGCTCAACTCGTAGCTGAAGAGAGCAGCCAGGATCATGAGACCGGCGATCACGTTCCATCCCCGTTGGAAAGCTTCCATTGCCAGCAGAACGTAGAAGATTCCGAGCATGGCCATGAGTGTCGCCGCCCAGACATGAGTCGTCACGGCCGGATAGAGCACCAATAAGAGACCTGCGGCCAGGCCGGCACCGCCTCCCAGGCGTCGCGCGACGAGTCGACTCAGAAGAATGCCGGAGGCGGAGAGCACGGCCCACAGCACGAGGAATGAGGCGGTCAGTCCACCGAAGGCGTAGGCCCCGCGAAGTAAGAGGAACTCGATCGTTCGGAGCGGGCGCCCCTCCCACGAGTAGAAGAACAGATCGCGGAGGAACTCAGAGAAGGGGAACGACCGGTTCCATAAGGCGTTGCCCATGAGGGCCCAGTCGTCCGCGAGAAGGCCGAAGCGGTGCGCTTGGCTGAAGTCGGCGGCCCAGCATGCGACGCCGATGATCAGAGCGGTTGTCCACGGCCGGGGGCCGGGTGCGACCTGCCGTGCTGGGTTTGAACCTTTCGAGACGCGCCCCACGTCAGAGATTCGAGGAGGACGGGATGGTGAGGCTGAAGCCGCCCCCCATGGGCGCCGCCTCGATGCGGATTCCGGCGAGAGGTGCCGCCAGGTCGGCGAGGGGTGTCTTGGCGGTGGCCGTTGCGAATCCGTTTGGGGGCTCTCCGGCAACGCTCGCCTGACCGTAGAGCCGCAGGCACACTCCGTCGTCGCTGTCCTCGATGTGCAGGTCGAGGCGTCCCGGCCCGCAGCGCCGCTGAAGGACCTCGAGAAGATCCAGGATGGCCACGAGTGCCAGCTCCATGCGCCGGCACACGACCGCGATCCCACTTTCACCGTGGACGTTCAGACTCGAGCCCGGCGTGAGCGCATCATTGAGCAGGGGCCGTTGCTCCCGCAGAAATGTGTCCGCGGTGACCAGCTTGGAGTCCTGGGCATCGACCTCATGGAGAAACGAGAGGACGTCGCCTAGGCGACGCAGTTCCCTGGCCGCCTTGCGGATTTCCCGCAGATGCTGGGCCTCCTTTCCCTGTGTCGCGGAGCCAGCCAACTCCACCTGGCCCGCCACGACGAGGGCCAGGTTGTTCAAGCGATGGCCTACGGCTCGAAATGCGGGTCCGAGCAGATGCACGAGTTCGTTCGTCGAGTTTTCGTCAGGCATAACGGGGTCGTCGCGTTCTCGGGGGACCTGTAAGGTCCGACAGTTCCCATCCTACCGATGAAAACCGCCAAGTGAAGCCTCCTCGTGCTCGCGCTTTCTTGTTCCAATGGCCCCATGATCGAAATCCATCGTACAACCTGCAGCCGAGACTGCCCGGACGCATGCTCCCTAGACGTGGAGGTCGAGGACGGGCGGGCCGTGGCCCTTCACGGCGCAAAGGAGGATCCCGTCACTCGCGGTTTCATCTGCGAACGCACCCGTCGATTCCTCCATCGTCAAAACCACCCCGATCGGTTTCGGGCGCCCATGATTCTTCGGGACGGACATCGTGTCACCGTTTCCTGGGACGAGGCCTTGGATCATGTGGCGAAGATCCTCCGCGAGGCCGTGGATCGAGAAGGCCCGGAATCCGTGTTCCATTACCGGTCCGGTGGCTCGCTGGGGATTCTCAAGCACGTCTCGGACGTGTTCTTTCAGGACCTGGGACCCGTGACCGTCAAGCGCGGTGACATCTGCTCGGGCGCGGGCGAAGCGGCCCAGGAGATGGATTTCGGCATCTCGGAGAGCCACGACCTTTTCGACCTGCTCAACAGCCGTTGCATCGTTTTGTGGGGGAAGAACCCGCACACGTCCGGAGTGCACCTGATCCCTGTTCTCAAGGAGGCGAAGAAGCGTGGTGCACGGCTCGTGACGATCGATCCCGTCCGGACGAAGGCGGCCAGTTTGAGCGATCTCTACCTGCAACCCCGGCCGGGCGCGGACGCGGCCTTGGCTTTTGGCGTCGCTCGTGTCCTCCTGGATGCGGGAGGATGGGACGAGGAAGCTCGATCGTATTGCGAAGGGTGGGAGGGGTATCGCTCACTGGTCGAAAGTCGCGAGGCGGAGACTTGGGCCGCCGAGGCGGGGGTCTCGCTCGAGGGCGTGCAGTCCCTGGCCCGCCTCTATGGTCGGGGACCGAGCGCTTTGCTCGTCGGGTGGGGACTCGGCCGGCGGCGGAACGGGTGTGCAGCCGTGCGCGCCCTCGACGCTTTGGGAGCCGTCACGGGAAACCTGGGTGTGCCTGGCGGCGGTGTGTCGTTTTATTTCGGACGAAAATCGGCCTTCGACGCTTCGTTCGGGATACCCGCGCTGGAGCCGCCCCGAACGCTGTCCGAACCCTTGCTGGGCCGAGAGCTTCTGGCGTTGGATGAACGCCCGGTGCGGGTGATGTGGGTGACGGCAGGCAATCCGGTTTCCATGCTTCCGGAATCCGAGACCGTTCGCCGGGCTCTGCGGAGCCTGAAGGATCTCGTCGTCGTGGACACGCACCCCAACGACACGACCGACCTGGCCACCGTGATCCTCCCCACGCTGACTCTCCTCGAGGACGACGATCTGCTCGGGGCCTACGGAAACCACTGGCTGAGAGTCTCCCGGCCCGCCGTCGCTCCGCCGCCCGGCTGTCGTCACGAGCTGTGGATTTTTCAGGAACTCTCCCGCCGACTGGGACTCCCCTCGTTGGCCGAGGGCGATGTGCGGAGCTGGAAGCGTCGCGCTATGTCGCGGCTCGAACGGGCGGGTGTCACTCTCGAGGACTTGGAGGCGGGGCCGAAGAGAAACCCCTTTGCCGCGGAGGTCCTTTTCGAAGATCACCGATTCCCCACGCCGAGCGGGCGGGTGCGGCTGATTCAAAGCGCCCCTCGCCCGTCCTTCACCCCGAAGGAGGATTGGCCTTTCGCGCTCATGGCGACTTCCGTGCCGAAGTGCCAGAGCTCCCAGTGGAGTGTACCCGTCCCCGAGGAGCCCGCCGAGGTTCGAATTCATCCCGAGGCGACCGCGCTCGCAGACGGGACCCATGCGGTCTTGGAGACGGCCCACGGCTTTCTCGAAGTGACCGTGCGTCACGATCCGCGGGTTCATGCTCATGTGATTCTGATGGGCAAGGGAGGAATGGTGCGGGATCGCCGTTGCGCGAACGCGGTCGTCGCGGCGACCCTGACCGACGGTGGAGAAGGGGCCGCCTACTACGACGAGGCCTGCCGACTGAAACCCCTCTGAGGGGGAGGGGGCATTTTCCCCGGCGAAGTTGGCCTTCACTCTCGGTGCAGGGCATTCCACAGACGAAGGGCGTAATTCACGGGAGCATGGTCGGACAGGGCGTTCTCTCCGACGGCCCGCTTGAGGATGGATTGCCACCCGCCCTCGCCCCGCAGAACCGTGGAGATGCGGTCGCGGACCCCCTCCCTGATCCTGTCGACGGCGTCGAGGCCGAAGCGCACCTCGCCCGTTCGTGTCAGGTGGACGACCTGGCCCACGTGGCGGTATCGCCAAGGAGGAGGAAGGTAGCAGACGATGTCATGCTGATGCACGACACGCCAATGGGGTAGAGGTGGTTGCGTACGAGCGAATTCGTCGTCCCCCACCCGCGGCGAACCCAACGCTCCCACGCCGAGAGCCGGAAGGTCGCGCCGCACCGCCAGCGTGGCGAGAGCGGCTCCCATGCTGTGACCCGTGACCCAAAGGCGGCGTGTTCGGGTTGCTGCGCGGACGCGCGGCTCGATGTCATCCCACAGGACATCCAAGGCTTCGCTGAATCCTCGGTGAGCTTGCCCACCACGTCGGTCCTTGACGAGGCGGACCTTGGCGTCCGCAAGGATGTTGGACGGCTCTCGAAACATCGTGCCCCGAAACGTCAGGATGGCGTGGTCCGGTGCCAAGGCGATGAGGGCCCGGAATCCCGACTTGTCCACCAGATTCATTCCCGTGAAGCCCGCTCTCGTCAAGCGATCTTCGATGAAATCGGTCTCGCGGACATAGGAAAGCAGGCAGAGTTCCGCCATCCACCAAGCCTTCGTGAGGGAAAGGGCGCCTTCGTCGGGACGGAAGGGATGAGACGCGTGGTCCGCGAAGTATTCGTACTCCCGGTTCGGGATGCGAAGCGCGGCGATGGTCTGGGGAAGGGGTCGTTGCATCGTGTGCCAGCGTATCCCAATCTCGCCGCGTCCCCAGAGGGCATTGACGATCGGGAGGGGACCCCGTAGGAAAGGCCATGGGTTTTGGATTCCTGATAGATCAGCGCAAGTGCATCGGATGCCATGCGTGCACGGTGGCCTGTAAGTCCGAAAATGACGTTCCCCTGGGAAAGTTCCGGACGTGGGTGAAGTACACCGAGAAGGGGCGTTTCCCCGACGTCCGTCGCCATTTCACGGTCCTCCGTTGCAACCATTGTGACGAAGCCCCGTGCGTCGAGATCTGTCCGGTGAGCGCCCTTGACAAACGCCCCGACGCCATCGTCGATCTCGATCGCGACATCTGCGTGGGCTGTCGGGCGTGCATGCAGGCGTGTCCGTATGACGCGATTCACATGAACGAGGACCGCGGTACCTGCGAGAAGTGTCACTACTGTGCACATCGCACGGAGGTCGGACTGGCACCCGCGTGCGTCGTCGTCTGTCCCGAGGAGGCGATCGTCGCTGGCGACGTGGACGATCCATCCTCGACGATTCACCGATTGATCCATGAGAACGACGTCGAACAGCGCAAGGTGGAGAAGGGGACGAAGCCTCGGGTGTGGTACCTTGACGGATTGAAGGATGCTCTCGTACCCGGTCGCGCGGCCGAGCCCGAGCAGTGGATCTGGGCCGATCGGGCCCAGCCTTCCGCGGACCTCCCCTCGGAGTTCCGGCCGCCGGAGGATCTGATCACCACGTTGGACGTGGATCACGCCCCGGTCTGGGGATGGCAGGTTTGGACCTATCTCGTCACCAAGAACCTCTCGGCGGGCGCCATGATGGCCGCGCCCTTCTTGGCTCTTCTCGGCGTGGAGACGACGGGAGTCGCGCGTTTTCTCCCCGAGGCCGTGGGGCTGCTCTTCCTCGGCATCACCCTGTTTCTGCTGGTCGAAGACCTCGGACGTCCCGAGCGATTCTGGCGCCTTCTCCTCAAGCCGAACACGCGTTCGTGGTTGGTGAAAGGCGCGTGGATACTCACGGCTTTCGGGATCCTGGCTTCGGCCTCCCTCGTGACGGGACTTCTGGGAATGCAGGGCGTCCAACAGGGACTCCGCTGGGCAACGCTCCCAGCGGCTGTTCTCGCGGCGGGTTACAGCGCATGGCTCTTCAAGCAGTGCAGGGGGAGGGACCTGTGGTGCGAGCCCGGCCTCTTTTGGCAGCTCTTGATTCGCGCGGGGTTCTTGGGCGCCGGTGTGGCCATGCTCTTGCCGACTCTCTCCGGCCGTCTTCCGATCGCTCCCGTGGTGTTCATTTGGCTGGGCGTCGCAACGGCCGTCGGCATTTTCTACGAGCGGATGCGCCTGCATCGGAACCCGGACGCCGAACGCGCGGAGGCCATCTTGCGGCGCAATTTCTCGTCGCATGAAGGGATGAGTCTCGTCATCCTCTCCGCGGTCATCGTCCAGGTGGCGGACCTCTTCACGGATGTGGGCTCACTCCTCCGAATTGGCGGATTCGCCCTGGGACTGGCCCTGGCTCTCTCGGGGCTTTGGTTTTACGAGCGCGCCTGGATTCGCGCGCCTCAGTCGGTGCCGAACTCATGACGGATATCAGCAACAAGGCTCCGAGCGGCGAAGCGTGGCGGACGACGCCCTTGGAGTCGTTCCCGCCTCCGGAGAAGTGGGACGACTGGGTGGAGTATGACTCGAGTGCGTGGCCCCGCAGGGTCGAACGCCATTATCGCCTGGTGCCCACGATCTGTTTCAACTGCGAAGCGGGATGCGGGCTCGTTGCCTACGTCGACAAGGAGACGGAGAGGATTCGCAAGTTCGAGGGCAACCCCTATCACCCCGGGTCCCGAGGAAGAAACTGCGCCAAGGGGCCGGCGACTTTGTCCCAGGTCCACGATCCGGAGCGCATCCTCTATCCGATGAAGCGGACGGGCCCTCGTGGATCGGGGCAATTCGAGAGGGTCGGCTGGGATGAGGTGATCCAAACGCTTGCTGGCAGGATTCGGAAAGCGCTCGAAGAGAATCGCAAGACCGAAATCATGTACCACGTGGGTCGTCCGGGCGCCGACGGGACCATGGATCGTATTCTCAAGGCGTGGGGCGTCGATGGCCACAACAGTCACACCAACGTCTGTTCGGCGGCCGCGCGCTTGGGATACACGCTTTGGTCGGGGAGCGATCGCCCTTCGCCGGACCACGCCCATGCCCGGTTCATCCTCATGATCTCCGCTCACCTGGAGACGGGCCACTACTTCAACCCTCATGCTCAGCGCATCATCGAAGCCAAGATGGCCGGGGCGAAGATCTGCACGATTGACGTTCGGTTGTCGAACACGGCGTCCATGAGCGACTACTGGTTGGCGCCTCATCCCGGCACGGAGGCCGCGCTCATTTTGGGGTTGATTCGCGTGTTGTTGGTCGAGGACCTGGTCGACTGGGAGTTCGTGGAGCAGTGGACGAACTGGCGGAGCTACCTGGAGCGCCGTCGTCCCGACGCTGGGTTCGACTTTTCTGAGTTCAAAAAGGAACTGAAGGCGCTCTACGATCGCTACACGCCGGAATTCACAGCCGAGGAATGTGGCGTCGATGCCGGGGCGATCGTCGAGATCGCCCGTGAAATCGGTAAGGCGGGCCGTGCTCTCGCGACCCATGTTTGGCGCAGCGCCGCCAGCGGGAACGAGGGGGGATGGCAAGTCGCGCGTTGCCTGCAGTTCCTTTGCGTGCTGACGGGTTCCGTGGGCACACGCGGAGGCAGTCACCTGGCCAGCACGAACAAGTTCAAGGCCGCACCCTTTGCCTCGCCGCCGCCGCAGAGCGTCTGGAACGAACTTCTCTATCCGCGAGAGTGGCCTTTTGCCCATCACGAGCTCTCGTTCCTTCTGCCCCATCTGCTGAAGGACGGCCGGGGGCGCATCGACACGTATTTCACTCGGGTCTACAACCCCGTGTGGACGAATCCGGATGGATTCTCGTGGATCGAGATGCTGGCCGACGAGGATCTCGTGGGTTGCCACGCCGCCCTGACGCCGGTCTGGAACGAGACGGCGCTCTGGGCGGATTTCGTCCTGCCCATGGGGCTGGCGCCCGAGCGTCACGACATCATGAGTCAGGAGACCCATGCGGCCCGGTGGATCGGTTTCCGCCAACCCGTGCTTCGCACGTACCGCGAGCAGGAAGGTCGTCCCGTGACCGCGACCCATGAGGCGAACCCGGGGGAGGTCTGGGAGGAAGACGAGTTCTGGATCGATCTCTCCTGGGCGATCGACCCGGATGGCTCACTGGGAGTGAGGAAGTGGTTCGAATCCCCCTACCGGCCCGGCGAGAAGATCACGGTCGACGAGTACTACCGCTGGATCTTCGAGAATTCGGTGCCCGGCCTCCCGGAGGCCGCGGCGAAGGAGGGGCTGGAACCTCTCGAGTACATGCGCAGCCACGGTTGCTTCGAAGTGGAGAAGGAGACCTACGAGGTCCACAAGAGGCCGGTCGACGTTTCCGGTGCGGAACTCGACCCGTCGAGTGGCGTCTGGATGTCCAACGGCGTGGCGTTGGCGCTTGAGCAGGAGGACGGCCCGGTTGCCGGATTCGCCACGCCCTCCCGTCGTCTGGAGTTCTTCTCGGAGACCATGGAGGACTGGGGGCTCACGGAACATTCCCTCCCGGGCTATATCCAAAGCCATGTCCATTCCTCTCGCATCGATCGAGACAACAACGGCTTCGTCCTGGTGCCCACGTTTCGTCTCCCCACGCTGATTCATACGCGGTCCGCGAACTCGAAGTGGCTCTATGAGCTTTCCAATCGCAATCCTCTCTGGGTGAACACCAAGGATGCCGAGCGCCTCGGCGTGCAGATGGGGGATCTGGTTCGCGTGAAGACGCGCATCGGTCACTTCGTGAACCGGGTGTGGGTGACAGAGGGTATGCGACCCGGCGTCGTGGCCTGTTCCCATCATCTGGGGCGCTGGCGTCTGGCAGGCATGCCGGGGACGGACCGCTGGGCGGCGGCTCCGGCCGAGATCGAGCGCGTGGGCGAGGGGCAATGGCGACTGCGACGGACCGGCGACATCGCCCCCTTCGAGTCGGAAGACTCCGACTCCTCCCGGATCTACTGGAAAGACGGAGGCGTCCACCAAAACCTCTGTTTCCCCGTCCAGCCGGATCCCATCTCGGGCATGCACTGCTGGCATCAGGTCGTGACCGTGGAGAAGGCTGGTCCGGATGACGCCTATGGTGATGTCTTCGTGGACACGCGGAAGTCCTACGAGGTCTACAGGGAATGGCTGGAGCGGGCAATCGCCGGCCCCCGTCCGGATGGTTTGAGACGTCCGCTCTGGTTCGCCCGGGCCGTCCGACCCGCGGACGAGACCTACTGGATTCGGGACTGACCCTCGGGAATCGCCGAGCGAGCTCCTCCCATCCGAGCGATCGACTCGGTGAGCGCAAGTCGTCCCCCTCTATCTGCCGATGAACCGAATGGGAATTCATGCGTCGGGAGGGCTGGGATGGGAAACGATTTCGAGTGGAATTCGCGCGGAGGCTCTCGAGTCATGACCGTGCCGGACATCGACGGTGAACTGTTCGAGGTCGCCCGGAGGAGTCTGGACTCCGCCCGGCTCTTGGCGCGGCTGGATCGCATCTTGGCCGCGCATCCTTCGGCGATTCTCGTCGGTCTGGAGCACCTGGCCGTCTTCTTCCCGCATCTCGTCGAACCCGTTGCCGCGAGGTTCCGCTGGTGGTTGAAGGCAGACGGGACGCTGCACGCCTTGGCGCCGGAGGAAACCACGCCGCCCGCAGATCCATGGCACATCGTCTCCTTGATCTGGGAAGTCGGGGGATTTCGCGAGACGGCGCTGTGGAAGGCCGCGATGGAGGCCCGAGGTCCGATTGAGTTGGAGGAGCCGGTCCTCGAGATCCTCCTGCCCGAGATTCGCAAGGCGAGTCCCGGTCTGATTGCGCGGGCCTCGTCGCAGGTGCTCGACGCCAGGATTCGGATCAGCCTGCTCATGTTGAGTGGTCTCGACAATCGTCCGGTCTTCACCGGTGCGCTCGAGACCTTGCGGAAGACCGTTCCTCCCAGCGACGACGTCGAGATCGTCGTGGTGTCCAACGGCTCGAAGGACGGCACATCCGCCGAGGCTCTCGAGAAGCTGGGAGAGGACTACTCGCTCAGACTCGTCCATGAACCATCCAACCGAGGCATAGGAGGAGGACTCAACATGGGACTCGCCGTCTGCCGCGGCGAGTACGTGGCCTTCATCCAGGACGACCTCGAGTTGAAACAGCCCGGTTGGCACCGGGAGATGGCGGATTTCTTGGACCGACACCCCGATGCCGGAGTGGTGGGCGGGCATCGGGGTGCTTTCTACTTCAAAGTCGACGACCGCGAGCCTTGGGAGGTCCCCTACACGTCCGTCCCGCTGCTACACCACCCGTTGCTCTCCACGCATTGGGTGGAGGTGGATTCCGCGAACTGGATTCTTGCCATGTTCCGTCGGGAACTGGGTGGATTCGATGAAGGATTCCTCCCCAATGGCCTGGGCGATCACGACTTCAACCTGCGGGCGCGACGTCGGGGTTACGAAGTCTGGCTCTCGGACCTCCGCGTGGACCACGACTTGGGAGACCCCGCCCGCAGCGTGACGAGGCGCGCCGGATACGACGGCGCGCGGGTCCAGAGGTTGAGTCGCTTCGAGCACTACCACCGGTTCATGGCGGCCCACGGCGACCTTCTTCGCCCCTGTCCGGATGGGGGGCCGCCAAGTTTGGAGAGCCTCTTGGCGGGCGCGCGCAAGGAGCTGAGGCGGGATGCTTCCAACCTCGGGGTCTCGTCGCGCGGGCCGCTCTCGAGGTCGTTCGCATCCCTCGCCTGGGAAGCCGGAGTCAGGATTCCCTTGGGACGGGAGTGATGATGTAGACGCAGCGACGATCGCCTCGGCCGATGTGCTCGTCTCTTTCCACTCGACCGTGAGGAGCGAGAATCTTCGTGAAGAGCTCCAATTCACAGTCGCAAAGGTCTTCCGAGCAGTGGGCGGCCACATCCACGGGGCAGTGGTTCTCGATCAAAGCCAGGGTGCCGTCGGGACGCTCGACGGCCTCCGCCATGTAGCCCTGCCTCTGCCGCGACTCCACCAGAGAGCATACCTTCTGAGCAAGATCCATGCCATTGAAGTTGGTTTGCTCTCGAAGCCGGGCGCATTCTTTTTCCGCCCAGCGCTCGATGACTCGTTTCACACCATCTCTGCCATAAATGTCTTCAATGGCTTCAATTAGAACCGAGACCAAGTCGGCGTGCCGGTCCGGAAAGTAGCGTGCGGAGGCGGGTGCGAGATCCCAAAGATGAGCTGGGCGCCCGACTTTTCCTTTTTGAACCGTATGAGAGACCAGCCCCTGCTCCTGAAGGATCTGGAGGTGCTGTCTGACCGCGATCGATGTGATGCCCAATTCCTTGGAGAGTTGGGTTGCGGTCTGCGGACCACGGGTCTTCAGGAGAAAAACGATGCGGTCGCGGGCGTTTGTTTCGGGTCGCTGGGGCATTGGATTCGTCAGAGAAAAACGACGGACCTGGGATAATAAGTCAACCAGCTTCTGAAAACCATGCGACCATTAGAAAACTCGGGCGTATAGAAACTGGTGACCGTGTCGGAAGGAGAATGCAGATCATGATGACGGATCGAGCCGCCAGACGCCCTCGCGCGCGGCGACCGCAGGAGCCTCTGGACCTCTACCTCAGAGATATCGAGGCTCATCCGCTTCTCACGCCCAAGGAAGAAAAAGAACATCTCCGGCGGCTGATGGATGCCCGTGACGCCTGGCTGGAGACTTTCTTGCACTCCGAGGGGGCCTTGGAAGAGCTCTGGAGCGATTTCCAGGCCTGGAAGCGGGGCGACATGTCGTCCAGCGCTCTCATCCCCGGCCCGCCGCGTTTGAAGCCCGGCCAGATCGGCCCCGAACACCACATGATCCGCCTGGAGCGGATCTTCGCAACGCACGTGCGGTACAACGGCCCCCGTCCGTTCCGCTATGCGCTGCGTCGCAAGACCAAGCGCTTGGTTCGCAGCGTCCTTTTCATCGGTCTGCGGCCGAGACCCCTCACCAAGTATCGCGAAGCGGCCATTCTTCGTCACGGCCCGAAGATGGCCCAGCGCGTGCAGGCCGCGCGGGATCGTTTCATCGAAGCCCGCCAACCTCTCATCGAACGCAACCTTCGACTGGTCTTGAAGGTGGCATGGGGATTCGTCCCAGGCCCCATGAGCTTTGAGGAATTGATTCAGGAGGGCAACGTCGGGCTCCTTCGTGCGACGGAATCCTTCAACGGTCGCTTCGACGTGCGGTTTTCGACCTACGCCTATCTGTGGATTCGCCAGGCGGTCATTCGAGCGCTGGAGGAGAAAAGCCGCATGATTCGGCTTCCAGTGCACCTCACCCACCTGTTGAGAAAGGTGGCCAAGGAGAGAGACCAGGGGGAAGAAATCCCTTCTGTCGTCCACTACCAGGGGAAGAAGTATCGCGTGCCACAGCTTTTGGCGAACCCCAGCGTCACCGGCGGCATGCTCAGTCTCGACCAGTCCCGAGACGACGAGTCCGGCCTGAGCGAGATCATTCGTGACGATAAGGTCATGGCCCCCGAAAAGGGCGCCCATTTGGATGACCTCACCGGCCGCGTGCGACAGTCGCTCGATGCTCTTTCGCCGCGACACCAACGCATCATCCGCCTTCGATTCGGCATCGGGCACCCCCGCTCTCACACACTCAGCGAGATCGGCGATATCATGGGGGTCAGCTCGGAACGCATTCGTCAGTTGCAGGAAGAAGCGCTCACGACCCTTCGGTCGGGTCCCGACGCCGGGATCCTCGCGGAACTCGCCGTCGAGTAAGAATCCGGGCTCGCGCCGCGGCGCGAGCCCGGCCCCCTCGCGCCCCGTCGGACGGCGAGTTAGAACCTCTGCATGGAGTCCGCCCGCCCCGGTTCACCCGCGATTCCGGCTTTTCCCATCGACATCGCGTGGTTGTTCTTGCTGCGCCGCGCCGCCCTGGCGGGGCAGTTCCTCACGATCTTGTTCGTGAGATTCGGCTTGGGGATACCCCTTCCGATGGTCCCTCTCTTGGCGATCGTCGGGACGACCGCGCTTTCCGTGGCGATCCTGGAAACGTGGCAGCGGCGAAGGCCCCGAGACCTCGGTCGGCGCATTGCCGGTGTCGAAGGGTTCGTCATGGTCTTCGACACCGTGCTGCTCACGGGGCTGTTGTATTACACGGGTGGGCCGGAGAACCCCTTTGCGATCTTCTACCTCGTGCACATCCTGCTTGCGGCCGTTCTCCTGGGAGGTGGATGGGCCCTCGGGCTCATGTCGCTTTCCGGTGTCTGTTACCTCGCGCTCTTTGTTCGCTCCCATCCCCTGGAGGCCCTCCGTGGGACGGGCGACGTCGCCCACATGCAGATCAATTCGCTGCGTCTGTATGGACTCTTCGCGGCGTTCGCCGCGACCGCGGGACTTCTGATCTACTTCGTCTCGCGCATCAAGGCCGCCTTGGCGAAGAGGGATCAGGCTCTGGCCGACGAGCGGGATCGTCGAGCTCGTCGCGAGAAGGTCGACGCCCTTGTCACGCTTACGGCTGGCGCGGCCCACGAGTTGGCGACGCCCCTCTCGACGATTGCCGTCGTCGTCGGGGAACTCGAAAGCGAATTGAAGACGAGAGCAGGGTGGGAAAGCGGCCTCGGTGAAGACTTCACCTTGATCAAGCAGGAGCTGCGGCGCTGCCGAGGAATACTCGATCAGATGGCGGGGCGCGCTGGCGACCCTCTCGGCGAAGGCCTTGAGTCCCTGCCGTTGGACGAGTTCATCCAGGAGGTCATTGACCCTCTCCGCGCCGCGCCGCGTTTGCGGCTCGAATGGAGTGGGGAGGAATCCCCAAGGACGCGCGTCGAAGTGCCCCGCAAAGCCCTGCGTCGTGCGCTGCGAGGG
>DRQF01000015.1 GCA_011369445.1 Planctomycetota bacterium | reverse complement strand
GCCGCGGCGGATATCGCCGTCGGTGTTCCCGAGGCGAAGATCGGGTTCACCGAGGTCAAGCTGGGTATCGTCCCCGCCGTGATCTCCCCCTTCGTCCTGCGAAAGATCGGCCGGACCCACGCTGCGAGGTACTTCGCCACCGGCGAGATCTTCGACGGTTTGGAGGCCGAGCGCATCGGCCTGCTCCAAAGGTGTGTGCCGGCTTCCGAATTGGAGACCGAAGTCGAGGGACTCGTCGCCTCCATCCTCGCGGCCGGGCCCCTGGCCGTCAGAGAATCCAAGCGCCTCATCGACCTCGTGGAGAATGTCCCCGTGCGGGACTGTGATCAGGTCACCGTCCCCCTCATCGCAAGGCTGCGCGTTTCGGATGAAGGTCAGGAGGGAATGTCGGCGTTCCTCGACAAGAGACGTCCTGCTTGGTTCGCGGAGGAGAGGACCACCGATGACTGAACGTCCGATCGAGAAGGTCCTCGTGGCCAACCGGGGCGAGATCGCCGCTCGTATCCTCAGGAGCCTGAGGGAGGAAGGGATCGCGTCGGTGGCGGTGGCGAGCGAAGTCGACCGGGACGCGCTGTTCGTGCGCCTCGCCGACGAGGTGGTCTTCATCGGTCCGGCGGCACCACAGGCGAGCTATCTGAGCGTCGACAGGATCCTCGCGGCCGCAGAGTCCACGGGTGCGGATGCAATCCATCCCGGCTACGGTTTCCTGGCGGAGCGTGCGGATTTCGCCGAGGCCGTCGAGCGAGCCGGCCTCGTTTTCATCGGGCCCACGCCGACTTCGATCGCGCTGATGGGGGACAAGAGTCGTGCCATGGAAGCCGCCATGGAAGCGGGCGTGCCGGTCCTCCCGGGCCGCCGGGACGTGAAGGACCCAGAGCTGGCCGAGGCGGCGAAGGATTTGGGCTTCCCACTGCTCATCAAGCCTTCGGCGGGCGGCGGTGGGAAGGGGATGCGGCGCGTGGATAGCCTGGAGGTCCTTGAGGAAGCAGCGTCCCAGGCGAGGCGGGAGGCCAAGGCCGCCTTCGGGGACGACCGCCTCATTCTCGAGCGGTGGGTCCATCCTGCCCGGCATATCGAAGTTCAAGTGGTCGGAGACGGTCGAGGCGCCGTGGCCGCTTTGGGCGAGCGGGAGTGCAGCCTCCAGCGCCGGCACCAAAAGATCCTGGAGGAGTGTCCCTCGGCCGTGGTCTCCCCGGCTCTTCGCGAGCGCCTGCAGGACGCCGCCGTGCGGTTGGGTGAGGCGGTGAAGTACCGGGGTGCGGGAACCGTCGAGTTCTTGCTCGCTCCGGACGGTGCATTCTACTTTTTGGAAATGAACACGCGCCTCCAAGTCGAGCATCCCGTCACGGAGATGGTCTACGGCGTCGATCTCGTGCGGGCACAGCTGGCGGTCGCCCGGGGAGAGGGGTTGGGCGCGTTGCTCTCCGCGACGCCCCGGGGACACGCCATTGAATTGCGCCTCTACGCGGAAGCTCCGGAACGGGGATTCCTTCCTACTCCCGGTGAGGTGTGGCGTTTTCTCGAGCCGAAGGGGCCTGGGATTCGGATGGATGCCGCCCTCGAGGGGGCGGGGAGCGTACCCCCGGACTATGATCCGATGGTGGGAAAGCTCGTGGTTTGGGGGTCCGACCGAGCTCAGGCCGTCCAAAGAGCGCGGCGCGCCCTCGATGAAACCCAGTTGATGGGGCTGGAGTCGAACCTGGATTTCCTGAGGGCCATCCTCCGGACCCCATGGTTCGAAGGTGCGGATTTTCACACCGGGACGGTCGAGGGTTGGATCGAGGCGGGTGAATTCCCGGGGCCTGGGGCCCCGATCGATGACGAACTTCTGATTCTCGCCGCCAGAGCGCTGCGAGGTGGGGGCCGCCGCCGCGAGTCCACTGGACCACAGCGTTTCCCCGACCCCTTCGAAATCCTGGGCGCGGAGCGGCCGATGGGAGAAGGCTCATGAAGGCGCGCAGGGATGTCCTGGATCTCGGCGGGGAGCCGGTCGAGGTGCAGTGGAAAAACGACGACGCGTTTCACGTCTCAGGCGCGGTGGCCGAACGCCCCGTGGCCTTTCGCATCCTCCACGAATCTCAGGGAGAGTGTGTGATCGAGACCCCCCGCGGCCTCCGACGGGTCTTTGTCGAGGTGCGGGACGGAGTCGTGGAGGTTTTCTGCGGGGGCACGAGTCTTCGGGCGAGGAAGGCTCTGCCCACCGACCGGGGGGCCGTGGGCGACGACGGCGATCATGCGAATCTCGTGGCGCCCATGACCGGGCGGGTCATCCGGCTGGAAGCGGCTGTCGGGGATGACGTCGAGGAGGGCGCCACGCTCGCCGTCGTGGAAGCGATGAAAATGGAACATCCCTTGCAGGCGCCCTTCCAGGCGGTGGTCGTCGAACTCTCCGTGGAGGAAGGTGATACCGTGGACATGGGAGAGACGATCGTTCGGCTCGAGCGCCGAACCGAAAATTGAAATGGAGGAATTGCAATGAATAGCCCCTATTCCGTCGCCGTGACCGGAGCCGCCGGCAACATCGGCTACAGTCTCCTCTTCCGCATTGCGTCGGGTGAGGTCTTCGGGAAGAACCGGCCGATCGTTCTGAAACTTCTGGAGATCCCTCCGGCCATGGGGGCCTTGGAAGGGGTCGTCATGGAGCTCAACGACTGCGCGTTCCCGTTGCTCAGGGATGTCGTCACGACCGACGACGCGAAGACAGCGTTCGATGGCGTCAACCGTGCCTTCCTGGTGGGTTCCAAGCCCCGGGGCAAGGGACAGGAACGCAATGATCTGATCCGCGACAACGGTCCCATCTTCACCGGCCAGGGGAAGGCGCTGAATGAGGGGGCCGCGTCCGACGTGCGGATCGTCGTCGTGGGGAACCCGTGCAACACCAACTGTCTCATTGCCATGCACCATGCCCCGGATATCCCAAGAGATCGCTTCACCGCCATGACGCGTCTCGACCACAACCGGGCGCGTCACCAGTTGGCCGCGAAGGCCGGCGCCCCCGTCTCCGAAGTGACCGGTGTGACGATCTTCGGAAATCACTCGTCCACCCAATACCCGGACTTCGAGAACGCCACCATCGGCGGGAAGCCCGCGGCGGAGGTGATCGGTGATGTGAACTGGTTGCAGAATGACTTCATCCGCACGGTGCAGCAGCGGGGCGCGGCGATCATCCAAGCTCGGGGGAGCTCCTCGGCGGCTTCGGCGGCGAACGCGGCCATCAACCACATGCACGACTGGGAGTTCGGCACCCCGGAGGGCGAGTGGGTCAGCATGGCGGTCCCGTCGGACGGCAGTTATGGGGCGCCCGAGGATCTGATCGTGGGCATGCCCTGCGAAATCGACCCCGATTCGGGGTGGTCCATCGTGCAGGGACTCGAACTCGACGACTTCGCCAAGGAGAAGCTCGAGGCCACCTACGAGGAATTGAAGCGGGAACGCGAACTGGTCAACGACCTTCTCTGATCCTTCGCTGAATGGGTCGGTCCTCGTGCTCGACGCCCTGTTGGGGCGCCGAGGCGAGGGCCCTCCTCAGAACATGTTCAGGCGGAGTTTTGCGGCCTCGCTCATCATGTCGGGGGTCCACGGCGGGTCCCATACGAGCTCGACTTTGGCCTGACGCACTCCCTGGACGCCCGCCACCTTCATTTCGACTTCGCCCGGGAGAGACCCCGCCACCGGACAGGCGGGAGATGTCAGTGTCATCTGGATGAGGACATCCTGTTCCGGGGAGACGGTGACGTCATAGATCATCCCCAGCTCCTGGATGTTCACCGGAATCTCGGGATCGTAGACGGTCTGTAGCACGGCAACCACATCCTGCTTCAACTCTTCGATATCGCGGGGCTCGACGACGTTTTCTTTTTGGGCGCAGGGGGACTCGTCCGCGGCGGGTGTCGGGGCGGCCTCGTCTGAGGACCGGGTCCGCTCCACCTCGTCATTTTTGGAAATGGGATGATCACTCATGTTCAGGTCACTCCGTTGAAACCGGGTCGCTTTGCCCTTCGAGAGCCGCCATCAGGGTGTGCCAGGCCAGAGTGGCGCATTTGACGCGGACGGGGAATTCCGAGACGCCTTCCAGGACCGCTAGCTTGCCGAGAGACGCGGGGCTCTGCCCGCCGCTCTCTCCGGTCACCATTCCATGGAATCCTTCGAAGATCTCTCTCACTTCCTCCAGTGTCTTCCCCTTGACGACGTCCGTCATGAGAGACGCCGAGGCCTTGGAGATGGCGCATCCCGACCCGACGAAGGAGACGTCTTTGACCATGCCGTCCTCGATGTCGAGGTACACCGTGAGGGTGTCGCCGCACAGGGGATTGTGACCGTCGGCGTGCGCCGTGGGCGAGGGCATCTCGCGAAAGTTGTGGGGACTTCGGTTGTGGTCCAGGATGACTTCCTGGTACAGATCTCGAAGGTCAGACATCGGCGAACATCTCCTGAACCCTGCGGACGCTTCCGCTAAGCGCCTCGATCTCTTCCATCGTGTTGTAGAGCGCAAAGGAAGCTCTTGCCGTGGCTGGAATGCCGAAATGACGCATGACGGGTTCGGCGCAATGATGTCCGGCCCGAATCGCCACCCCGTCCCTGTCCAAGATGGTTCCGATGTCGTGGGGGTGCGCCCCCTCGATCACGAATGACAAAACGCCGGCCTTCTCGGGAGCGGTGCCGATGATTCGGAGTCCGGGGATGGTTCCCAAGACTTGGGTGGCGTGCTCGAGGAGGGCGGTCTCCCAGGCGGCCGCCTTGGCGATGCCGAAGTCCATGAGCCATTCGAGGGCGGCGCCCAGGCCGATGGCGCCGCCGATGTTGGGTGTTCCCGCTTCGAACTTGTGGGGGATCGCGTTCCAGGTGCTTCCCTCGAAAGACACACTGGAGATCATCTCCCCGCCGCCCTGCCAGGGGGGCATGGCTTCGAGGTGCTGGGCCCGACCCCACAGAATACCGATTCCCGTGGGACCGTACACTTTGTGCCCCGAGAAGGCGTAGAAGTCGGCGCCCAGCTCCTTGACGTCGATGGGAATGTGGGGAGCCGCCTGGGCCCCGTCGATGAGACAGGGAATATTCTTCTCGCGGCAAAGTGCCGTGAGGGAGCCAACCGGGTTCACGGTCCCGAGGGCATTGGAGACGTGCGCGAAGCTCGCGAAACGCACATCCGGCGTGAGGGCTTGGGCGAAGTCATCCACGGAGATCGTCCCGTCGTCGCGCAAGGGAACGACTTTCAACCGCGCTCCCGTCGCCTCGCCGAGAAGCTGCCAGGGAACGATGTTCGAGTGGTGCTCGAGGCCCGTGATCAGGATTGAATCTCCCTCGGAGACGCGGGGGCGCACGAAACTCCATGCCACAAGATTCACCGCCTCCGTCGTTCCCCTCACAAAGACGCATTCCTTGGGCGACGTGGCGTTGATGAAACGTGAGGCCGTCACGCGCGCCGCCTCGTAGTGCTCGGTCGCGCGAACGCTGAGAGCGTGGACGCCGCGGTGAATGTTCGAACGGTCCCGTGTTTGGAACTCGCGGACGGCGTCGATGGCTTTGGCGGGCATCTGCGCGGTCGCGGCGTTGTCGAGGTAGACCAACGGACGGTCGTACACCGTTTGCCCGAGCGTGGGGAACTCGGACCTCACGGACTCGAGATCATAGTCGGGGCGTGCGATGCGGGTCATTGGGTCATCTCCGAGGTGTTGCCGAACTCCATGCGGGTGGAGAGAAACTCCTGAACGCGCTCTCGGATGAAGTCGATGCGAATGCGATCGACGACGTCGCTTGCGAACGCGTAGGTGAGGAGGCTCTCGGCCTGGCCCCGAGGAATCCCTCGTGTTCGGAGATAAAAAAGCGAGTCCGGGTCGAGTTGCCCCACTGTCGCACCGTGGCTGCACGAGACGTCGTCCGCATAGATCTCCAACTGGGGCCGGGTGTTCACCGTCGCGTCGTCCGAGAGCAGCAGGTTGTGATTGGACTGCTGGGCGTCGTTGCCGTGGGTCCCTTCGTCGACGACCACTCTGCCGTTGAAGACGCCCGTGGAACCCTCGTCGAGGATCCCCTTGAACAGCTGCTCCGACCGGCTTTGATCCCCACGGTGGTGGACCAGGATGCGGTGGTCGATGTGCTGTGTCCCCTCGCCGAGGAAAAGGGCGCCGAGGGATGTCGTCGTCTCGTCGCCGTCGCAGAGGACCTCTGTGTCGTGACGGGCGAGGCTCGCGCCGATCGTGAAGGTGGTCTGCCGGAACTCGGAGCGATCCTCTTGGCGCACGTGTCGGGCCCCCAGGTGGATGGCTCGTTCCGCTTCGCGCTCCAGAGTGTAGTGGTCGAGACATGCCCCCGGTCCGAGCAGGATGTCGGTGGCGGAATTGGTGAAACTTCGGGGGGAGGAAGCGAGATTCGCATAGCGCTCGACCAGTGTCAGCCGGGAGGCCCCTCCCAGCTCGAAGACGTGGAAGAGCGGTATGTAGGCGTCGTCCCCGGATGCGTCGGTAAGACACAGGACGTGAATGGGGCCCTCGACCTCGACGCCGTCCTCCAGGCGGAGGACGAGGCCGTCCCGTGCGCCCCCGGTGGCCAGAAGATCCATGGCGGGGCGATCCGCCGTGAGTTGCTGGGCGACCAGTGATTCCACAGACGGATGCTTACCCGCCATCACCTCGGAAAGAGGTACGACGGAAAGTCCGTCCGTGCGTGTGCGGTGGACGGAGAGTTCCGGAACGTAGCGTCCATTCAGGAAGACGACCCGAACCGCGGATGCGTCCCAATACGTGAAAGCGCGGATGTCCTCCTCGGTCGGCGGTGGGGTCGGTCCATCAACGCCCACTCGCCAGTCCGCCTCGAGAAGGGGGGCGGGGTCGGTGTAGCGCCAGTCCTCATCGCGTCTCGTGGGGAGTCCCTTGGAGCGAATGAGTTCGGCGGCTTCGCGCTTGGCCGACACCACCCACTCCGGGTCTTCGGGGCGCAACGTGGACGTGATTCGATCGGACCATGCGTCGCGGATCGAGGTGTTCAGAGTCGTCATGCTCCGGTCTCCGAACCTTCCAGCAGCCACGCGTAGCCCCTCTCCTCCAGCTCGAGAGCGAGATGGCGATCACCGGACTTGATGATGCGGCCGCGGGCCAGCACGTGCACCCTGTCGGGCACGATGTAGTCGAGAAGACGCTGGTAGTGGGTGATGAGAAGGGTGGATCGGTCCGGAGCCCGGAGGGAATTGACCCCGTCGGCGATGACCTTCAATGCGTCGATGTCCAGCCCGGAATCGGTTTCGTCGAGGATGGACAACGTGGGTTCGAGGACCGCCATCTGGAGGATCTCGTTCCGCTTCTTCTCGCCCCCGGAGAATCCGTCGTTGACACTCCGCTTCAAAAGATCCCGGTCGAGCCCGACCAGCTCGAGCTTGCCGTCCAACAGATTCATGAAGTCGACGGCGTCCAGTTCCTCCTCGCCATTGTGCTTTCTTTGGGCATTCAGGGCCGCCTTCAGAAAGTACATGTTGTTCACGCCCGGGATGGCGACGGGATACTGGAACGCGAGAAACAACCCTTCGGCCGCCCGCTCCTCGGGAGCTAGGTCGAGAAGATTCTTTCCCTTGTAGAGGACTTCTCCCGCGGTGACTTCGTAGCCATCCTTCCCGGCCAGGACGTACGAAAGGGTGCTCTTCCCGGAACCGTTCGGCCCCATGATTGCGTGCACCTCTCCCATGGGGACGACGAGGTCCAGCCCATGCAGGATCGGCTTCCCCCCGACGCTCGCCTCGAGCCCCTTGATTTCCAATAGATTCATGCTCGTGCTTCCTCGGCAGGCGTTCAGCCCACCGCTCCTTCCAAACTGACCTCGAGAAGTTTTTGCGCTTCCACCGCGAACTCCATCGGAAGCTCCCGGAAGACTTCCTTGCAGAAGCCGTTGACGATCATGTTGACCGCGTCCTCTTCCTTGATGCCGCGCTGGCGGAGATAGAAGAGTTGGTCCTCGCTGATCCGCGACGTCGTCGCCTCATGCTCGACCTCGGAATGGCGGTTTTTGACCTCGATATAGGGGAAGGTGTGGGCTCCGCAGGTCGAGCCCATCAGCAAAGAGTCGCACTGGGAGTGGTTGCGGGCCCCACGGGCGCCCTTGCCGATCCGAACGAGACCTCGATAGGTGTTCTGGGCAAAACCCGCCGAGATTCCCTTCGACACGATGGTGCTGCGAGTATTCCGGCCGAGGTGGACCATCTTCGTGCCCGTGTCGGCCTGCTGGTGGTTGTTGGTCAAGGCCACCGAGTAGAACTCTCCGACCGAGTCGTCTCCCTTGAGCACGCAGCTCGGATACTTCCAGGTGATCGCGGAACCGGTCTCCACCTGAGTCCACGAGATCTTCGAACGATCTCCCTTGCACAGACCTCGCTTGGTGACGAAGTTGAAGATGCCTCCCTTCCCATCCTTGTCGCCGGGGTACCAGTTCTGGACGGTGGAGTACTTGATGGTGGCGTCCTTCAACGCGACGAGTTCGACCACCGCGGCATGCAGCTGATTCTCGTCGCGCTTGGGCGCCGTGCATCCTTCGAGGTAGCTGACATGGGCCCCTTCATCCGCGACGATGAGGGTCCGTTCGAACTGACCGGTGTCGGCGGCATTGATGCGGAAATAGGTGGAGAGCTCCATCGGGCAGCGAACGCCCTTCGGGATGTAAACGAAGGACCCATCGGAGAAGACGGCGGAGTTGAGCGCCGCGAAGAAGTTGTCCCTGACCGGGACGACGGAGCCCAGATACTTCAAGACGAGATCCGGATGCTCTCGCACGGCCTCGGACAGGGAGCAGAAGATGATCCCCATCTCCTCGAGCTTGCCCTTGTAGGTGGTGGCGACGGACACGGAGTCGAAGACGGCGTCGACGGCGACCCCGGCCAAGGCGGCGCGCTCGTGCAGGGGAATCCCCAATTTTTCGTAGGTCTCCAGCAATTCCGGATCGACCTCGTCGAGACTCTTGGGACGGTCGTCGTCATTCTTCGGCGCGGCGTAGTACGAGATCGATTGATAGTCGATGGCCGGATAGCCCACCTTCGCCCAGTCGGGTTCCTCCATGGTCTTCCAGGCTTCGAAGGCCGCCAGCCGCCACTCGAGCAACGGCTTCGGTTCCCCCTTCTTTGCGGAGATGAAGCGGATGACCCCTTCGTTCAACCCGGGCTCGAGCTTCTCTTGCTCGATGTCCGTGACGAACCCCCATTCGTAGTCCTGGGAAGTGACTTTCTCGATGTGGTCGGTGTCGGAACTCATGACGCGTCTTTCTCGTGTTGCGGACCCGGAGGAGATGGGATGCGGGAAGCCTGGGAAGCGAGCCCCACGAGGCTGGGGAAGGGCTGGACCATCTCGGCCAACGTCACCTGGGACAGGGCGTGTTGGACGGCCTCGTTGATGCGCTGCCAGTTGACCTGGACGTGACATTGGCCTTCCAACCGACAGTCGCCTCCGGCCGCGTCGGAGCATTCCGTCATGGCGACGGGGCCCTCGAGGGCGGCGACCAGGACATCGAGGGTGATCTCCCGGGGGGGAGCGCTGAGCTCATATCCCCCCTGGACGCCCCGATGCGACCTCAGGATTCCCGCCCGGACCAGGACCTTCAAGGCCTTGCTCACCGTCGGCAACGGCAGACGGGTCCGGTCTGCAAGATCTTTGGTCGAAAGCCTTTCCGTCGGGCCCGAGGCGGCCAGATGGGTCAGGAGCAAGATCCCGTAGTCGGTCTGTTTCGTGATGCGCAGCATGGTGAAGTCAATAATGGACTCTTTCAGTCCTCTTTCGTCCTCATCCTAAGCCGAAGGGCGCGCCGAACAAGGGTTTTCGGAAGAAATCGCTGATCTAATGGAGAGGCCTCGAGGTGTCCGCCGGACGGCTATGATGCCGGTGGAATCTATGTGCGGCGGGACGTCACAGCGAGGGTGGACCATGGAGTGGTTGGCGGTGGCCGTGGGTGGCATGTTGGGGGCGCTGGGACGCTATGCCGTGTCCGGGTGGGTCCATCGCCTGACGGACGTCTCGGGTTTTCCCCTGGGGACCCTTGTCGTCAACGTGGTGGGCTGCAGCGTGCTCGGTGTTCTCATGCAGCTGGTGGAAGAGGGGAGGTTTGCGTCGGCCCCATGGCGGCTGTTCATTGCCGTGGGGCTTTTGGGCTCGTTCACGACGTTTTCTACCTTCGGCTACGAGACCTTGGAATTGCTGAGAGGAGGCGACGGCCGCTGGGCGGCGCTCAACCTGTTGGGAAACCTTCTTTTGGGTGTTGGCGCGCTTCTTGTCGGTCGACTCGTCGTGCGGGGACTCATCCCATGAGGGAGATGGCACCATGAGGATCGAGGGCGAAGGAAAGCTGGTTCGCATCTTCATCGGCGAGAGCGACCGATGGAAAGGGCACGCCCTGCACGATGCCATTCTCATGGAGGCGCGAAAGAAGGGCCTCGCGGGAGCGACGGTCCTTCGGGGACTCGCCGGATTCGGCGCTCACAGCCGGGTCCACACGGCGAAGGTTCTTCGCCTCTCACAGGATCTTCCCATTGTCGTCGAAATCGTGGACAGGGCGGACCGCATCGAGGCCTTCATGCCCACGCTGGACGCCATGATCCATGAAGGCATGGTCACCGTGGAGCGGGTCGAGATCCACCGATACCGGGCGCCGGAGGCGGGATCTCGGTGAGGGAGGCCGACGCGAGCGACGGACAAGCAGGGGGGAAGGCTCTCCCCTTAGAGGTGAAGGCCTGGGGGGTCGCGTCGTTCTTTTCCGACCTCTCCCACGAGGCCGTCACCTGCGTCATGCCCGCCCTTCTGATCGGCCTTGGCGCCGGACCGGTTTCCCTGGGCGTCATCGAAGGGCTCTCGGACGCTCTTGCGTCGGTGGCCAAGTTCCTGGGAGGAAAGAGCGCTGACACCTTTCGGCGCCTGAAGCCTTGGGTCGTCGGAGGGTATCTGTTGACCTCCTTGGCCATGCCCGCCGTGGCTTGGGCGAAATCCTGGGGGTGGATCCTTGGGCTGAGAGGAGCCGCCTGGATCGGTCGCGGCTTCCGCTCGCCCATGCGGGACACCCTGCTCGCGAGGACGATCCCCAAGGGACTCGAGGGACGGGCGTTCGGGCTGGAGCGAGCCATGGATCAAAGCGGTGCCCTGCTTGCGCCCCTGGTGGCGGCGGCGCTGCTGTTCTGGGGCTGGAGCGTTCATCGCATCATCGTTCTCACCTTGCTGCCCGGGCTCGTGTGCGTCGGCGTGGTCGCTTTCTTCGTGAAGGAGCATCCGCGCCCTCGGCGCAGCTTCGACAGCGAATCCAGGGCTCCCGTGTCGAAGGTGTTTCGACACTACCTCTTCGCGCTCGGCGTCTTCGGAAGCGGTGATTTCGCGAAGATCCTTCTCGTGCTGTGGGCACTCGGTCCCGAGGCCTCCGAGGGAGCGCCCTTGGCCACGTTCGGACGGGCCGCCCTACTCTATGCGTTTTTCAACCTGGTCACGGTGGCGTCCGCTTACATCGGTGGTCTTGTCTCGGATGCCAAGGGACGAAAGCCGATTCTCGTGACGGCGTACGGGTTGGGCGCCCTCGGCGCACTGGTTCCGGTTCTGGCTTCGCCGGGCTGGGTCACGGGGGCGTTCGCGCTGTTTCTGTCTGGTTGTCTCGTCGGCACGGAGGAGTCCGTCGAGCGGGCTTGGGCTGCCGATCTCGCGGGCGATAGGCACGGGCATGCATTCGGGTGGATGCATACGGTCAATGGGATGGGCGATCTGATCGCATCCGCCACCGTGGGCTGGCTGTGGGAGACGACTTCGGCGGAGATCGCATTCGGCGCCGCGGCGGCGCTCATGGGGTTGGGGGCGCTCCTCACCGCGACGGTCCCGGAGCGATCGCGCGCCATCAGCCCGCAGTGACGCTGACCCCATCCACCAGGAGCGCCGGCATCGTGTGAAGGCCGAAGAGCCGTTCCCTGTCTTCAGAGACGGCGAGAACGGATTGATAGGCGTCCAGCAGATTGCCGGCGATCAGCACTTCCGTGACGGGACGTCGCTCGGTCCCCTTGCGGAGGAAGCCGGCCTTCACCACGCCGGAGAACTCTCCGGTGACCGCGTTCGTGCTGCCGCTGAAGCGAGTCACTTCGATGATCTCACCAGCCGCATCGAGGGCGTCGTCGAAACCTCCCGCGCCGGGGGATAGGTCCAGGCGGGAGAACCCGACACCAGGCAAACTCTCCGCTCCTCCCTGGGCGTGACCCGTGCTGCCTTCCGGTTGGCCGGCCGCCCGGGCCTCGTAGTGGTTGTAGGGAATCGCCGCGAAGCGACCCTTGTCGAGGATCGTGAACACACGGCGCGGCTGCCCCTCCCTGTCGAACGAGGACGCCCCATAGGCACCCCGTTCGTCCGGCCGGTCCGTGAGAGTGAGGAGAGGAGACGCTACGATCGAGCCCAGCTTCTCTCCCAGGGGACTGCGTCCTTTGCGGATGAAGGGAGAGGAGATCATCGTCACGAAGTTGCTGACGAGAAGCGAGTGCACGGCCTGGGGGGAAAAAAGGACCACGCCTCGGTAGCTGCGCCCCTTACCCGGATTCAAGGCGCCCAACGCTTTCGCCACGAAACCCTCGGCGCAGCTCTCGATGTCTCGGTGGAAATGATCGGCGGAGCGAGATCCCGTGGCTTGCACGACGAAGCTGCCCGGGCGACCGTCCTCGACGGCCATGCCGAAGAGCGAGGTCGTCACCCGGCTGGTCCTCTCTGCGACCCGCACGCCCACCGTCGAAACGACGGCGCGACTGACGACGATGGCGCCGACGCTTCCGGAGTCGATGGACGGTCGGGAATCGAGGCGCCGCACGGTCTCCAGCAGTTCGCCGGCGTGGCGGGTCAAGGAACCGACCGTCAACTCGCCAACCTTCTCGTCGTCGAGTCCCTCGACGAAGTCGACGGGGCGTGGCGACGGAAGCCCGTTGTTGGGATCGGGGAGGGACGTGGAGGCGAGGGCCAGGGCGTCCGCCACGGTCTGGGACAAATGGGCCGCGTCATTGGCGGTGGCGAAGCCCAATCGGCCGTTCTTGAACACTCTCACGCCGTAGGCGAGTTCCTCATCGGAGATCGCAACGGCGATGTCGTTGTTCTCGAAATCGACGGAGGCCCCCTTCGCGAAAGTGACGGCGACCTCGGCTTCGTCGGCGCCGGCGCGTCTTGCCGCCTCGACGGCCTCATCTCCCAGACGCAGCAATTCTTCGGGGTTCTTCATGCGTCCTCCCCCTGCAGGCCGCCCAGGAGAACTTGGCATCGAACGTAGGGTCCGCCGGCATCCACCTTCGCGGGCTGCCCCTTGCCGCAATAGCCGGACCCGAGATCCCAGTGGAACTCACGGGAGATAGCGTCGACCGTCTGCATGACCTCGAAGGCAACTCCGCTGATGGTCGCGCCGCGGACGAGCTCCTCCAATCGTCCATGGCGAATTCGTCGGGCCGTCTGGACGGCGAACATGAATTCCCCCGTGGCATCGGCTTGACCGTTTCGGGGACCATCCAAAAGATAGCCGTCCTCGACGCCAGCGATCATCTCTTCCAGCGTGCTCTCACCGGGGCAAAGGTAGGTGTTGCGCATGCGAATGAGAGGCTGGTCGGAGTGGTTCCAGGCTCGGGCGTTCCCGGTGGGGGCGACCTCGAACTTCGCCGCGGATTCCCGGTTGTGGAGGTAGCCCTCGAGGATGCCATCGCGGATGATCGTGGCCCTGCGACACACGACGCCCTCGTCGTCCACGGGAAGGGTGCCGCCGGCCCCCATCAGGAACTCACTGGCTCCGCTGTCGCAGAGCGTGACGAGGTCGCTGGCCACGCGCTGGCCGATCTTTCCCTGGGCCACGGAGCCCGCTTGAACGAAGTCCGCCTCGACGGTGTGTCCGATGGCTTCGTGAACCAGCAGCCCCACGATCGAAGGGGCGAGAATGACGGTCTTGCGCCCACCGTCGGGGGACTTGGCGTCGAGAAGATCGACCGCGGTCTTTCCGGCCTCGGCAATCATGCGACTCCGTGGGTGTTCGTGGAAGAGGCAATTCCAATCCCCTGTGACCCCCACGGCCTGGAACGCCACCGCCAGTTGCCCATTCTTCTCGGCGACGGCCTGGACTCGGAACTCGGGTCGAAGGACCCGGAAGGCCACATCCGCTCCGTCGGTGGTGACGATGACCTTGGATTCGTCGATCTCCGTGTAGGCCGAGGCCGCGCTGCGGATGCTTCGACTCTCGTCCCGCAAAGAGCGCTCGGATTCGAGAACCAGGGCGACCTTCTCTTCCATGGGAATCGCTGCCACGCGCTCCGCCTCGGGGTTCGGGATCGAGCCCACCGCCAAGTCGGCCGGGGCGAGTGCGGACACGGTCCGTGCTCGCATGGACGCGCTCTCGCGAGCCGCCTCCACCGCCTCGTTGAGGGCGCGGCGAATCGCCGCAGCCTCGAGGAGGCTGGTACTCGAGAAGCCCCACGTGCCGTTCTCGAGGACGCGAACGCCTACGCCCCCTTTCCTCTTGACGGCGGCGGCCTCGACCTTCCCCTCCTCGACGGAGATGGAGCGGGTCGTCTTCTGGACGGCTCTCAGCTCGGCGTGGCCATCATGACCATCCAGGGCTTCGCGGAGCAGTGTGCGGATGTCGTCGGACAAGGTTCAATCCCCCAAGCCTGTTGCAGCCGACGTCGTCGGACGCCGGGCTTTGACCCTTCGAGGATAACCGACCTGCCCGCATCTTGCCCCACACATCAGGAATGGGCGAGGACCGCCCCTACGAAGGCGTTGACAAGGGGGTGGGGTGAGCCGGACCGCGAGCGGTTCTGAGGGAGCCAGGCCACGCCGATATGAAATGCGCGATCGGGCAACTCGATGGCCGCGGGAAACGTGGTTCCCCCGAGGAAACCGCGAGCGGAGACGAGAGCGCCGTTTTCCTCGAACGTCGAGACGTAGTCGGGGTTGAGGGCGTAGTGCCCCCTGAAGGATTCTCTTTGGACGCCTGGTGCGCCGTAGGCCTTGGCGAGGGCCGTGTCCGGACGAATCTCGAAATCCACCAATTCGGGATGGAACTTGTCGATGGGCTGGGATGCGTGATCGAGGGGCGTGATCACGGGATCCGCCGTTTGTTCGTCATAGGCGGAACTGTTGGCCTGGGGAAGGCCGGCCAGGCTTCTTGCCACCTCGATGAGCATGTGGTGGTAGCCATATTCCAGGGCCAGGGTCGGGAGGTTGCGCTCTCTCAGCCAAGTCAAGGCCCCGAGGATCTCGGGCCACAGCTGGCGGGGACTCTTCGGGTTTCGGGGCGCGATCAAAGCGCCGAGAGTGCCCTCCATGGCCGCCTCCACGTCGTGCATCAGGTCGGGAATGATCCACCGCGTATTGAGAACCGTTCCCCAAGCTTTCTCCGCGTGGATGATCGCCTCCCGCGTCGCGACGTGGGGTGCGTATTCCGGGTCGAACCGACCAATGATGCTGATGTGTGCCTGAGACATGGCGTCTTCGGTCTCCTCGAACGACTTCGGGGCCCAGCGGACGACCCGAGAGAGTTTCCGTCCCACTCGTTAACTCGACCAGGGCGCAGGCCGGGATTCTCCAAAAAGCCGCGCGAACGAGGTGGCGGATCGCTTCCTATACGTGCGGGACTCTCGATGTTGGCGCACGCCACGATTTCGTGATGGCGGTTGCAGCTTCGTTGCCCTTCCGCCTATTGCTCCTTGTGGCGGCGATACTTAGAATCCGTCGTTTTCCCGCGACGCGACCCCGATCATGCCTCCTTGATGTTCTGGAGACCACTCCGATGGAACGGCGAATCGACCACTACCTGAAGGATCTCATTGACGAGGATCGTTTCACTTTCTACGAGGCGGTCCGAGATTTTTCTGACGACGTCATCGCACCCCAGATCCTGGGTTGGGAGAGGGAACATGCCCTGGTCTCGGACGCGGCCATCCAACAGATGGCCGAGTTGGGGCTCTTCGGTCTTCCCATCGACGAGGCGTACGGCGGACAAGGGGGCGATCATCTGGATCTCGTCCTGATGGGGATCGCTCTCGGCTATCATAGTCAGTCCGTGGCCATCACGCCTGGTGCCGCGGTGAGCTTGGGCGCCAAGCCTCTCATGCTCTGCGGCAACGAGGAACAAAAAAAAGCGCATCTGCCGGACCTCGCCGCCGGGAAGCGGATGTTCGTCTTCGGGCTCTCCGAGCCGGGGCGCGGGTCGGACGCCGCGAACCCGGAGGTGACGGCGGTGAAGACCGACAACGGGTGGCGTTTGCGTGGCGAAAAATGCTGGTCCACGAACGCCGCGTGGGCGAGCCACGTGGTCGTCCACGCTCTGACCCATCCCGACGCCAAGAACGGCTATCGCACGACCTGCTTCATCGTCCCCATGGATCATCCGCAAGTCCACTACCAGGAGATGGCGGGCAAGCAGGTCTGGAAACAGTCCAGCACCGGCTCGATCTCCTTCGACGGCGTCGAGGTGGGGGACGAGTCCATCCTCGGTGATCTGCAGGGCGGCTTCAAAGTGATGGTCACGACCTTGAACGGCGGGCGACTTTTCGTCGCGGGTCTGGCGGTCGCCTCGTTGGCCTTCGCGTTGGACAAGTGCCGCCAATACGCTCAGGAGCGGATCCAATTCGAAGACAAGCCCATCGGCCGTTTCCAACGGGTTCAGGATGTCATCCTCGACATGGACATGGCCTTGGAAAGCGGTGTCACCTGGTTGATGCATGCCTGCGACCTCTACCTCGAGAACAGGCTCGAGCGTGAACGTGCGGCGAAGGTCAAGATCGAGTGCAGTCGTCGGGCGTCGGATCTTCTCGTCCGGGCCATGGAGATCTGCGGAGGTGTCGCCTGCCTCGACGAATTCGGGCTCATCCGTCACCACGATGACCTGTTCGTGACACGGGTCGGGGAGGGCAGCAATCTGGCCCTGAAGACGCAAGCTGTGCGGCCGCTCCTCCCCGACATCGCCCGTATTCTCCAGTGACCCGCCTTGCCGAGCTGATCCGAACGGTTCGGGCCCATCAGGCGGGCGGCCGGAGGATCGGCTTCACATGCGGTGTCTTTGACCTCTTGCACCGGGGGCACGTGGAATACCTTGCCGAGGCGAGGCGTCGGTGTGATTTCCTCATCGTCGCGGTGAATACGGACGCATCCGTCGCGCGCCTGAAGGGCCCCGGAAGACCCCTCCAGCCCGTCGGGGATCGGATGGCGATGATGGCCGCCCTGGCGGCGGTGGACGCCGTGATCCCCCAGGACGACGACCGTCCCGAAGCCCTGCTGCGAGCCCTGCGTCCCGACTTCTACTTCAAGGGAGGCGACTACGACCCCGGCCGGCTGCGTTCCGCGGCCGTGCTCGACGCATGGGGAGGCAAGACGGAGGTCATTGCCGCAGACTCCGATCTTTCGTCTTCCGAACTCGTGTTTCGCGTGTTGGCGGCCGACCGCCTCCGTATGGAAGCTGCGAAACCTCTGGGAAGGGCTCCCGGACTGCTGGTCGACCGAGACGGGACGCTGAACGAGGAAGGCCGGCTCACTCTCTTGCCGGGGGCGGCCCGCGCCCTCAGGCGGCTGCAAGACGCCGGAATGCGCATTGCCATCATCACGAATAGGCAGTCCCTCGGGTTGGGGATCGTGAACCCCGTCGACGCCATGCGCGAGCACGGGACGGTTCTTCGCGCCTTGGGGGAACACGGCGTCGATGTCTGGCGGATCTACCAATGTCCCCATGTTCTTCCCGAACGGTGCGACTGCCGAAAACCGCGACCCGGAATGATTCTTCGGGCCCTCAACGAACTCAATCTCGACCCACGGTCGAGTTGCGTGGTGGGGAACCGCGACGTCGACCTGGAAGCCGGACGGGCAGCGGGGCTGGCGGTGTGGTCGGTGGCGGCAACCCCATGGTGTCGCGTGGCGGACGAGATCCTCGAACGACTCGGCTCTTTATGAGGCCGCGTCGGGCATGAAGACGGACGTGAGGTGGCGTTCCACGAGATCGATCAGGCTGTCCGGGTCGAAGGGTTTCGCGAGAGCGGCGCAGGCCCCAGCGTCCAGGGCTTTGCCGTCGCAGTCCTGGTCTTGGGACGTCAGGATGAGGATCGGCACGTCGGTGGTTCCGGGAGCCTCTTTCAGGCGGCGACAGAGCTCGAAGCCGTCCACGCGCGGCATCACCGCATCCAGGATGACGAGGTCGGGCGGGCTGGCCTGAGCCAGGTCCACCGCCAGCTCGGGGCGGCGTACGCTTTGAACGTCGAAATCATCCTCGAAGAGGCCTCGGAGAATTCGAAGGTACCGGGCACTGTCATCGATGGCGAGAATGCGGGGCTTCACGAACGAGCCTCCCCGAGCGGTGCCTGGCGTCGCGTGCCGAGGAGCCTTCTGAGAATCGGTACGTGGATCCTCAGAACGTCGTCCGCGAGTTGCAGTTCCGACAGGACCTGCTTCTCGAGACGAAGGGAGCGCGTTCCGAACGTCTCTCGATAGCCCGCTCGGACTGCGAGGCATTCGGCGGCGTAGAGAAGCAGGGCGGTGTAGCGGTGCCGGCGTGGGGCCGCCAGAGGATCGTGGTGAAAGGCAATGGGGGCTAGGAGTGTGTCCGGAATGCCCCAGCTTCGGAGCATGGATTCTCCGGCCTCGCAGTGGTCGCGTCCGCAATGGAGACATTCATACTCCACCGTCGAGGCGCGCTCGCGGGCCGCATCCTTCATGGCGCTCAAGAACTCGGTGGGGCAGTCTCTGAGCAGGACGAAAACACCGATGTCGTGGAGCAGACCGGCGGCTCGCGCCTGTTGATGGAGGGGAAGACGTGCCGCGTGAGACATCAACTCGGCGGCCCGAGACACGACGTAGCTGTGCCGGACCAGGTGTTCGATGGCCTCCTCGTGGGAGCCCTGTTCCTCGTCGTTCGCCGAGCTCAGAAATTCGACCTCGTCCACCACGGCGTCTCGGCCGAGAAGCATCACGGCCCGATCGATGCGGTCGATGGACATCGAACCGGATTGATCGGCTTGGTTGGCCAGGGCGAGAAGCCGCGCGGCGCAAATGGGCAGCTTCGAGACCTCACGATGGACGGCTTCCGAGGTGAGATCGCCCGACTTGAGTAGGGTCAAAAGTCTGACGTAGCGTCCTGGGCTCTCGACGGCGATGGAGGCGCTCATAGACGGATCTCCTCGGTGGGGCGAACTTCGGTCGGAACCATCGTTGCCGATTCCAGGGATGCGAAGACGTCCAGCATGGTTTCGAATCGATTGTTCGCCTGCATGCTGGCGGTGTGAAGGGCATCCCAGAGGGATTCCGGGATCTGCCGGAAGACATCGAACAGTTCGGGGTCGAAGTGGGCGCCTCGCTCGGGGAGCATGATGGCGAGTGACTCCGCGTGGGTGAGCGCCTTCTTGTAGCAACGCTCGCTGCGAAGAGCGTCATAGACGTCGCAAAGGGCGAACATGCGGGCGGGGACGGGAATCTCATCCCCGGCGAGCCCTCGCGGGTAGCCTTGACCGTCCCATCGCTCGTGGTGGCACCAGGGAATGACGACGGCCTTGTGGAGATGGGGAACGCGTTCGACGAAACCGCGACCGATCACCGTATGGGTCTTCATGACTTCGCGTTCGTCGTCGGTGAGGCGCCCCGGTTTGAGGAGGATGGCGTCGGGGATCGCGATCTTGCCGATGTCATGGAGGACGGCGCCGCGGTAGACGTCTTGGAGGGCGCGTCGCGTGTACCCGACTTCGCGGGCCAGGTAGCAGGTGTAGTAGCCGACGCGAATGGAGTGGCCGGCCGTCGCCTGCTCCCGTAAGTCGAGCATGGCGACGAGAGCCGCCAAGGTTTCCTCGTAAGCGTCCTCGATGCGCAACACGGCTTCGCCCAAACGCCGGGCGCGGCGCCCAAGTTCCCTTGTGAAGGCTTCCGAGATCCGCTCCTCCGAGATCTGAAGACGGCGGCGCTCGATGGCCAGCTTCACGGACGGTACCAGATCGTCCACGCCGCCGCGGGCGTCGACCGCGTCGATGATCCCGGCGCGGAACGCTTGGACCAAGGCTTCCGAGGCGTCTCCGGGTTGGGTAATGATGCCAACGAGCGCCGCGCCCGGGGCGCGCAGACGCAACTCCTGAATCGCCTGGGTGCACGCGTTGGGCCCGTCGACCCCGAGGAGGATGGCCAGCGCGGACGGAGGGTCGTCCCCGATCGAGGCGATCTCCTCGATCACTTGGAAACGGGCCCTTTCGAGGGCCTGTCGACATCTTTCGTTTGCCTCACCGGAGACTCCGCAGAGCAGAACCGTCCCCGATCGATGGCTGAGCCCACCCACGGTCATCCTTTCCGGAACCCACGCCCGGGTTCCACCACGCCGCCTGGACTTGTCAGCTCGTAAACCACACTCCCTATCGTCGGGAAAAACGACGCAGGTTGAGTGGGGATGGGACAAAGCCCGTGTTTCAGTCGAGGTCGGAGCTCAGCAAAACGTAGTTCGAGTCCCGCTTGCGGGGACGGAAGCCCGCTTGGGACACGTACTTCCGGATCAATGGCTCGGTCATGCAGGTGTGGGTGGAACCGGCGGAACTGACCACGTTTTCTTCCAGCATCGTCGAGCCGAAATCGTCCGCGCCAAAGGCGAGTCCCCGCATGGCGACTTCGGGCCCCATGGTGGGCCAGGAGGCCCCCACGTGGGGGATGTTGTCCAGGAAGAGACGACAGAGGGCGAGGTGACGCAAATACGCCGCTTCGTCCGCGCCGAGTGTGCGGCCCAGGCGGTCGCCAAAGACCCGACCGAACCGACTCTCATGTTGTAGAGGCCACATCACGAACGATAGAAACCCCCGTCCGAAGGCCGCGAGGCTTTCGTCCTGGCGGTCCCGAACCGCCGCGAGTGCGTGGAAACGGTGTTCCGGGGTCTCGCCGAAGCCGATGACCTGCGACGCGCTGGTCACCAGTCCGAGGGAGTGGGCCTCGCCCATGACGCTCAACCAAGGGCGTGTCTTGAGTTTCTTGGGCGAGACCTGCTCGCGAATGCGGTCATCGAGGATTTCGCCACCCCCACCCGGCAGTCCGCTCATGCCCGCATCTCGAAGGGTCTCGAGGACCTTCAGAGTCGACAGCCCCTCGACCTCGGCAATATGAGCGATTTCGGGGGGAGAAAACGCGTTCAACTCCACGGAGGGGAAGGCGCTTTTGATGTCCCGAAGAAGCTGGACGTACCAGGCCAAGGGAAGATCGGGATGGTGACCGCCCTGCAGCAGGATGCGCGTGCCGCCGACGGCGACGGTTTCCGCAACCTTCTGAAGGAGAACGTCACGGTCAAGAACGTACGCCTCCTCGTGGCCCGGCGGACGATAAAACTCGCAGAACTTGCAGTCCGTTACACAGACATTGGAGTAGTTGATGTTGCGATCCACGAGATAGGTCACGACGTTTGGATCGTGGAGACGGTTGCGCATGGCCGCCGCCGCGGCGCGAAGATCCTCGATGGGTGCGTTGTCGTGGAGGAAACAGGCCTCCTCGGGGGTCAGACGCCCCGCGCCGCCCGCGACGGCGTCCAGCTGTTCTTTCCAATGGGTCGCGGTCACCGATCGGACTCCTTGTCCTGCTTGCGAGCCTTCCACTTGATCTCCTCGGCGGAGGCCCCGAGAGCCGCCTCGAGGACGCTCGAGAATACCGAGGGGGGAAGATCTTCCAAGACCACCACCCGGGTTCCGACGATCTCGACCGCGGACACCGGCCCCTCCGGACCCGGGCGCCACACTTTGAGGGAGGCGGCGTCGGAGCCGCTCACGTCCTCTTTCGGGGCCGTGCCGCGATGATGCTTTTGGACCGAGGACTGGGCGGCCTCGGCGAACTCCGCAGCGTCTTTGGGGGAATCCCATTCGGAGATCCAAACCAAGGCGTCGGGCGCGCCGTCTTGGGCGAACAAGGCGTAGCGGTCGCCGTCCCAGCCCGTGTGAATACGGGTCCGGGCGCGTCGTTTGAGGCCGAGGTCGGTCAGCCAAGAACGTAGCTGCAACTCGCCCATGACGTTCTCGAAAACGAGGGACCATGAGTTGCCGAAGGCCTGTTGGACGCCGTGAATCGAAATGCGCTGGGGAAAGTCAGGAGCCTGGGCCCGGTACTTCTTCGGATGCATCACCTGTTCGGTCGAAAGTGGCGGCCGTGCGTAGACGGCGTCGATGCCGGAGAAATCCAGAGATCCACCCTTGGACTTCGAACCGAGGAGCGAGGCACAGAACTTAGCTCCCCCCATGTATTCGAAGATCATCGCGTCGGCGATCACCGCCGGCGCATCCATGATGAGTCCGCCGCCGGGCATCCCCAGATCTTCGCCCGCCGCTCCCGACAGTTTCATGAAGGCTTTCAATCCGTCGCGGGTCGTGGGCAGGAGCATGAGGGCCTGCTTCATTCCCGCCGCCTGAGGCGACTCCATCATGATCATGGCCAGCGTGGCGTCCCCCTCCACAAGGGATTTGACGGCGGCGGTGCGATCGTCATCGTCCTCAACGGATTCGAGGAGGGCTTGCAGGTGGAAATGCTGATCTTGCAGGGCGTGGACGAGTTCGTGGCTCATCACCATGCGGTCCAGGGCCGCTTCGGCCTGATCGGTCTCATCTCCTCCCCTTGCGACGAGGAAGAGTTCCCGGGCGGCCGGATCGTAGAAACCCGCGACCTGCTCCTCGAGAAGGTCGAGGAACAGTTTGCGCAGATCGGTGTCGTGGGGGAGGAGGCCGAGCTTCTTCAGAGCTCTTTCCTGAGCCTGCAACTTCTCCGGAGGCATCTCCTTGGCGGCCTCTTTCATCAGGAAGGCCTTGAGCGACTCCTTGTTCTTGAGTCCCACGGGGGTGGGGTGCAGGATTTCGAGCCCCCGCAATTGGGCCACCTTGTGCTCGATTTCCCGGGCCAAGGCGATGATCCTGTCCTGAGGGGATTGTGGGGACTCCTGCCCTGGGGCAAGCGTTCCCATCAGAAGAAGGAGGGGGAGGACACAAAGGGCGATACGAGGCGACATGAGAGGCTCCTGAGACGTTGGAGGCGACTATAACTTCCTCGGAAGTCAGGGGGTACTGGATATAGCCCCCCCGCGAGAATAAACTTGCCCAGCACGGTGACGCGGGGGAACCGTCCGAAACGAGACCAGAGGATGAACCGTCATGGGCAACGCAATCGAGATCACGACCGACAACTTCGAAGAGAAGGTATTGAAGAATGAGGGTGTCGCCTTGGTGGACTTCAGCGCAACCTGGTGCGGCCCATGCCAGGCGCTCGCTCCGACCATCGAGGAGTTGGCCTCTGAGTACGCGGACAAGGGTGTTCTCGTGGGCAAGTGCGATGTGGACGAGCAGTCAGAGCTGGCTGCACGTTTCGGAGTGATGAGCGTTCCGACCGTGATCTTCTTCAAGAACGGCGAGCAGCAGGATTCCATCATGGGGAACCAGCCGAAGGCGACGCTCGAGCAGAAGATCAAGAACCTCCTGGGCTGATCCGATCGGCAAGATGTCCACAGATCGACTGGTCGGGGTGGATCAGTTCGTGGGGTTCTTGAAGTCCCACGAGAAGATCCTCTTCACCACCCACATGACGCCGGACGGCGATGGCCTGGGCAGTGAGCTGGCATTGATGCGCCATCTCCGCTCCACGGGGAAGGATGTTCGCATCCTCAATTGCTCTGGAGTCCCCGCGGATCTGCGTTTTCTGACGCGTACGGGTGAGGTGACGACCTTTCAGAAGGGCAAGCACGAAGAGCTGATTGCCGAGGCCGATGCGATCGTGGCCTTCGATCTTGGAGGCGCCGGTCGCCTGGGACGAATGGAGGGGCCGGTTCGCTCCTCCGGTGCGGCCAAGGCGCTGCTTGATCACCACATCTTCGACAACGATCTTTTCGACTTGCTGTACGTCGACACCCATGCCTCCTCGAGCGCGGAGTTGACTCACCGCGTTCTTCTGGCTCTCGGGGCGCGGCTGACGCTGGACCTGGCGGAACCCCTCTATGTCGGTCTCGTCCAAGATACGGGATCGTTCAACTACAACTCTACGTCTCCCCTGACTCACAGGCTTGCCGCCGAGTACATGGAGGCCGGGGTCAACCCCTATCGGATCTGGAAGAAACTGCACTGCCAAAAGCCCTTCGATCGGGTGAGGCTGATGGGTTTGAACATCTCCCGCATTCAGCTCACCCACGGGGCCAAGATCGCCAGTCTGCAGGTGAGCCTCGACTTTTTGAAGGAACACGGCGGCGAGGTGCGCGATGCCTTCGAGGTCGTGAATCACTTCCTGTCCATTCGCGGCGTGGAAATCGGATGTCTCGCTCTTCAGATTGGCAGCGAAAGGACGAAATTCAGCCTCCGATCCGCCGGTCGCCACGACGTCCACGCCATCGCGAGGGAGTATGGCGGTGGGGGGCATAGGTTCGCCGCAGGCTTCACCGTCGACGGCCGCGCCAGTAGCGAGGTCTACGAGGAGGTCATGGAGCGGCTGGGCCGCCTCGTGGCCCCCGACGAAGACGTCGAGGAGACTCAGCCCACCCGGTCTTGATTTCCCGGGTCGTTCCATCCACCCTGGACGAGCGAATCCCCAGCAGGAGCTTAGACGTGCAGGCCGAATTGGCGCCCAGAAAAAAGACCCGCCCGATCCGCGTCGGCCCCGTCACCATCGGTGGCGACCACCCTATCGTCGTCCAGTCGATGACGATCACGGACACCCGGGACGTGGAGGAGACGGCTGCTCAATGTGAGGCCCTGGCCGACGTGGGCTGCGAGATGGTCCGGGTGGCGGTCGTGGATGACGAGGCGGCCCGAGCCCTCGGAAAGATCAAAGAGCGCATCCGGCTCCCCCTGATCGCCGATATCCACTTCAACTACCGGCACGCTCTCACGGCCATCGAGCAGGGCGTCGACAAGGTGCGGATCAATCCTGGAAACATCGGTGGCGAGGAGAAGTTCCTCGAGGTGATCCGCCGACTTCGCGACGCTGGGATGCCCGCGAGGATCGGCGTGAACGCCGGGTCACTGGCCATGGACCTCGTGGAGAAATACGGCTATCCAACCTCGGACGCCCTCGTCGAATCCGCGATGCGATACCTCGAGGTTTGCGACCGGGAGGGGTACACCGACTTCGTCGTGAGCCTCAAGAGTTCGAGCGTTCCCATGACCGTGCAGGCCTACCGCAAGTTCGCCGCTTTGGAAACTGGCGTTCCGTTGCACATCGGTGTGACGGAGGCCGGCGACCCGGCCTACGGCGCGGTCAAGTCGGCCGCGGGGCTGGGAGGTCTTCTGGTGGACGGAATCGGCGACACGTTGCGGGTCTCCTTGCTCGGTGATCCGACGCTGGAGATTCCCGTGGCCTTCGACATTCTCAAGGCGACAGGGCGACGCGTCATCAACCCGGAAATCGTCGCGTGTCCCAGTTGCGGTCGGATCGAGATTGACCTGGAGCGTATCGTCGCGGAAGTGAAGGAGCGACTGGGGACCTCGAAGCTTCCCATCGTGGTTTCGGTCTTGGGTTGTGTCGTCAACGGTCCGGGGGAGGCGCGGGAGGCGGACATCGGGATTGCCGCGGGGCGAGGTTTTGGCATGCTCTTCAAAAAGGGCGTGATGGTGCGGAAACTCAAGGAAGACGAGATGGTCGATGCCCTCGTGGAAGAGATCGGCCGCATGGAGGCGGAAGCGGACACCGCCTGAATTCCAGGGAAGGCACCCTCAGGAGCCGAGGGCGGTCTTCAGGGCGCGGCGGATCTCGTCCGAGGGCTCCAGGCTTTGCCGAAGCCGTAGAGACTCTTCGAGGGCCTCGTCCGAAGTCGTCAACCGAAAGTCCAGGGCCGCCCTCACCGCTCCCAAACGACGCCCGTCGTCGCCATGCCATAGATCGCCTCGCAGACGGTCGAGAACTCCCGGGACCGGCGCTCGAACGGCCAGGCGGAGCGAGTCGGCCCAGATCGGGCGCCCCGCGGCCTCACGTTCCGTCATGAATTCGAGCAGGCTCGTGGAGAGATCCGGATTGGCCCGTTCTTCCCAGCCGGGGAACCGGTCCAGAGGCAAATCCATGAACGCCGCCTTCAGAATCATGCGGTTGTAGTCCTCGTCCCCCAGGACTCTTGCGGGCAGGTCCCCATCGGCCATGGCCGCCTCGAAAAGGACAGCGTCATTGCAGCGGTGTGCCGAGAGGAGCAAGGTCTCCGTCCACGGGCCCACCGCCAAGGCATGAAGGGCGCGAAGAATCATGCGTCGCTCCTCGGCGTCGCCGTGCTCGAAGAGCTCGAGCACCTGGGTCTCCAGGCCTTCGGGCACGTGGGCCGCGAGAGTATGGACGGCGGCGAGGTCGCAGGCTCGAAAAGCGTGCCAGCCGACGGAGGGTGAATCGTTCGGTTCATCCCGGAGGTGAAGGAAAACTCGTCCTGCCCGTCGAGGAAGAGAAGCGAAGAAGGTGGTGAGAGCCGATGGACCCTGGGTGGCGATGCGTGCGCTCAGCCAATCGAAGGCTTCTTTTGCGGGACCGTTTGGGAGAGGGGCGAGCGGAACGTCAGTCCTCATGTCGACTGTCCATGGCTTCGGGAGTCTGACCTCGCAAGACGCTATTGCCCTCGTGCGTCTGGCTCCAATCGAGGGAGGGTTCGGATAACCACTCGTCCTCGGAGCCCCGTCCGAAACGTCCGAAGAAGCCCACCGGGTTCTTCCAGACGAGGGTGTCGATGTCCTCCTCGGAGAAGCCGGCGCGCCGCATCGCGTCCACCGTCTTCGGCACGGACATGGGGTCGCTGACGCCCCAATCGCAGGCGCTGTTGATGATCATCCGCTCGACTCCGTAGGTCTGAAGCAACGCGACCATGCGATCCGGGCTCATCTTCGTGTTCGGGTAGATCGAGAAACCCTGCATCGCACCTGAGTCGAGGGTGATCTTGACCGTCTCCTCGTTTCCGTGGTCGAGCAGGACGCGATCCATGGGAATCCCGGAGGCCTGGACGATTTCGAGGCAGCGCTTGAACCCCCTCTTCTTGTCGCGATGGGGGGTGTGGACAAGGATGGGCAACTCGTGATCGATGGCGAGTTGAATCTGTTTCTCGAAGAACTCTTCCTCGACGGGGGTCATGTCGTCCAAACCGATTTCGCCGACGCCGACGACGCTGTTCTTCTCCAGGTAGCGAGGCAACAGGGCGAGCACGTCCGCGTTGACCCTCGGGTCGTTGGCTTCCCGAGGATTGAGCGCCATGGTGCAGACGTGATGGATGCCGAATTGGGCCGCCCGGTGTCTCTCCCACCCGATCAACGTGTCGAAGTAGTCGATGAAACTGCCCACCTGAGTCCGCGGCTGTCCCAACCAGAAGGCCGGCTCGAGGATGACGCGGACTCCCGCGCGGGCCATGTCCTGGTAGTCGTCGGTGACGCGCGAGAACATGTGGGCATGGGGTTCGAAGATTCTTGTTGCGGGAGACATGAAGCGAACCTTTCCGATCAGGGCTTCCGGAGCCGTTGGGGGACGCAGAGCGATCATATCCCTCCCACACCGGAATCTCCAAACCAGCAAGGCCGCTTTTGAAAGCGTCGGGGGCGAGGCGTAGAATCCGGCGCGGGGCACGGGATGCCCCGAGGGATGCGGGTCGCCTGCATCGTTCATGAGATCGTGAATCATGCGGGTTGGGAGCTCAGCGCCGATGGCACCATTTCGAGCCCTTGTCTTGGCCGCCCTGGTTCTCGCGGGCTGTACGAAATCCACGGGCGAGAATCTTGCCGACCTCGACGCCATCTCGCCGGATCGCGGTGACCTGTCAACGTTTGAAGACGCGAGTCTCATTTTCGATGAAGGTCAACTCGGTCACGAGGCGTTTGCGGGGCTGGTGACGGCCGAGGAGATGACTCTTCCCCAAGCGATTCGCACCCTCTCCCACGCCACCAAGTTCCTGGGGTTGGCGCGGGACAACAACCTTTTGCAGTCGGACGCGGCGGTTGCAATCGGCCACATGGTCACGCGCATTCCGGTGCCCCCCGTCGAGGTGGAGTTGAAGAAGCTCAAATCGGGGCAAGAGGCCTACGATCATTTCGTCGATCTGTTGAAGGCCCGCGAGCCCATGGAGATCGCCGCGGCCATCGACCGGCTGAACTCCTCCGACGCCGTCGTCGTCTCGGAAGCGCTCCAACTTTTGCGCAAGCAGACCGATCAGAACTTCGGGCGAGACGTCGCCGCGTGGCGCGCCTGGTACGAGACCCGCAAGGCCGACCTCCACGCGGAGTTCGTGCGACTCAGTCGCGGGCCGCTGGAGATTCTTGGAAGTTACCGCTACCAGAACGCATCCCAGGCTCGCGCGGTGTTTCGGGTGCTGTCGGCATGGTTGTTGAAGTACTTCGATCCGGAGCTTCGAGACGTCGCGGTCCCCGCAGCCATGAAGGTGGGCCGGCAGGCTGCGGTTTTTGCCCTGAGCGAGGCCCTCATCGGCGCCCGGGATGCTCAGGTGCGCGCCGACGTGGCGGATGCCATGGCGGCCATCGCTGACGTGGGGTTCCAGGTGCCCCTGGCACGGAGACTCGAGCGCGAGAAAGACGCGCGGGCGGCGACGCGGATCATCAAAGCCCTTCGCTGGTATCCCAGCCGCCGGACCATCCTGGCGATCCTCACCGCCATGGCCACCTTGGATGACACCCGCGTGAACGTGGTGGGCGCTGAGATCCTGAATACGTTGACAGGTGCGGGACTCGAGGGGGATCTCGAACTTTGGACCGCATGGTGGAAAGACAAGGGACACAATCAGTGGCCCTGATTCGCCCCGCGACCTTCCTGTCGGACGATCGTCTCACCTACGACGGCACCCAATTGCGTTCCCACTGGATTCTGGAAACATTCGGTCTTCGAGGCGACGCCATCGTCGGATTCGAAGGCCCCGCCGACGTCCGTGACGGTCACCTCGTGGATCTCGACGATCGGTCTCGCGGACTCTTCATCGCCGGGGCGGCCATGAGGCATTTCATCGTCGAGTCCTTTGGCCCCGACCTCGATCGCGGAGTTTTCCTGCAGCGACTCTTGGTCCTTCTCGTGCGAGAGATTCTGGCCGAGAAGGGCATTTCCGACGTGCGCCGTTCCGGAGATGACCTTTTCGTGGGCGATGGGAAACTCACGGTGTCCATCGCAACGGTTTCGCCTGTGAGCTGCTTGGTCCATCTGGGTGTCAACGTGACCTCGGAGGGAACACCGGTTCGCACCGCCAATCTCACGGATTTGGGCCTCGATCCTCGGGGATTCGCCGAGAGTCTCATCGCCCGATTTGCCGATGAGATCGATGGCATGGCGTGCGCAACCGGGAAAGTCCAAGGGGTGTCATGAGTATCGATTCGAGCCGCAGGGAGCCCGGAAGAGTCGGAAGGCGGCTTTTGCTTCTCGTTCTCAAGGTGGCGCTCCTCGCCGCGGCGGCGTGGGTCGTTTCCCGTCAGGTCTCCTGGAACGATCGACTTACGCTCGAGGACGGGACGGTCCTGGAAGGACGTCTTCTGGATGCACGGTCGAAGAGTGACTCCGTGGTTGCATTTCGTACCGCGTCCGGCGAAACACTCCGCCTTTCCGCGGATGAGATCGCCGAGGGTGGCCGGGTCTTCGGACTGCGAACCACCTTTCGGAACCTGCATCCCGGTTGGTTCCTTTTGGGGATGACGCTGATCTTCGGCATGTACGTGCTCGGCGTGACGCGGTGGTGGATCCTGTTGGAGGCTCAAGGAATCACGGCCTCCTGGAGCCGGGCCTTCCGCCTCACGTTCATGGGATTCTTCTGGAACAACTTCATGCCCGGCATGACAGGGGGCGATGTCGCGAAGGCGGTGCTGATCGCCAAGGAGTCGCCCGGCAAGAGGAGTCGCGCCGTTTCCACCGTGATCGTCGACCGCGTCATCGGTCTGGCCGTGCTGGCCGGACTTTCGGCCGGCGCGATCCTGATCAATTTCAAGACCTTCGAGAAGCAGGGGTACGTGATCTTCGGCGTTTTGTTCATTCTCGCGATCATGGCCTGTTGCATCCTCAGTCGGCGGGCGAGAAGGTTTTTGCATATCGACCGGATCCTCAAGTCGCTCCCCGGCAGCAGGATCCTGATGCAGCTGGACGAAGCGTTTCGGCTCTATCGGAGCAAACCAGCCGCCGTTTCCTGGGCGGTCGTGTTGTCCTTTGTCGCCCATCTGTGCAATATCGGGTCGGTCTGGGTCTACGGTGAGGACCTCGGTATCCCGGCGTCGCTTCTGACGTATTTCGCGACTGTGCCGATCATCCTGATCGCTGCGTCCGTCCCCTTGTTCCCTGGAGGCTGGGGTGTTCGGGAGGTGGCGTTCATTACGGCATTCCAGGCCGTGGGAGTGCCGGCTGCCTACCGCAGCGAGTTGGTCCTACTGAGCGTCCTGTTGGGGATCTCGGTGATGATTTGGAGTCTCCTCGGGGGCGTCTTCCTTTTCGTGGGGAGCAGCGCCGAGCCTGCGGGAGCGAAAACGTCTGCGGTCACCAAGGGACCGCTGGACAGGAAAGAGCTGGAATCATGAGCTTGTTGGTTGTCGGTTCGATTGCATTCGACTCCGTTGCCACCCCTTTCGGTGAACGCCGAGATATTCTGGGTGGGGCGGCCTCCTACTTCTCCGTCGGAGCGTCCCTGTTTACGCCCGTGCGGCTGGCGGGTGTCGTGGGCGAGGACTTTCCCGAGGAACACATCCAGCTCTTTCGGGAGCGTGGGATCGACCTCGAAGGCTTGCAGCGCGTGCCAGGCGGATTGACGTTTCGGTGGGCCGGACGCTACGAGGGCCGGATGGACGTGGCCGAGACCCTGGAGACGCACCTCAATGTCCTGGGTGAGTGCACGCCCAGTTTGCCTGAGAGGTTCCGCGAGACGGAGTACGTCCTGCTCGCCAACGATCACCCGAAGAACCAGCTTGCAGTGGCCCGGGCGATGACGGCTCCGAAGTTGCTGATGATGGACACGATGAATCTCTGGATCGATCACAACCGGGACGAGCTTCTCGAAGTCCTGACGGCAGTCGACGCCCTCGTTTGCAATGACGAGGAGGCCCGTAGCCTGGGAGAGAACACCAACCTGATCGGCGCGATGAAGACCATTCGGGAATGCGGCCCCCGCATCGTGCTGGTGAAGAAGGGAGAGCACGGCTCGATCGTCCTCATGGACGATAGATTCTTTGCGCTTCCGGCCTGGCCGCTCGAGAAGGTCGTCGACCCCACGGGCGCCGGTGACACGTTCGCGTCGGGGGTCATGGGGTGGCTGGCACGGCAAGATCGCGTCGATTTCCCCACCCTGAAGACCGCCATGGCCTACGGGACCGTGGTCGCCTCGTACAACGTGGAAGCCTTCGGGCTCGATAAGCTCCGGACGCTGAGGTGGGGCGACATCGAGCGGAGATACCAGGAATTCATTCGCTTCCTCGATCTGGGGCTGGAATGAGCAGACGACTGCGATGCTTCGTGGGGATCCCGCTTTCTAGCCAGGTCCGGGGGCGGCTCGAAAGAGAGATCGGCTTCCTTCAACTCGCCGGCGCGCCTGTTCGCTGGGTGCCGAAGGAGAACATGCACATCACGGTGAGGTTTCTGGGGGAAATCGACCCGGATGAAGTGATCCCCGTGTGCCGCGTGCTCGAAGAGGTCGCTGACGAAGTGCCCCGCCATCGACTCGAGATTCGCAAACTGATCCTGTTCCCGCCCGGGAAGCCCCCTCGCGTGATCGCTTCGGGCGTGGAGGGGGACACCGACAAACTGCTGGCCACCTTCAATCTGCTCCAGGACCGCTTCGAGACCATCGGGTTCCGGCGAGAACAACGGCGCTTGATGCCCCACGTCACTCTCGGCCGCCTCAAGGGGCCGCCGGGGGAGGACCTTCTCAACCGAGTAGAGCGAGCCAAGGCGCGGGGGTTCGGTGTCGTCGACGTGAATGCATTGCACCTGATCCTGAGTGAGCGCAGTCCCAACGGCGCCGTCTATTCGAGCATGGAAGCCGTGGATCTGCTGGGTTAGACGGGCCCAGCCGTCCCGTCAGCGCTGCCGCTCGCGTTTCCGCATCTCCTGGCAGGCTGCGAGAAGTCCGGCGGTGGAAGCGTCATGAGGGCCTCCCCGACTGCGCCCCTCGATCTCGGGGAGGAGAAGCTGGGCCAACTCCTTGCCCAACTGCACCCCCCATTGGTCGAAGGAATCGATGCCCCACAGCACGCCCTGGACAAAGATCTTGTGCTCGTAGAGAGCGAGGAGACTCCCGAGTGTCTTCGGCGTGACCTTCTCGAGCAACAGGGTGTTGCTCGGACGGTTTCCCGGAAACTCCTTGTGGGGGGCAAGTGCCGCCACGACAGCGGGAGGTGCGCCCGAGGACTCCAATTCGTGTGCCGCCTCGTCGACCGTCTTACCGCGCATGAGGGCTTCGGATTGGGCGAAACAGTTGGCCAGAAGAATGTGGTGGTGGTTGCGCAGCGGGTTGAGGCTGTTCGCGGGAATGATGAAATCGACCGGGGCGAACTCGGTGCCCTGGTGCAGAAGTTGGAAGAACGCGTGTTGCCCGTTGGTACCGGGTTCGCCCCACACCATGGGACCGGTATGGTAACTCACGGGCTGGCCCGCTTCGTCCACTCTCTTCCCGTTGCTCTCCATATCCAGCTGCTGAAGATACGCCGGGAACCGGTGGAGGTACTGGTCGTAGGGGACGACGACGTGATCCGTCGCGCCGAAAAAGTTCACGTACCAAAAACCCAACAAGCCAAGAATGACGGGCATGTTCGCCTCGAATGGCGCCTGGCGAAAGTGTTCATCCATGAGGTAGGCGCCCTCGAGGAATTCCTCGAATCTCTCCATGCCGATGGCGAGCGCAATGCTCAGCCCCACGGCACTCCACAGGGAGAAACGACCTCCGACCCAGTCCCAAAACTCGAACATGTTGGCGGTATCGATTCCGAACTCCGCAACGGCTGGTCCATTGGTCGACACTGCGACGAAATGGCGCGCGACGTCCGAGGCGCTGGTGGAAGCCTCGAGGAACCACTCCCTTGCAGTCCGAGCGTTGGTCATCGTTTCCAGCGTCGTGAAGGACTTCGATGTGACGACGAACAGGGTCGTGGAGGGCTCGAGATTTCGAAGCGTTTCCGCAAGATGAGTGCCGTCCACGTTCGAGACGAAGTGGACCCGGATGTCCGGCGACGAATAGGCCTTGAGTGCTTCCACGACCATCTGGGGCCCCAGATCGGAACCGCCGATCCCGATGTTGACGACATCGGTGATGGGGCTCCCCGTGAAGCCCTTCCAAGCGCCGCTTCGCACCTTGGATGCGAATTCTCCCATTCGTTCCAAGACCCTTCGGATGCCTGGGAGAACATTCTTCCCGTCGACGAGGATGGGTTCGTCGCAGCGGCGGCGAAGCGCGACGTGAAGAACACTTCGCCCTTCCGTCTTGTTGATCTTCTCGCCTGAGAACATCGCGTCGCGACGTCTCTCGAGCCCCACCGTTCTGGCGACCTCGCAAAGAAGCGGAAGTGTCTCGCGAGTGATTCTGTTCTTGGAGTAGTCGAGAAGGATTCCCCCGACCCGCAAGCTGAAACGCTGGAATCGATCCGGTTCCTTCTCGAACAGGGCGCGCATGTGGAGATCCGCCATGTCCTCGAAGTGCTCCTCGAGGGCGGGCAACGCAGGGCTTTCAATCCATCGCATGGGGGTCTCCGTTCGCAATCGACCTCACTGGGTCATCTGACGGCGCGCCAGTATATACCCGAGGGGAGTCTTCTATCGGAATTCTCTTCCGGGACCGACATCTCGCCGCTCGACGTTTCGCGCCAGTCGCTCTGGAAGGTCTCGGCGATGAGGTTTTCCAAAACGAGAGGCGTGAATCCCGGGCTGTGCGAGGACATGTGGAGAAGAGAGGGGTGCCCGTCAGTGAGCCGATCGAGGAGTCGCAACAGGTCGCCGATGCCGTCCTCCAGTTTCCATATCTCACCCTTGGCGCCGCGACCGAAGGTCGGGGGGTCGAGGATGACGCCGTCATATCGCCTCTCTCGTTTGATCTCGCGCCGGAGGAAACGCGCACAATCCTCAACGATCCACCGGATCGGTGCGTCGCCCAAGTCGTTGAGGCGGGCATTGCGCGCCGCCCAATCCACGATGCCTCGCGCGGCGTCGACGTGGGTGACCTCGGCGCCTCCGGCAGCTGCGGCCAGTGTACTGCCACCTGTATACGCGAACAGATTGAGAATGCGGGGGGGCCTGGCCACCGACTCAGCCAACCTTCGAATCTCGTTGCGTATCCAGATCCACTGTTGGAGCTGTTCCGGAAAAAGACCCAGGTGGCCGAACGGTGTGGGCTTGATCTCGAAGTCGAAGGGGCCGTGCCGCACTTGCCAGACTTGGGGGTGAGGAGCATCCCATTCCCAATGTCCGCCACCGCGGTCGGAGCGAATGTGGCGACCCGCGACTCGGTCCCACAGATCGGGCTCGCGGCGTCGCCAGATGGCGATGCCGGCTTGGCGTTCGACCACCACTCCGGAGAGGCTCTCCAGCTTGCGACCGTCGCCGGAATCCAGAAGCTGGTAGCTCATCGGCGCCTCTTCGTCTTGCCCTTCGGGCGAGCGAGCCGGGTCGCCCACTTCGCTTTGAGGGCCGCAAACGTACCCTGTTCCACCGCCTCTCGAATCTCTCGCATCAGATCCTGGTAGAGCTGAATGTTGTGAAGACTGGCAAGCGTGGCGAACAGGGGTTCTCCCGCGTAGAAAAGATGACGGAGGATGGCTCGGGTGTAGTTGCGGCACGTGTAGCATGCGCAATGGGTGTCAACGGGATACGCATCCTTGCGAAACTTCTTGTCGCCGATGCGAATCCGACCGGCCCGAGTGAAGAGGGTCCCGCCTCGTGCGTAGCGCGTGGGAATGACACAATCGAACATGTCCATTCCCCGTTCGACGGCTTCCAGAATGTCTTCGGGGTGGCCGACGCCCATGAGGTAGCGTGGAAGGTTGTCGGGGAGAAGGGGTGCTGTCCATTCGGTGACCGTCTTCATGAGATCCGGGCCTTCCCCCACGCTGACGCCGCCGATGGCGAATCCATCGAAGTCGATGGACGTGATCGCCCGGGCGCTTGCCTCTCTAAGATCGCGGTACGTCCCGCCCTGAACGATTCCGAAGAGGAACTGGTGGGGGGCGAGCTCGGAATCGCGGCACCGCTTCGCCCATCGGGTGGTCCGCTCCAGCGAGGACTCGACGTAGTCTCGCGGCGCCGGGTACTCGACACATTCGTCGAAGGCCATGACGATGTCGGCGCCCAGATCCTTCTGAATCGCCATCGATGTCTCGGGGTCGAGGAAGAGATCGGCCTTCGTGTTGGGGTCCCGAAACGCGACGCCGCCCTCGCCGATCTTCTTGTCGGGGATGGAGAATACCTGAAATCCCCCCGAGTCGGTGAGGATCGTCCGTGGCCAAGCCATGAATCGATGCAGCCCCCCCGACCTGCGCACCAACTCTCGTCTCCCGTCGTAGGACAGGTGATAGGTGTTGGCGAGAATCACTTCCGCACCCGTGGCAAGCACCTGCTCCGGCGTGAGAGCCTTGACCGCCCCCTGTGTGCCGACGGGCATGAAGGCTGGACATTCAACGGCACCATGCTCCGTTTCGAAGCGGCTTCGCCGTGCCCCCGTGGGGTCGGTCGCGATGAGTTGGAAGTGGATGTCCTTGCGCGGCATGTCTGGAATCTAACGCTGGGGCGGTGCCGGCCCCACGGTGGGGGGCTGCGAATCCAACTTTTGCAAGACGTTCTGGAAGTCTCTTGCCAAAGGGGCTTCGACGCGAAGCCGTGAATCTTTCCAGGGCAGGCGAAGAGTGAGAGCGTGCGCATGAAGCAGGGCCCGCTTGTGCCTCACCACGGCGCGTCGCCCCAATGCGAACTTCCTTTCTCCCACGAGGGGACAATGGATGTGGGCAAAGTGCAGGCGGATCTGGTTGTGCCTCCCGGTGACGGGGTTGGCCCGCACGAGGGCGCAGGGCCCGTGCATGGAGACCACTTCATAGTGGGTCAGGGCGGGCTTCCCGGCGCCCGAGATGCGCGCCGTGGCTCCCAAGTCGAGAATCGGGAAGGCGAGACGTCCCCGGGGGGCTCGGGGTCGGCGCTGGAGAAGTGCCGTGTACTCCTTCTCCACGGAGCGGCTTCGGAAAAGATCGGCCAGGAGTGTTCTCGCCTCTTCGTCCTTCGCCAGGATGAGGACCCCCGAGGTCTCATAGTCGAGTCGGTGAACGGGAAGTGCCGTGAGTCCCTCGGCGCGGAGACGTCGATCGACGGGGGCGCCCTTGGCCCGTGCCCGCCCCCCCGGAGCCGCCACGCTGAGGATGCGGGGCGGCTTGAGGATGAAGACGCAGCGGTCGTCCTCGTAGAGTCGTGTGAGAGGTCGTTCCATGGGAGACCTTAGCGGCGGATGGCCGCCCCTTCGAGCCCGGTGGGACAGGTCGACAGGCGGGGGTACTCCGGCCGCCTTCGCCGTGCCATCATGAGACATGATGATGAAAGAGACGATTCGAGTGATCCAGGTGGGGCTCGGCCCCATCGGGAGGGAGGTGGCGAGGCACGTGTTGGCTCGCCCAGGGTTGGAACTCGTGGGGGCCGTGGATGTCTCCGCCGATTTGGCCGGGCGGCCCCTTGCCGAGGTTCTCGAATGCGGCGCGCCGGACGGGATCGTGGTCACGGCCGACCCCGGCGAGCTCATCGCAGTGGCACGTCCTGACATCGCGATTCTGTGCACGGCATCGAAGCTGGCGCAGGCTGCGAGTCACATGCGCCCCTATCTTTCCCAAGGCGTTTCCATCGTGACGAGCTGCGAGGAGGCGACCGCTCCCGATCTCGAGAACGATCCCTTGGCACGGACCGTGGACGATTGGGCGAGAGCCGGAAATGCGGCGGTCCTAGGCACCGGGGTGAACCCGGGGTTCCTGATGGATCTTTGGCCCGTCGCCATGAGTTTGCCGTGTCTGAGGGTTCGTTCTGTCGAGGTGGAGCGGGTTCAGGACGCGGCTCCACGTCGGAAGCCGTTTCGAGACAAGATCGGAGCGGGTCTCACCCTCGAGGACTTCGAGGAAAAGGTGGCGGTCGGAGATTTCGGTCACGTTGGCCTCGAGACCTGTCTGCACATGATCGTGCGAGCCTTCGGTTGGACGTTGAGGGAATTCGAGGAAGGCCTCGAACCTGTTCTCGCGAATTCCACCACGACCTGTCCGGGTGGAGCGGAGATCCCCGAGGGGGGCGTGCGAGGAATACACCAGTGGATTCACGGCTACGTGGGGGACGATGAGACGCCGCGCATACGTCTCCGCTTTCTGGCGGCGGTGGGGGAGAAGGAGTCCTGGGATAGAGTCGTTCTCGAGGGCGAGCCCGATATCCGGTGCATCATTGAGGGGGGGACACCTGGCGAGCAGGCCACGGCGGGAGCCCTCATCAACGGGGTTTTCGTGCTGCACGGCGCGGCGCCCGGATTTCACGCGGCGATCGACCTGCCTTGGGCGCACTACCGGGAATGACGAGACGCCGCCGCGAAGGGGGCCGGCAAAGAAAAGGGCTGGTCCTGACAGACCAGCCCTCAGCGAGCGATGCGCCCCTTTTTGCGGGGCGATCTCTCCATTTGGTCTCCCGCCCACGGAATGGGTCGGGCGGGAGACCGGCCCACCTGGCGCCTCAGCCTTGATGGCTGAGTTCGGTCGAGCGCGCGTGGCGCTCCTTCACTCACTTGACTGTCATGACCTCGCAAGATGGGGGGATGGCGAGGCTTCGCACCCCCACATCGTTGCGATTCGGGCGACATTGTCAAACAAGAAATCGGATTCCGAGAATGAGGAGACAACTCGTCAGGAGACCGAGAAGCACCAGGACGAGACCCGTGTCCCGCTGGCGCTCGAGGACGAGCCGGCGGCTGAGGTCCTGAGCCTTCCTCTGCAAAGCGGCGTTCCAAGCCGTGGCGATCCGCGCTTTGGCCCCCCTGGCGGAGAACTCCACGATGGGAGGTGACGGGGCGCCGCCGGCCAGGGGCGGACGGAGTCCGAGGATGGCAGCCACCGTTCCCACAAGGGCTTGCGGCGAAACGATCGCCTCCTCGACCTTGGAACGAATGCCTGGCCCCGCGGCCGCCCACCGGTAGCCCTCTCCCTCGGTGCCGTACACGAGGACCACGGGTCCCGAGGACCCGAGCAGCCCTGCGACCCTGGCGAGGCGGCGATCCTCCTCCAGAATCGCCCGTGCTCGGGGGGTTGCGACCCCGTTGATCTTCAAGGCTCCGGTGACCTCGGCAGGGACATGGGCGCCCACGGCGACGAGGTTCCAACGCGATTGGTCGAGCGCTCGGGCGAGGTCCCGCTCGGTTCGGGCCCACGGCGAGATGGACCCCGCCCAGTCCGGATCGGGTCCCGTTCCGAGCACCCGATGACCCGCCCGGCGCAACAGACCCACGAGATCCTCGGCGCCCGAAGGATAGGGGCGTGGGGCGGATGAAAAGGATCGGATGAGAGGAGCCTCGGTCGAAGAGAGTCGTCCTCCGCACCCCCGTCGCATGACGTCCTCGAAGAACGGGACGAGAGCCGGCCAGGAGAATGTCGGGGGTGGAACGCCTTCGAGAAGAAAAAAGCCCACCTGCGGGGCGGACCGTGGAACCTGGGCGCCGACGGCGGGGGGTGGCAGCGGTGCCACGGGGTGCCAGACGATCCCCAAGACGGAGCCCCAGAGAAGGAAGGCGAAGCCGAGCCCCCAGACCTCACGCCGCGTGAGTGTCACTGCAGGAGCAAAAGTTCGCGATACTTGGGCAAAGGCCAAAGGTCGTCGTCCACCCAGGCCTCCAACGCATCGCTTTGAGCCCGGACAAACCGCATCGCCGGAATGATCTCGTCTCGGACGAGAATCGCCTTGTCCATGGGAGAGGCGTCGATGGCGTCGAACCTCTCGATGCGCTCCGCAAGATCGTCCAGCCCATGTCGGAGGTGCCCCGCAAGGGTCGTGACCTTCTCGAGCAGCTCCTTTTGACTCGCTTGGTCGATTCCCGGAACGGCTGCCTCGGTGGTCCGAATGGTGCAGGCCACCTGTTGTTGGAATGCGAGTGCCGCGGGGAGGAGCATGGACCGACCGAGGTCGAGGCTGGTGAGCGCTTCGATCCGAATCGCCGCCGCGTAGTTCTCGAGAAGGACTCGGGCACGGGAGCGGATCTCTCGTTCACTGAGGACCTTCATGCGTTCGAAAAGAGCGATGTTCTTGTCGTCGGTGAAGTGGGCGAGCGCGGACGGAGTATCCTGGAGATTCGGAAGCCCTCTCCGCTCGGCTTCGAGAGCCCACTCCTGCGAATAGTTGTCACCGGAGAAAAGCACCTTGCGGTGATCGGACAAGACCGTCTTGACCGTCTCCTGGATGACCGTGTTCAGCTTGGAGGATTTCAGCCCCTCCTCGATCATGTCGGCGATGTCGTCCAGACTTTCCGCGACGATCGTGTTCAAGACCGTCGAGGGATAGGCGACGCTCTGGGAGGACCCCACGGCGCGGAACTCGAACTTGGCACCCGTGAACGCAAACGGAGAGGTGCGGTTGCGGTCCCCCGTGTCGCGAGGGAGAGGCGGGAGTGTGGAGATTCCGAGCCGGATGGGCTCCGTGGCGGCCCTTCCGGCGTTCGGTGACCCGGTCACGAGGGCGTCGACGATGTCTTCCAATTGTTGTCCGAGGAAAACGGACATGATGGCCGGAGGCGCCTCGTTGGCTCCCAGCCGGTGGTCGTTGCCCGCGCTCGCCACCGTGAGACGCAACAGATCGGCATGCCTGTCCACCGCGCGGATGATGGCGGAGAGGAAGACAATGAACTGCTGGTTGCTCTCGGGCGTCTTTCCGGGGGCGAGGAGGTTGTGCCCCGTGTTGTCCTGCAGCGACCAATTCGTGTGTTTTCCCGAACCGTTGATGCCCGTGAACGGTTTCTCGTGGAGAAGGCAGAAGAACCCGTGGCGCTCCGCCACGACCCGCATCATCTCCATGATGAGCATGTTCTGGTCGGTGGACACGGCGGCTCGACGGTGGATCGGCGCCAGCTCGAACTGCATCGGCGCGACCTCGTTGTGTCGCGTCTTCACCGGGATCCCCAGTCGCCAGAGTTCGTACTCCAACTCCTGCATGAATCCCAAGACTCGTGGACTGATGGCGCCGAAGTAGTTGTCGTCCAGCTCCTGTCCCTTGGGGGGAGCGGCGCCGAAAAGGGTTCTGCCCGTCGTGAGGAGATCCGGTCGCCGGACAGCGAGAGTGCGGTCGACGAGAAAGTACTCCTGCTCGCATCCGATCGTCGAGAATACCTGTGTGACGTCTTCGTGGCCCATCAGGTTCAGCAGACGCACGGCCGCCCGATCGATGGCGTTCTCGGAGCGGAGCAGGGGAGTCTTCTTGTCGAGCGCCTCCCCGCTCCACGAGCAGAACACGGTGGGGATGCAGAGCGTCATGCCCCCTGGACCGTCTCGCAGGAAGGCCGGGGACGTGGGATCCCAGGCCGTGTAACCCCGTGCTTCGAAGGTGGAACGTAACCCGCCGCTGGGGAACGACGAGGCGTCCGGTTCTCCGCGGATGAGATCCCCACCGGAGAATTCGTTGATGATGCGGTCGTCGGCCGTGATCGCGAGGAAGGAGTCGTGTTTCTCGGCGGTGAGCCCCGTCATGGGTTGGAACCAGTGGGTGTAGTGCGTGGCGCCTTTCTCAACGGCCCAATCCTTCATGGCGCTGGCCACTGCGTCGGCAATGTCGGAGTCCAACTCCTTGCCCTTGCGCGTCGTCAGTTGCAGTTTTGCAAAGACATTTTCTGGAAGGCGTTCCCTTTGGATGTCCTCATTGAACACTCGCGTCCCGAATATCTCCGTGACGGCCACCTTGAGGTGCGGTGAGGGGGCCGGAGAGGGCCG
>DRQF01000014.1 GCA_011369445.1 Planctomycetota bacterium | reverse complement strand
GTGATTCACTCCGTGGGTGTGGACCACCTTCGCCGCGGGGGCGAATGCGAGGGACCGTCCCCGAAGGAGCGTGTTTCTGGCCCAGGTGAGGTCTTCCCCGAATTCCAGTTCCGGGAAGGGACAAGTCATGAGGAATTCCCTGATCACGAGGCTGGACACGTTGTCGAAGCGAATGCGACGCAAGCGTGCGATCGGCGAGAGGTCATCCCAGGTCGCTGCATCGAGGGGGGGCTGAACACGGGGCGACTCGTCCTGGGTTGTTCCGCTCGGCATGTGCCGCTCGAGATTCAAAGCTTGGAAGGGGTGGACGTCGATGGGGGCGATCTGCCTCGCATAGGCGCCGACCGATCCCGTCTCCACGAGTGCCGTCACCAGTTTGCCAAGCCAGGAGGCGTCGGCCGGACGTGCATCTTGGGAGAGGAACGCAACCAGGTCCGTTCGGCAAAGGGAGACGGCCCGATTGCGCGTTCGGCCGTGTTGGAATTCCTTCCGTGAGATGACCTCATGGGGCACGGCTTCGCGCTCGAGAATCGCCCGGGTTCCGTCGTCGGACGAGGAGTCGATGACGAGGATCTCCATCGGCCCTTCGTAGTCCTGTCCGCGCAGGGAAGAGAGCAATGCGGGAAGCCATCGCGACGCGTTCAGCGTGGGGATGACCACGGTGACGGACGGCTTCACGCGAGGGGCCTCACGAGTCGCCACCAGAAGGTGAGGAATCGACTGAGCGCTCGGAGTGCTCGGCCGGGGCGAATGAGCGGCGAGACGGTGAGAGGATCCGCGCGGAGAAGGTCGCGATCGCGAACGCGACGCGCTCGTTGGACGACGCGCCGTTGGCGAAGGAGGCGGGGGAGGGCCAAAAGAAGCTTCCATTTGCCCCGAAACCAGGCGATCCCGTGACCTTCCCGGAGGGCAAACACGAAGTAGGCGACCTCGTAGGCGAGGAGACCGGGCGCCCCGAAAAGGAGCGACCGCCAGGAGTGGCATTTCAACAGCACGAGCCACCGGTTGCGGGAATGGAAGAAGACGCGGCTGGGTGCATAGGCCTTTTCCTCTCGGAATGAGATGCCCGCCGTGCCTTCACGGTGGTACGCGATGGCGTCGGGGACGTGCCGCACCAAGTACCCCCGCTGCCGGACGCGCAGGGACAGGTCGTGATCCTCGAAGAGAATGAAGTGGGCCGGATCATAGGCTCCGGCTTCGAGGACCTTGTCGCGGTCCAGGAGGAGAGCGAAGGAGATGGCGGCGTCGATTCGCGAAGGATGGTCGCCGGCGTCCCTCAGTGGTTTGTAGAAATTGATGAGCGTCATCATTCCTACGTAGTGGAAATGGCCGCCGTCGTAGTGGACGCGATCTCTTTCGCCATCGAAGAGCGCCCGTGGTTGGAGAATGGCGCACTCCGTGTCGCGATGGGCGAGAAGTCGCTCGAGACAGTCGGGGGCCAGATTGACGTCATTGTCGACCTGGAGGACCCAGGGAGTCTCCGCCGCCTCCAGCCCGGCGTTGCGCGCGGGGCACGGACCCTCGTTGGTGGGAAGACTCAAGATTTCGACGGAGGGGAAGCGCTCTTGCACGAAAGCGACGCTCCCGTCGGTGGATGCGTTGTCGACGAGGATGATCCGCGATGGGACGTGCGTTTGCGCGAGGAGCGAGCCGATGCAGCCCTCCAGGTACTGCCGGCCGTTCCAGTTGGTGATCGTGGCGGTCACTTCCTCGGAGGACATGGCGGTTTTGTAACACGCGGGGGCGTCGGCGTGCTATAAGCCCTCTGTGGGGAACGATTCGCTCCAGATCCTCTACGTCGTTCACGGCTTTCCGCCCAGCGAGGCGGCGGGCGCGGAGATCTACGCCTATCACGTGGCGCGAGGCATGCGGGAACGGGGCCACGATGCCCGGGTGTTTTGCCCCGGGAACGACCCGAAACGGGACGAGTACCAGATCTTCGAGGAGACCTACGAGGGGATTCCCGTTCTTCGAGTCAACAACACGTGGCGCGACCTCCATCGCTTGATGGACACCGTGCACAACGCAGAGATCGCTCGGATCTTCGGCGAGATCCTCGACGAAGCGCGGCCCGATCTGGTCCACGTCCAGCACACGATCGGAACGACGGCCGAGGTGTTGCCGCTGGCGGCGGCCCGGGGGATCCCGGTGGTGGCGACCTTGCACGACTATTGGTTTCATTGCCCGCGGGGGCAAAGATTGACCCCCAGAGGGCACCTTTGCACGAAGGTCCAACCCTGGCGCTGTAGCCTGTGCGTCTTCAAGAAGCGGGGGCGATATGGCTTCGACTGGAGCCGCGACTTCCTTCAGGGCCGCACGGCCGCGTGCGGGGAGCGAACCGGGCTCACGCGATTCCTTCGGTTTCCGTTTCACCTCGCCGCGGAGATCTTCTCCGAGGCGGGGCCCAGGTCGATTCACCGTCGGAACGCCTTCATGGCCCAATGCCTGAAGTCCGCCGATCTCCTCCTTTGCCCCTCAAAGTTCCTTGCCGAGGAATACCGGCGCCAGGGCGCTCCCGAGGACCGTCTCGTCTTCTGGGAGAACGGAATGGATCCGGAGCCGTTTCGGGACCTCCCACCCCGCAGGTCGCCCTGGGAAGAGGGACGCCCGATTCGATTCGGATTCGTGGGCACGCTCATACCCAGCAAGGGCCCGGAGGTCCTCGTTCGCGCCTTTCAGGGAATCGCCCCCGGCCTGGCGACGCTCGACATCCATGGAGCGGGAGGGGGGCCGAACGCGGCGCGCTTCGAGAGGGCGTTGCGCGGGATGAATCGTCACCCCGACGTGCGATTTCATGGACGTTTCGAACACGAGCGTCTCCCGGAGGTCCTGTCTCGACTGGATGTCCTCGTTCAGCCGAGCCTGTGGTTCGAGAATGCGCCCCTGACCCTTCATGAGGCCGCCATGGCGGGGTTGGCGGTCGTGACGACGGACCTGGGCGGGATGGCGGAGTTCGCCGGGCGTTTCCGAAACGCTCTCACGTTTCCGCGGGGTGATGTCTCCGCCTTGCGGCGCGTGCTCGAGAGGCTGATCGGTGAGAGGGACCTGCTGCCGTCCCTGGTCCCGGCGCGTCGCGCCGTTCGCACCTTGGATGATGATGTCGAGGGACTGCTGAAGCACTATCGCGCCCTGATCGAGGGGCGCCGGAGGAGGACGACGCCATGATGCCGGGGCCTTTCAAGACTTGGCTTGTCTTGCTCGCCCTGTCTGTTTCTCCCTCACCGCCGC
>DRQF01000013.1 GCA_011369445.1 Planctomycetota bacterium | reverse complement strand
TTCAACGGGGGCGCCGTGGAACTTTTCGATCAGGGCCGGGAAAACGGCACATTTGACGCCCTCATCGGGACCGACGCCGTCACGCGCGGGCCAGAATTCTCGGCGGATCACGCGTGGTACCACGAGGTGTCCGTAGCGCCCCTCTTCGCGAAAGTGATCTTCAATATCAATCGGAAGCGGTCGGTGAGCGCCCTTCTGAAGTGACGAGGGGCCCCGGGGTTGGAGTGAGTCCACAAAAACGCTGAATCATCCCCCCAACCCCCGTGTTATGATTTTGAGCGATTCGAGCCGACCTGATCCGGCCCCGATTCGTACAGAATATGAACAACGGACGGTCCATCTCGTCCGATCCAGCCCGGAGAATCGACTTCCATGCGCAAAGTCTTCATTCTTTTGCCACTCGCCTTTCTCGCCTGCGCCCTGCTTTTCCCCTCCACCGCCCGGGCCCAGACCCCGGAGAAGGAGCTCGAGAAGAAGCTGGACGCCATCGACATCACCGACCCGGACGCCCTCTTCGAGGTCGCGGACTGGGCCATGAGGAACAAGAAGAGCTCCCGCGTCCGCAAGGAAGGGCGCAAACTCATGAAGGAAGTCCTGGAGCTGGACCCGGATCACGAGGACGCCCGAAAGGCCCTCGGATTCGTCCAATTCGAGGACCGCTGGGTCACCAAGAAGCAGTACAAGAAACTCACGAAAGAGGCCCGGAAGGCGGAGATGAAGGAGAAGGGCTACGTGCCCTACAAGGGCGGATGGATCAAGAAGACCCAAAAGCGCAAATGGAATCGCCGCTGGAAGAAGGATGAGGACGATATCTGGCGCTCCTTCGAGGAAATCCAAAAGGCCAAGGGGCTCGTCCTCTACAAGGGGGCTTGGCTGAAAATCGGCAAGAAGGATCGGGAGCGGATGGATTTCCACCGCAAGATGACGGGCGAGGACATCCTCGTCGTCAGCACCCCCCATTTCCGCCTCCACATGGGCATCAAGCCGAAGCTCGTCGAGCAGTACATGGAGAAAGTGGAGGAGGTCTACGACTGGTACGTGGAGGCCTTCGAGGTTCCCCAACCGCCCGAAGCCTCGCTCTGGCCGGGCCAGGTGGACATCTGGCACTTCGAGACGGTGCAGGAGTTCCAGGACTGGGTCACCACCTATTCGGAGGAGTACAAGTTCGACGATGATGACAAGAGGGACTTCCGGGAGCACCCCGCCGGCTACCTCATCACCTCGAAGAAGCTGATCACGATCGTCGCCAAGCGGGCCGAGGACATCGAGAACCCGATGATCCACCAGACGGGCAGCATGTTGCTCTGGTGGCACACCCGCAGCCGCGGACGAGCCGCGGCCTGGGTATCCGAAGCCTTCGGTCACCTGGCCGAGGACCTGCTCAGCACCGACAAGGTCAGCCGCGTCAACTGCAGCACGAATAGTCGCTATGCGAACGCGGGTGACGTGGTGAAGAAGGCGTTCAACACGAAAGACGGGCGCCCGACGTGTCGCAGCCTCATCAAAGCGGGCGATGAGCTTTCACTCCTCGAGCTGTCGAAGCTTCCCCTCAACTCCCTCAACGGCGAGAATCTCGCCCAGGGCTTCAGCATCATCGACTGGCTCTACCAAGAACACCGGGACAAGCTCGCGAACATGCTCAGAGTCATGACGCAGTGGATGCCTCCCGCCCCCAACTCGACGACCGAATCGGCCGGGCAACAGATCATCCGCCTCGCGGTCGAAAAGGGTTTCGGCACCTCTCTCAAGGAGTTCGAGAAACAGTGGCGAACCTGGGTGCTCAAGAAGTATCGCTGAACCAGGGAATTCGGGGGGGAACGCGACCCGCCGCTCCGCCCTCCCTCCCCTGAGCACCCTCGTGAATCGATTTCCGCCGCGGTCCTTTCCGGGATCGCGGCGGTTCGCGTTCGAGGCCTTCAGCGTCGCGGCAGAAGCAGGACGGCATTCAGGAACATGCGGCTGAGGCCGTGCCAGAAACTCCGGAAGTTGGGGTCGTTGGCGAAGAGAACGATCTGCCCCTGCACGCTCGCATAGGCCCGTCCCCGAAGCGCTCTTTCTTTCTTCTCAGGGATGTAGCCCGCCAAAGGGGGCGCGTCGGCGAACCGTGCCACCGGAATGCCTGCACCACTCGGGTCGAAGCTGAGGGTGCCGTCCAGAAACGCCGCCACTTCTCGGGGATACCCGAAGGCGAGCGGATGGGACGGATCCAGGCGTACCCGGAAGATGGACCCCGGCGTCGACTCTCGCCTGCGGCGCTCTTCTCTCTCCTCGATGCTCAAGACCCGGCCTGCCGCGGACTTTTTCTTCTCCGCGCCGCCGGTGGTGATCGCCGTGACCCCGCCCCCCTCCTTGGAGAGCCGACGAGACGATCTCCCAAGTGCGATGACGGCGCCGCCATCCCGCGCGAAGTCCTTGATCTTGTTCTTCTGAGCATCGTCCAAGCGGAAGAATCCCTCGGGGAAGACCAGTGCGGTGTAATCCTCGAGATCCAGCCGCCCCAGATCCTCGACGGCGAAGACCGAATAGGGCACACCGTAGAGTTCGTCCAACAGGAAGCGCGTGGCACCGAAGGACGTGGGAGAGATTCCCGGACCTCCCATGAGCGCCACCCGCGGACGCCTCAGGCGCAAGAATCGCTGGGAGCCGAGATCGATCCCTTTTTCGGTCATCCCGGTGCGAGCAGGGATCACCCGCGCACCCGTTTCCGCTGCGAGGTCGCGGAGTACGGGTTCCAATTCCACGTCGTTCCCGCCGCGAGGAATGAAGAGCGTCCCTCGCTTCCACTTCTTCCCGTCGAGAGTGAATGGCTTGGTCGCCACACGGACCTTGATGTCGCGGACGAGCAGCTTAATCGCCATGCGAACGCCGCTCATCCGCTCCCAACTCACGAGCCAACCGAAGGTGCTGTCGCCTTCGGCGAGGCTTCCCTCGGAGCGGGTCGCTTCCACCACCGGCTCCGCGGGCGCGGTGATGTCCTCTCCCGTCCAGTAGGCTTCCGCCCCGAAGGCAAAGGGCAAACTCCAGGCCGCCACGTCATAGAAGTAGAGTTCCTTGATCGTGGTTTTCGGCTCGAGGAGGGTCTTGATGAGCCTCTTCGTCGGTTGGGCCAGGGAGATGAGATAGGTGCCCTTGGGGAATCGCTTTGATTCGAAGGCCTTGCCGTAGTAATCGTGAACGTCCCGGACTTCGAAGTCCTCCGTCGCTTGCCGGATCTCGACCTCCTGAGCTCGCAAGAGATCGACGAGCCTCGCGGAATGCTCCAGGTCATCGCCCGCCACGAGAATGAACTCTCGAAGCGGCCCTCCCTTGCCCTCTTCGACCGCGGACGCGCGGAAACGCTGGTAGTCCAGCAGAAGATCCGCCCGATGCGCCACCGCCGTTCCGATCGTCGACATGGACGCGGTGAAATGGTGGTTCATGCGATCCGCGAGCGAAAGGAGGGTGTCATCCTTCCTGCGGTAGACGATGCCAGCTCGACTATGCCCAGCCTGCTCGTACGTCATCCCGATAGCGCCGTGGAGAGACGGCCAGGAGTCCCCGTACCCGGGGTAGAAAAGGTCGAAGGACTCCGCCGTGTAATAGTCCCACCCCCGCTTGTCGAACGCGGCGGCATTGCCTCGGCCGAAAATCTCTCCCCACTTCACCGTGTAGTGGGGAAAATTCTGATTGACGGGACGATCCGCCGGGAAGAAGAAATAGCTGCTCTCCGCCCCCATCTCGTGGAAGTCCACATGGACCTGGGGATGCCAGGCGACGAAATGGGGGATGCGGCTGCGCGTTTCGATCTGGCTCATGAACGCCCAATCGCGGTTGAGATCGAAGAAGTAGTGATTGAACCGACCACCGGGCCATGGTTCGTCGTGCTCGAAGGACTGGGGATTGGGGTCACCCTGTCGGCCGACGACGCTGTTGAACCAGTTCACATAACGATCCCGACCATCGGGATTCACGCAGGGATCGATGATGACGACCGCCTGATCGAGCAGTTTGTTCGTGGTCTCGTCGTCCTTGGACGCCAACTCCCAAAGGGTCTTCATGGCCGCCTCGGTGGAGGATGTCTCATTGCCGTGCACGTTGTACGAGAGCCACACGAACACGGGCAGGTCCTCGATCAAGGATTCCGGCGTCTCCCCCGGCTTCAGCCGTCTGGGGTCGGCCAGCCTCGCCATGCGCGCCTTCAGCTCTCCAAGGCGCTCCTGGTTCGCCTTCGAAGTGACGAAGACGAGAAGAAGGTCCCTGAGCTCGGTGGTGCGGCCATAGCGCTCCACGCGAACGCGATCCGAGGACGCAGCCAGTCGGTCGATCCATCCCACGACCCGGGCATGAGGCGTGTACCGCTCCCCCAAGGCGTAGCCCAGGTATTGCTCCGGAGACTCAAGAGCCGTGGCCGCTCCGGCAATCTCGCCCTCGGAGGCGTCCTGAGCGGATAGCGGAACCAGGAAGACGCAAAGAGATATCACCGTGGCGACACGTAGATACGAATTCATGCTCGAGAGACCTCTTGGTTTCGATGACGGGACGGAGTCCGGGAGGGACAAATCATAGCCCAGGTCAACGCATTCGTCTGCGACTGAAGCGGGCCTGCTGGCGGAAGAGGGCCAGCAGGAGAAGCCCCCCGATGAAGGCCATACCCAGGATGAGTTCAATCCGACGGGAGGAGGACTCATCCTCCTCGATGGGGCGATCACTTTCCGGTCGGTAGTCCATGTCCTCCAAGTGATCGCTCTGCCCGGACAGGTCTCCTTGCGGGATGAGATCAGCCGAGAGGGAGCCCGCGGACGGGGGCAGAAGACAGACCAAGGAGAGTATGCACAGGCCGGCCCATCTCTTCATTCTTCGTCCCCACTCGTGGCTTTCTCCCCCATCCGCTTTTCCACATCCCGCAGCAGGCTCCGGGCTCGTTCGAACAGCACCTGATCCTTGTGGATCCAAATACATTGACGCATGCATTCGAGAAGGCTGTCGCGGGCGTCTTGAAGACGGCCGAGGCTCGTCAAGGCGCGCGCCCGGTGAAGGAGCAAAGTCGGATCGAGGGGATGGATGGCGAAAGCCTCGTCGATGAGCACCAGTGCCGATGCAGCGTCACCCTGATCCAGGAGTCCAAGCCCGACTCTCAGTCGCGCCTCGGAAGACAGCGGGTCAGCCTCCATGAGCTGACTCCACGCCTGAAAGGCCGCCGGTGACCCCGGCGAGTTCCGCTCGAGGATTTGTGCGCGGGCCTCGAGCACTCGGGTCGATGTGGGGTCGATCGACGCGGCCCGCTGCAGGTGTTCGGTGGCGGACCTGAGCTTGTCGAACAGGTTGAAGATGCGTGCCATTTCCACGTGAATGTCGAGGCGATCGCCGGGGTCGGGCTTCAGGTCGAGAGCCCGCCGCAACCACTCCATGGCGGGCAAGAGGAGCCCTTCCCGGGCCAGCACGCGCCCCATCAACAGGGCGGCCCGCGCGGCGCGCGGATTGAGGGCCACGGCCGCTTCCGCCTCCCTTTTCGCTCCCGCCACGTCGTTGCGATTCAAAAGCAACTCCGCCAATACGACGTGTGCGTTGATGAGATTGGGGTGCAGGTCCAGAGCCGAGCGAAAGGCTCTTTCCGCCTCGAAGGGGCGTCCGGCGCGCCGGAGGGCATCTCCCGCCAAGAGCGCGTAGTGATACCGGTCAGGGCGCCGAACCCAGGCCGTCTGGGCGTGGATCAATTCTTCTCTGAGCTGGGCCTCGGCCATGCCGGAAGGAAGGGAACCGACACCGCGCAGCTGGAGAACCCGGCGATGATCCTCGCTCGCCCTCAGGGACGCCCTTCCGTGAGCGGCGGTCACCACGAACAGGGCCGCGAAAGCGAGAAGGGGGAGGAGTCGCTGGGGCCAAGGGGCGGGCCTGGCCGGCCGAGCCGTCTCCCCGGCCCGAAGGACGACCGCAGCCAGCACCCAGAAACCGATGCGCGTCCCGGTCTGGAGGAAGGGGAACGACACCATGGATGCGGCGAGGACGACCAGAAGGGAGAGCAGCACGGAACCACGAAGCCACGATTCAGGGCCTCCAGCCCGCGCGAGCCCCCGGAACCCGCCGACGAGGACCCCCCCCACGGCGAGGAGCCAAAGGGCGGCTCCGATCCAGCCTCGCTCGACGGCCAGATGCAGCATGTCGTTATGGGGTTTTGCCGGTTGGCGTCGCAATTTGAGGCGCCCCGTCGCGTGGGTGGCTCGGGACGCCGCGTAGGCCGGGTAGAAGACCGGAAAACCGCCCGGACCGAAACCGGCCACGGGTCGATCCTCCATCATGGCCAGCGTGTTCTTCCACAAGACGACCCGCTCCGTCACGGTGGTGTTCTCTCCATCGAAGGCGGACCGAAGCCGCCGCAACACCGTCGTCGGGGCCTGACCGTGGCGGGCGCTTCCTTCCGTGAGCGAAGCCGCCGTGGCGAGCCCCGCCACGAGCGCCAGCGCCATGAGTCCATGAAAGGTCAGGTGAGCGACCTTGGAGCCGAACAAAGGACGCACCCGAGCCGAACGGTCGACGAGATAGATGGCCGCCAACCCCGTCGCCCCGAGCAAAGAGATCATGACGGCCCGGGATCCGGTCTCGGCGATGTAGGCGGCGCAAAGGCCCGCCGCCAGCAGACAAACCGCTCCCCGGGTGAGATTCCAGGTTCGGGAGCCTTCGTTGCGAACCGCGTTGCCCCAGGCGGATGCCAGGAGTGGGAAGAGAGCCATCGCCACGAATTCCGCCCCCATGTTTGGGTGCCCGAAGGTGGAAGCCGGCGTGTCGGCCTGATCCAAGCCGCCGAACAGGCCTCCGGGGAACACGCCCAAAGCTCCCTGGTGGGACCAACCCGCCAGCCACGCTCCGAGCCCCCCCGAGCCGGCCAGGGGAAGACTCCCGTGGGCGAGGAGAAACTGTCCGTGGCCCACCAGGGCCGCGACACAGGCCGCGGCACAGAGGGCAACGATCGCCCCACGGCGAAAAAAGGCGTGCGCCGAGAGCTCCCAGGCCAGAAGAAACCATCCCAGCGTCTCCAGATCCCGCATCATGGGATCGATCCCCTGGGAGGGAACGAGGGCCACGATCCAGGAGACGAGAGACCACATCGTGAAGACAAGAAGAAGCTTGGGAGACCGGCCCCATCCGCCTCCACCGAGGACATTCCTCCCACCCCAGGCGGCCAGATAGGCCCATAACCCCCAGATCAACAGGCCCGACGCGACCCTCCTGGGCAACTCCGTCTGCTCGTAGGCGTCCCTCCAGTACATCAGGGGGAAGACGAGAAGCCCCACGCAGACAGCGAAAGAGGCGACGCGAACGGCTCGCAAGGTCGGCATGAGTTCTCCCGAAGACCCGGTTCTTCTACCGAGAAAACTGACTTTTCCCGGTCCGCCCTGCAAGTTCTTGCAAGGGCCGCGGCCTCAAGTCTGTCCCCCGGTCCGTCGAAAGTCATTGAAGAGATCGGACTTGCCGCAAGTCCTTTGGAAAAACATTCTTGGCGAATCCGAGACGGCCGGGTAAGATCACTTCCGAGATCGGAATGATGACAGCCGCACTTGCGCGCCAGGTTTACGGAATAGGGATACTGCTGATGATGGCGAAGAAGGTGACGAAGGGCATGGCCCTTCTCCTGATCGGCACCGCAATGATGTTGGGAGTTCCGGGCTGCGGAGGTGGAGGGTTTACCCCCCCCAACGTGATTGCCGCCTTGGTCGCAACAATCGGACAGGTGTCGTCCTTGACCGACCCCACGACGGGCGAGACCATCCTGTCCATCGATTACACGGTGACCGGCGACCCAGGCCAGAGCTTTGGCCTGGAATTCAAGTTCTTCGTCGACGCCAACGGCAACGGCATGCCGGATGCTGGGGAATCCGAGTTTTCCATGACGGAGATCAGCACGGCCCTGGAGGCTCTCTTCGGCGTCACGTCGGAGAACGGCTCCAACCTCAGTCTCGCCACGGGATCGGCCTCCGGCACGTTCTATTGGCAGGCGGGCGCGGATCTCGGGTTCGTGGGCGCCACGGTGTGCGTGGAGATCACCCCCACGGGAGCCCTTTCCGGGCAAACGGTCCAGACCGGCATCCAATGCAACGTCACGTATGACGGCGGGAGCCCGCCCGTCACCGTCAGTGGCGGTAACATTGGTCCCGGCGCCGCCCAGCCGGGGCGCGCCCGGCATACGGCCCACGCCGTGGATACCATGCCCAATCCCAGCCTCCTCGCGGTGGGCGGCGTCGATGGGGGCGCCAACGCCGTGAGCACCTTGGATCGGTTCGACCTGGATCTGGGCAACCGGATGCAGGTGTTGGCGTTCAGCCAGGCCGGACAGAACACTCGAGTTCGCCACGCCTCGGCCTTCTTCTTCAACAGCCAAGGCAACGTGAGCGTGCTCGTCACCGGCGGCACCAACACGGGCCCGGTCACCTTGGGAACGACCCCCACCGCCCTCAACACGGCGGATATCTACGGGTTCAGCCCCACGGAATCGGTCACCGCCACGGGCTCGACCATGCAGATGGACCGGGAGCGTCATGCCGCCTGCTGGCTGCCGAACAACACGGTGCTCATCACCGGCGGTGTCGGAACCAACGCGGGCACATCGACCTCCGCGGAGATCTATGACCCGGTGAGCGACAGCTTCAGCTTGGTGGCCAGCCTTCCTGGCCCACGGGCGGATCACACCTGCACGTTGCTCCCAAATGGCATGGTGCTCCTCGCGGGGGGGCGGGACCCGATGAATCCCACGACCCCACAGCCGGCCTTCCTCTACGACTTCCGGACCAACACCTGGTCGAGCACGGGAACGAACATCGATCGCTACCAACACACGGCCACGCTCTTGGTGAACGGCGTCTGCGCCCTCATCGGTGGCCGCAAGGTCTCCGACGATTCCGTGGTCGCCACGGCGGACTTCTACCGGAGCTTCCCGGAGAACAACGGGGGCATCCCCGCCGGATTCACCTCGTCCGCTTCGGTTGCCCTTTCCGCGGCCCGCACCGAGCACGCCGCGGCGCTTTTGGGAAGCACCGAGATCCTGGTGACCGGAGGCTTTGACAACGGAGCCCCGGGGAGCGCTCTCGACAGCGCGGAGGTCTTTATCCCCACCCCGTTCACGAGTCTGACCATCGGCATGTTCAGCCCGGTGACGGCTCTCACCACGGCGCGGGCACGACACACCTCCACCACGCTGCCGGGAGGCTCGAACGTCCTCCTCGGAGGCGTCACGGGCACCATGGGGATGGAATCAGCCCTCAACACCATCGAGGTCTACCAGTTCAACAACTCGGCTCCGACGGTGAGCAACATCGCCGTCTCGACGCCCAGCGGGCCCGCTGCGGCAGGGATCACCTTTGATCTCGCCGACGCGGAAGGGGACCGAGCTTTCGTGATCGTCCGCTTCTCGACGGACGGCGGTCAGACCTATCAGTTCGCCACCCTCACGGACTACGCGAAGACCGTCAATCTGGCTCCGGGCTCCTACACGCTGACCTGGAATGCCACCGCCGACGGACTGAGCGCGGGTCAAGCGGTCATGCTCGAGATCATTCCCGTGGGAGGCAGGATGGGGACCCCCGCAACGGCGAGCTTCACCCTCTGACCCCAGACGGGTTCGACGCAAACGCAAGCCGCCGGCGCATCAGCGCCGGCGGCTTTTTTCGTGACAGCGGCGGCCGAACCCGAGGATGATGGAAAGGCTCAGTACCCGATCTTGCCCCGTAGAAAGGCCGCCACGGCATCGATGGCGACCCGTTCCTGCGCCATGGTGTCCCGGTCACGGATCGTGACCGTGCCGTTCTCCTTCGAGTCATGATCCACCGTGATGCAGAAGGGGGTACCGATCTCGTCCTGGCGCCGATAGCGGCGACCGATGGCGCCGCTTTGGTCATAGAAGACGTTGAACTGCTTCCGCAGGTCCTCTTCGAGCTTGTGAGCGATGTCCGGAAGGCCGTCCTTCTTCACCAAGGGGAAGATCCCCGCCTTGATGGGGGCGAGCTTCGGATGCAGGTGGAGAACCGTCCGAGAATCGCCGTCCTCCAACGCCTCCTCGTCGTAGCCGTCCACGAGGAAGACAAGGATGGCCCGATCCACACCGAGGGCCGGTTCGATCACATAGGGCCAATACCGTTCCTTCGTCTGATCGTCAAAGAATCGCAGGTCCCGGCCCGTGGCCTCCTGATGGCGCTTCAGGTCGAAATCAGTCCGGTTGGCCACCCCTTCCAGCTCTTTCCAGCCGAAGGGGAATTGGTATTCGAGATCCGCGCAGGCCTTGGAATAGTGGGCCAATTCGTTGCTCTCGTGCTCGCGGAGGCGCATGCGGTCGGGGTCGACCCCCAGGTCGAGGAACCACTGCAGACGTTCCTTGCACCAATACTCGTACCAAGTGTCCGCCTCCGCCGGGGGCACGAAGAACTCCATCTCCATCTGCTCGAACTCCCGGCTCCGAAAGATGAAGTTCTCCGTCACGATCTCGTTGCGGAAGGACTTGCCCTGTTGGGCGATGCCGAAGGGGGGCTTCACCCGCGACGTCTCGAGGACGTTCTTGAAATTGACGAAAATGCCCTGAGCCGTCTCCGGACGCAGATAGACGGCCGACTCCTGGCTCTCAACAGGCCCCATGTTCGTCTTGAACATCAGGTTGAACTGTCGGGGTTCGGTCAGCTCTCCGTCGCATTCCCCGGGCCGCTTGGAAGGCTTCTCGGGGCAGACCTGGGTGTCCAGGGTGTCCGCGCGGAATCGAGCCTTGCACTTTTTGCAGTCCACCAGTGGATCGTTGAATCCAGAAACGTGGCCGCTGGTCTCCCAAACCTTCGGGTGCATGAGGATCGAGGTGTCGAGCCCGACGACATCGGAGCGACCTCGCACGAGAGCGTTCCACCAGGCATCCTTGACGTTCCGCTTCAACTCCACGCCCAAAGGACCATAGTCCCAACAGGACTTGAGGCCTCCGTAGATCTCGCTGGAAGGGAAGACGAAGCCTCGGCGCTTGCACAGCGACACGAGCTTTTCCATGGTATCGGCGGGTTTCAAATTGACGGCCCTCGTTCGCGCGGAGGAGAAAGCTTCTCGAAGAGCCGGATTATGCGGGGGGGAACTGGGACTTTCAACGCGAGGACGGATCCCCCTCGAGGATGGGGGTCAGCGGACCTCCTGCCCGGCACGCTTCAGGTAGAAACGCCCCGCCGCCTCCACATGGGACCGGAAGAGCGCCAGGTTGAAATCCAGGTTGGTGAAGGTGAGCTCCGGATGCCACTGGACGGCCCTGGCAAAGGTGTGTTTCTCGCTCGCCATGGCCTCGGCCACCCCGTCCGGAGCCTTGGCCGTCACATGAAATCCGGGCGCGGGTTCTTTCACGCACTGGTGGTGGTAACTGTTGACCCGCACCTTGGTCTCCCCCACCAGGTGATGCAGCCAGCTGTTCTCCATGATCTCGATGCTGTGGGAGGGGTATTCCTCGGTGAGCTTTTGGAAGTGGAGCAGGGTCTCATCCCCCATCTGGGACTCGATATCTTGGATCAGTGTCCCGCCGGCCGCCACGTTGAGCACCTGCATGCCTCGGCAGATACCGAACGTGGGCATGTCCCGAGACAGGGCTTCGCGGGTGAGAATCATCTCGGTGACGTCGCGCAGGGGATTGATCTGTTCGATGCGACGATGCGGCTCCTCGCCGTACCAGGACGGATCGATGTCGAAACCTCCGGTGAGCAACAGGCCGTCACAGACGTCCAGGAGCTGAACGAGGACGTCCGAGTTTTGGGTCAGCGGCAAGATCATGGGCACGCCGCCCGCGGCCTCAACGGCCTGGACGTAGTGCATGGACACGCCGAAACGGGGGTAGGGACGGTCGTTGTGGGTGAAGTAGATCTTGCGGGATGACACACCGATGACTGGCCGTCGACTCATGCACTCGTTCTCCTGCGGCTGGGGTCAGTCCATGATGACAGAACCAGGGGTCGGGAAAACCCTCATTTCGCCTTCTTCAGGAAGCCCGGGGTCTTCATGGCCAACTCGGTGACCTTGCCGAGACTCCGGCCCTCGCAGGTGATGCAGCTCTTGTAGGGTGAGCGGTGGCGCTTCATCTCCTCGCGAAGCGTCTTGTAGGCCTCACCGTTCCAGACCCGATCGAAGCCGTCCTCGAAGAGATTGCCGAAGTCCACCTTTTCGTCCATCTGGAGCGCGCAGCAAGGGGTGACCTTACCGTCGATCGCCACGTAGATCTGGACCCAGGGGTAGATGCAATCCGGGCTTTTTCCCTCGGGGTTGAAGTCGTCCTTATAGCGCTCCTCGTAGAACGGGAGCAAAGAGATGATCTCCTCGAGGTTGGTGGGGATCCCCAGGGAATCGCCCAACTCCCGGGTCTCGACCAGAGCCTGCCGATACCCATCCTTGGTGAGGCCTCCCAACAACTCGTCTTCTCGTTCCTCGATGCCCACCAGGTTCATGGGGCGGAAGTTGACCCGGCACACGCCCATCTCCTTGGCCAGCTCCACCACGGACTTCATCTCATGGAGGTTGTCCCGACCGAGAACATATTCGAAGCCCACGTCGGGGCGGGAAACGCCCCGTTCCTCCTTGAGAGCCTGGATGGCACGGATGCCTTCGAGAATGGCCTCGTGAAAGTCGGCGAGCCGCATCTTGCGGTAGGTTTCAGCCGTGGCCGCGTCGATGGAAATCCGCAGCGCCCAGAGGCCCGAATCCACGATCTGCTCCGCCAGCTCCGGTCCGAGCGTTCCATTGCTGGTGACGATAGCCCTCGCGTTGTTGTCACGGACATACGCCAGCATCTTGAAGAGGTCCGGACACAAGGTCGGCTCACCGTCCCCCGCAAACGTGACCCGCATGGGCTTCACGTCGTCGAACACCTCCTTGAAGGTCTCGAACGTCATGTGCTTGGGGCGAAAGACGTTCTTCTCGCGGACGCAGAACGCGCACTTGAGGTTGCAAAACGTGGTCGGCTCGATCTGGAGGTGCAAAGGCGTGTTCGACACCTTTTGGGGCCGCGCCAGGACGCTGATCCCGGCTTTCATCATGTTGGCGATTCCGCCCATCACGTTCTCCTAAATCGGCACGGCAAAAGAATATACACTTGCGAGCATATTCGGACCGGCCTCGTCAGGCCAAGGAATTCCGCTTTGCGGACCCTCGGCGCACCTGAATTCCGTCATCCGACCGACACTTCCGGCCGATCCTCGGTGATCGCGCTCCCGAGCAGGCTCTCATAGAGAGTCTTGACCGGTTGCAGCGTACGATCCCATGTTCTGATCTTCTGAACCGCCTCTCGACCCTCCCGGCCCTCCTCGCGAAGCGCCCCGTCCGACCGATCGAGAGCGCGGTTCAACAGGCGGTGCAGGTCTTCGAAATCCCCCGCGCGAAAGGTCTCTCCCACCCCGCATTCCTCGAACAATTCCCGAATCCCCCCCACGTCACTCCCCAACGTGCAGCGCTCCATGGCCATGGCCTCGAGGGGTTTCAAGGGGGTGACCTTCTCGGTCAGTCTCTTCGAACGCCGCGGATAGATGAAGAAATCCCCCAGAGCGTAGTGATCCTGCACCTCCTCGTGAGGCACCCTCCCCGTGAGCCGCACCACGTCCTCCAACCCCAGCTCTCGAACCAAGGCCTCGACGTTCGGGGTGTCCTCGCCCGACCCCACGAGCAGCAGAGCGAAATCGTTCCGCTCCCGCCGCAGTCGATCGACGGCGCGCACCAGATCGGTGAGCCCTTCGTAGAAGAAGAAGCTCCCGATGAAGGCGAGGACACGCTTTCCCTTGAAGCCATAGCGTTCCTCGAGATCCGTCGGCTTGGGCCGCGGCTCGAAGGTGTCGGGTTCGACGCCGTTTTTGACCACGGTGATTTTCGCCGGCGGCAATCCGCGGGACACGAGGTCCTTTCGCAACCCCTCGCAGATGCAGACCACGGCGTCCGCCGCCCGGGTCACTTCGGACTCCAGGCGCCGCACTTGGCGGTAGACGAAGCCATCCTCGGTGATCTTCCCCTTGTCGACGGCGTCGTCCTCCCAGAAGGCGCGGATCTCGTACACGACGGGAATTCCCATTCGTCTGCCCACGGTGACGGCGGCCTGTCCGTTGAAGAACGGGGAGTGAGCATGAATCAGGTCGGGTTGAAACGAGCGAGCCACCTCCTCCAAGCGGCGCGCCATCGCCGCCGTCATGATGCGCTCCTTCCAAAATGGAATCTTGAGCTGCATCCGAGACCACAGGCGCGAGGGCCTGGCCGTCCGAAAGTGGCGGATGCCGTCGAAGACCTCCTCATCCCCCGAGGCAGCCCCGTGACGCGCCGACGTGACGACGGCCACCTCCGCTCCCATGCTCTTCAATCCGCGCAGGATATACCGGCTCCGGAAGCTGTACCCGGAATACTGGGGCAGAGAATGGTCGAGCAGATGTAGGACACGCATGCGAAACTCCAACTCACTCTATCGAATTCCCGGGCCCCTTCTCCAAGAAGTCGATATTCTCCCAGCGAGAATCTTCAGCATGTCGTGTCATCACCGTCTCCTTTCCCTTGTCTTCGTGTTCGTGTCCCTTCTGGGCTGCACGACCGCGCCGGACCTCCCGAAGGACGTGGACCCTGTGCGGGCCATGTCACTTCTGGGTGAACATGCGAACCACTTCGAGGGCAAAGATCCCCGTCGCATCCTGGTCATCATGGACCGCCACTCGGCCAGCCCCGGCTTTCGGCGCGTGCGCCTCCAGCTCCGCCGCATCCAGCGCGAACATCGGCTTCTCGTGGAGAACTTCCTGGGGCATGGATACCGGGTCTTGGGCTGCGAGTACCCCTTCGGGCCTCTCGAGGAGACCGAGGACACGGCTCGGGAGTACCGCATCGTGCGCACCTGGATGTTCCCCAAAGACACCCTGGATGAATACGGCGTCTTTCAGCCCCTCCGCTTTCAGCTGATGTATCCGGAACTCCGCGTCTGGGGGGTCGAAGACCCCACCCTGCACGAGAAGGACCGCAAGTCCTGGGAGACTTACGTCGCCGAAACCGCGCGGGCCCGCCGCAAGGATCAGTCGGAGACGGACCGGGCGGCCCATCTCGCCGGCGCGGCCCGCGCGGCCCGGGATCTGAACCGCAACGTGAGTGCTCGTGGCCGAGCGGCAGCGCTCAATCTCTTGAAGGTCCTCGACCGACTCGGGCGCAAGCGGGGCATCCTCATCCTAGGCGGGGCCCACATCCCAGCGGCCCTCGAAGTCTTCCGCCAACGCGACATCAGCTACGACGTCTACCGCTCGCACCACTACGACGAACACCCCGACGTCGAAGACTAGACCACCGTCAAGAGGAGTCGCGAACCTCCGCGCCGCACTCCTGCTCGAGAGCGGAAATGAGGCGAGCTTGGCTCGCGTCGACGTCTTCGTTGGTCAGGGTTCGATCGAAGGCGCGATAGGCGAGGGAGAATGCGAGGCTTTTCTTCCCCTTGGCGATCTGCCGCCCGCGGTACTCGTCGAAGAACTCCACAGCCTCCAGATCGGGGAGATTCAATTCCTGAATCACGGACTCGATCCGGCCCCAAGGCAACCCGTCATCGACGATGACGGCGAGATCGCGCTTGACGGGTGGGAACTTCGATACGGGCTCGTAATGGGGATCGAGGCACGCCGCCTGCTCCAGGAGATCCAATCGGAGTTCGAAGACCAAGGGCCGGACCTTCAACTCGTGGCGATCGAGGAGGCCTTGGGCCGGGACTCCGACGAACCCCAGCACCGCCCCCCCCGACAGCGTCACCTGCGCCGACGCCTCCGCATCGAGCCAATCGCCGTGATCGCCGGGCGGTTCCGCAAACTCCAAACCCTCGATTCTGAGAGCTTCCGCGAGGGCCTCGACGACGCCCCTCGCCGAACGGAAATCGCCGTCCAGAATCCCACTCACGAGCGGAAGATGTCTGGGGATCTCCCCCGGCTTCTCGTTGATGTAGACCACGCTGCACTCGGCCAAACGAACGTTTTGGTTGAAGCGGTCCTGATTCGTCTTTCGCAGCCCCAACATCGACGGCACCAAGCTCTGACGCAGTGCGTTCTCGTCCTTGCGCATCGCGTTGCGAATGAGGATCGGCTCGGTGGAGGCGAAAAGGCACATCCGAGCCTCCTCCTCAGCCAAGAATGACGTCGTCAACGACTCGAGGAAGCCGGAGGCGACGAGCGTTCGTTTCACGACATCGCGAACGCGGGCTCCATGGGAGTCGAGAACCAGGGCCACCCGCATGGATGTCTCGAGAGGGATGTCCTCCAGGCCGTGCACCCGGATCACTTCCTCCACGAGATCGATTTCTCGGGTGAGATCCCCCCGCCAGGTAGGAGGCTTCGCCGTCACCGTCCCGGGAGGCGTGCCTGTCACCTCGATCTCCAACCCTTCGAAGATCTCGCGGCATCGTCCGAAGGGAATCTCGATGCCGGTGATGCGCTTCACCTGTTCCGGACGAAAACAGATCGTCGGGCGTTCGTCGACCAGGTGGTTGACGTCGATCACGCCCTTCGCAAACGTCCCTCCGGCCACCTTCGCCATCAGGTGGGCGCACCGCCTGGAGGCCCACTCCGTCTGGAAGCCGTCCACGCCCCGTTCGAAGCGGAAGCTTGCATCCGAATGGAGGTTCAACCGGCGCGCCGTGGCGCGCACCCCGAGCGGCTCGAAACAAGCGGTCTCGAGGAGGATGTCCGTGGTCGCGTCGCCCACCTCAGTGGCCAAGCCGCCCATGACACCGGCGATGCCAACGGGCCCCTTTTCGTCCGCAATGACCAAGTCGTCCACCGTCAGCTCATAGTCCTTGCCGTTGATGGCCGTCAACGTCTCCCCCGCTCGTGCTTTGCGTGCGATGAGCCGCGCCCCCGCGATCTTCGGAAGATCGAAGGCGTGAAAAGGCTGATTGGACTCGAACATGACGTAGTTCGTCACGTCGACGACGTTGTTGACCGAACGCAGACCAATGGCCTCGATCCGGCTGACCAACCAGTCCGGAGACGGCCCCACACGGGCTCCACGTAGCACCCGCGCGGTGAAGCGCGGGCAGGCCGCCGTATCCTCGACCGTGACCGCCGCCAGCGTGTTCACGTCGGTGTCGTCCTCGAGGACGGATGTGTCGGGGAGCACCACATCCAGACCGGCGACCGCCGCCAACTCTCTTGCCAGGCCGAGGACGCCGTTGCAGTCGACTCGGTTGGACGTCACCGCGAATTCGATGACCCAATCGTCATCGCCACACGGCGCCCACCATTCGACTTCCGTGCCGGACATCGTGAACGCACGACACATCTCGACGACGTCGCCCGAATACTCCGGGACCAACTCTCGAATCCACTGATAGGTGGCCTTCATCGCTTGCCTCTATCGAAACTGTTTCAGGAAACGCACGTCGTTTTCGGTGAGCAACCGGATGTCTGGAATCCCGTAACGCCGCATCGCCAACCGCTCGATCCCCAGACCGAAGGCGAAGCCGGTGTACTCCTCGGGATCGATTCCCACCGCCGCGAAGACGTTGGGATCGACCATGCCGCAGCCGCCCATCTCGATCCACCCTTTGTTCTGGCAGGTGCTGCACCCCTCACCCTTGCAGAACGTACACGCGACGTCGACCTCGGCACTGGGTTCGGTGAAGGGAAAAAAGTTGGGGCGCAATCGGATCTCCACGTCCTCGCCGAACAGGCCCGAGAAGAAGAGTACGAGCGTGGTCTTCAGGTCCTTCATCGTGAGACCTCGGTCGACGGCAAGTCCCTCCAGTTGGTGGAACATGTAGTGATGCGAGGCATCCACCGTATCGGGTCTGTAGACGCGACCGGGAGCGATGATCCTGAGCGGGGGCTTCCTGGTCTCCATCATTCGTATCTGGACGGTCGACGTCTGGCTTCTGAGGAGGAGGTCGTCCGAAAGATAGAAGTTGTCGGCTTCCGAGCGGGCCGGGTGATTGGGAGGGATGTTCAGGGCGTTGAAGTTGTGGAACTCATCTTCGATCTCTGGCCCCTCGACGACCTCGAATCCCAACGAGCGCATGCAGGTGATCATGTGCCCCTGCATCTGGGTGATGGGATGCAGCCCCCCGCGCTCCGGTCTCGCCCCGGGAAGGGTGATGTCGATCTTCCGCCTGCTCGCGTTGCGCGCGGGAGCGACAACGCTCGTGCGGGTCTCGAAGGCCCGCGCCAGTTCGTTCTTGAGGATGTTGACGGCCTGACCGAAGGCGGGTTTCTCTTCTCGGGGCAGCTCCTTGAGCTTCTTCATCAGCCCCGTGACGAAGCCCTTCTTGCCCAACCAAGCAATGCGCCAAGCCTCGAGGGCCTTGGCGTCGCCGGCGGCGGCGAGCTCGTCCAAAGCCCGCGTCTTTGCACTCTCGATTTCACTCATGGTGGCTCCGGCAAAACGGGAAGACGCCGGCGGAGACAGGGCTCCAAACCGGCGTCGTCTCGGTCCAATGCAGTCAGAGAGCCGCTTTGGCGGTACTGATGAGCTGTCCGAAGGCCTGAGCGTCGTGGATGGCCAACTCGGAGAGCTGCTTACGGTCGAGCCCGATCCCAGCCTTCTTGAGGCCCGACATGAACTGGCTGTAGCTCATGCCCTCCGCCCTCGCCGCCGCGTTGATCCGCTGGATCCAAAGGCGTCGGAATTGACGCTTGCGGACCTTGCGATCCCGATAGGCGTAAGCGTCCGCGCGAAGGACCGTTTCCTTGGTGACCTTGAGGAGGGTGCCTCGGGCTCCCCAGTAGCCCTTGGCGCGGCGCATGAGCCGCTTCTTCCGTCGATGCCTGGGGACGGCATTCGTTACTCTCATGTTTCAGTCTCTCGTTTGTCGTTTCAGGACACAAACATTCCCGGGCCCCATGCCTCCGACGAGGAAGCGGGTCCCCGGCCCCCGTACGGGGCCGAACGGCGTTCAGCCGTGTCCGATCATGGCCTTCGCCACCCGCGCGTCGCCCGGCGCACAGATCAGAGGCTGCCGGAGAGCGCGCTTGCGCTTGGCCGACTTCTTCTGACGGATGTGCCCCTTGAAAGCGCGGTAGCGACGCACCTTTCCCGACTTGGTCAGCTTGAAACGCTTCCTCGCCGAGCGATTCGTCTTCTGCTTGGGCATGATTCCTACCTTTTCGTCTGGCGCCCGACTCAGGCCTTCTTGATGGGCGCAACCACCATATTCATACGCCGCCCCTCGATACTGGGCGGCCGCTCGACCTTACACACGTCGGCGAGTTCTTGAACGATGTCCTGGAGAATGGCCAACGGAATCTCGGGGTGCGTGATCTCACGTCCCCTGAAGATCACCATGAAGCAAACCTTGTTGCCCTCCTCGAGGAACTTGCGCGCCTTGCGCTTTTTCACCTCGATGTCATGGGTATCCGTCTTCGGTCGCAAGCGCACTTCCTTGACTTGCATGTTGTGCTGCTTGGCCTTGGACTGCTGAGCCTTCTTCTTCTGCTCGTACTTGTACTTTCCGTAGTCCATGATCTTGCACACGGGCGGCTTGGCGGTGGGCGAGATCTCGACGAGATCCAACCCGTATTCCTGCGCCCGTCGCAAGGCCTCGTCCCTGGCCATCACTCCCAACATCTCCCCTTCGGGTCCGATGACTCTGAGGGGTGAGATTCGGATGTGCATGTTGAGGCGCACGCGCGGCGCGTCCGGGGGCCCTGGGCGACGGAAACGTCTCAAGACTTTTTCTCCAAGATCATCAAGTCGTTCTTGACTCCTCTGTGTGGGTTCATTTCTTGTCCATGACCTCGGACCGCATTCGGTCCATGAAATCTTCCAAGCTCATGGAGCCCAGATTCTTTCGCCCTCGGGCCCGGACCGCAACCGTGGATTCGGAAGCTTCTTTTTCCCCCACCACCAGCGTGTAGGGGATCTTCTGGGTCTCGGCGATGCGGATTTTTCCGCCCATCCGATCCTTGCTGAAATCGGAGTCGACGCGGAACCCGGCGGTCTGAAGCTCCTTCAAGACCTTTTCAGCATAGGGCTTATGAGCGTCCGAGATGGTGATCACGCGCACCTGGATGGGTGACATCCAGACCGGAAAAACGCCCCCGAAGTGCTCGATGAGGATTCCCATGAAGCGCTCGATGGAGCCCAAGATCGCCCGGTGGATCATCACGGGCCGAGATTTCCCGCCAGCTTGGTCATCATATTCCAGACCGAATCGCTCGGGCATGACGAAATCGAGTTGGACCGTGCCGAGCTGCCATTCCCGCTCCAAGGCGTCCTTCACGACAAAATCGATCTTCGGCCCGTAGAAGGCGCCGTCCCCGGGGTTGACCGTGTACTCAATGCCGTTCGTCTCCAACGCGTCGCGCAGCGCCGACTCCGCCTTCTCCCAAATCTCGTCGCTCCCGATGGACATCTCGGGTCGCGTGGAGAGAAACACCAGGAGCTCAGGAAACCGAAAGTCGTCGTACACCTCCTTCAAGAGCTTGATGACCCCCGAGATCTCATCCGCGATCTGATCTTCGCGGCAAAAGATGTGCGCGTCGTCCTGACAGAACGTGCGCACCCGAGTCAGCCCTGCGGTGACCCCCGATCGTTCGTAACGATGCAGGCGGCCGAAGTCCGCCATCCTCACGGGAAGATCCCTGTAAGAATGAAGTCGGGCGGCGAAGATCAAGGTGTGGCTCGGGCAATTCATCGGCTTCACGCCGTACTCGGCCTTGTCCACCTGGGTGAAGTACATGTTGTCCTTGTACTTGTCCCAATGGCCCGATCGCTTCCAGAGTTCCACATCGAAGATCTGGGGCGTGATCACTTCCTGGTAGCCGAAGCGGCGATACTTCTCTCGCATCGTGTCGACGAGCAGATTGTAGATCGTCGCTCCCTTGGGCAAGAAAAACGGACTGGCCGGAGCCCAGGGATGGAACGTGAACAGATCCAGCTCCTTGCCCAGTCTGCGATGGTCGCGCCGCTGCGCCTCTTCGCGCCGGTGCAACCAGCTGTCCAGATCTTTCTTCTTCCAAAAGGCCGTTCCGTAGACCCGCTGAAGCATGGGCCGCGTCTCGTCACCCCGCCAATAGGCACCCGCCACGTTGAGGAGCTTGAAAGCCTTCACGTATCCCGTACTCGGGACGTGGGGACCGCGGCAGAGATCCTCGAAGGCGCCGCCACCATGGCGAAAGACCGTGAGTTCCTCGTCCTCGGGAATGCCTTCGATGAGCTCGACTTTGTAGACCTCTCCATCCTTCGCGAAGCGATCCAAGCTCGCATCGCGCTCGATGGTGCAGCGTTCGAACGGGGTATCCTCGGCGATGATCTTCGCCATCTCCTCCTCGATGCGACGCAGGTCGTCGTCCGTGAGGCGATGTTCGAGATCGATGTCGTAGTAGAAGCCCTGGTCCGTCGAGGGACCGATCGAGAGTTTCACCTCCGGCCAAAGACGACAGATGGCATCGGCCATGATGTGGCTCGCCGAGTGTCGGATGACGGCGAGCCCATCCGGCTTGTCCGCCGTCACGAGCTCCAACCGGCAGTCCGACTCGAGCGGCGTTCTCAGGTCGAGAATCTCCGGATTCCCGTCCACGCGCCCCCCGACGGTCACTTTGGCAAGGCCCGGTCCGATGGATTTAGCCACGTCGATGATCCGACTTCCCCGGGGCAGCTCACGCACCGAGCCATCGGGAAGAGTGATCCGAATGATACCTGCTCGGGCAGGATCGGCATTGCTGTCGGTCTGGTTCGCCATGGTTTCCGGGGTCGTTCCGCTCTGACGGGAGTCTGTCCCACCCCTGAGGGGGGCAAGGGCGCGTTTTAGCAGAAACCCTCCCTCGCTTCAACGCACCGCGTCGTCCCCTAATACAATATTGGACAAGGGCTTAGGGGACGACCCCCTCCCTCGTGTGACTCCGTTGCGACAGGACGTCGCCCCATGAATAAGGAACTGGGGAGGAAATCCGCCCACGGAAGGGAGTCGAATCTCTTTCGTTCCGACACCGGCCGGAAACATCCCAATCGCCGGAGCCTCATGGACCTACCCCAAAGGATGCGCCCCATGCGACTGTGCACCCTGTTCTGACGCCCTGCCCACACGGTTTGCGGGCCCATCACTGGGAACCGACCGGTCGGCGACCCTTCTCGCTAAATCGGGAGCGCCGTCCCCGTGACAGGTTGGCGAGGAGAATGAACGGAGCATACAGGGAAGACAATCGTAGGATATGCGGTGGCGGCACCGCCCGGCCGTTTTTCCAGATACCCCTATCTAAGGCCCTGCGGTCGCCCGAGCTCTAAAAGGAGATGAGCCATGCAGAAATTCACCCTCTTCCTAGTTGTCCTATGCCTGATCCTCGCCCCGGCGACGGCCCAGCAACTGGAGCCCAATAGTCCTGGCGGCTCCCTGCAAAGCAACGGGGTCGACCCCACGCCCGGAACCCCCTTCCTCGTCACCCCGAACGGCACCATGAACTTCGAAGTCGGCGGCAACGCGGGTGCGGGGTACTCCCTCGTGGCCGGACAGTTGGCCACGACCTCCATCACGGACCCCCTTCTCAACGGCCAATTCTTCGACATCGATTTGAATACCGCTGCGCTCGTCGGTGACGGCATCGGAGGTACGAGCACAGGCCTGCCGGCCAACCTGTTCTTCCTCAACGGCAATGGCACGAGCTCGTGGTCGATTCCCGCCAATCCCGGACTCCTCGGCCAGAAGCTCGCGTTCCAAGCCGTCGTCTTCGATGCGGCCCAACCGCCTCTCAACCTCAACATCACGGCGGCGGCCGAGTTCGATTTCCAGAACGTCACGCTCCTCACTGGCGACGACAGCTTCGTCTCCTTCAGCCTGCTTCAGCCGTATTCGCTCTACGGGCAGACCTACAACCAGTGCTTCATCTCGACCAACGGCTGGATCAAGTTCGGCGGTGCGCCCTTATTCAGTGATCTGAGCGAGAGCACCGCGGATTTCTTGAGTGGAAACATCGGTGGAGCGGGCGCGGGCAGCGGACCCGTCGTCGCGGCACTGTGGGAAGACCTCGACATGGGGAATGGCAACCCCGGCCAGCAGGTGATCATCAACGAAGCGACTCCTGGTCTTCTGACCGTCACCTGGCAAAACGGTGATTACTACCCGTCGACGCCTTTCGGCACCGTCATCGCGACGATCGATGTCACCGCCGGCGTCCCCCAGATCACCCTCGACTACATGGGCTACAGCGCCATGATTCCTCCCACGGAGGGCATCGTGGGCGTCTCCGATGGCGGTGTCGCCATGGCTGTCGCCAACGAAGTCGACCTCGTCCAGGGGGGAGCGGTCGTCCCAACCGGAGGCCTCAACCCGGCGGAGACCATCTTCCAGAACTTCGGGACTGGGGCCTTCCCCGAAGCCGTGGATCTGGCGGGCACGGTTCTCAACTTCGTCGACGCCTCGGGCACGGGTCAGTTCACCCTCTTCTGATCCGACGACAACTCAAGACGTGTCTTGTTGGGGAGCCGGCCCACCGGCTCCCCTTTTTTGTTGCTCCGGAATGGGACGCCCTCTCCCCCTCTCATCGCCGCGGCGAGCTTGGGAGCGGAGGCTTGAGCCTTCACGTGACGCCGCACTCCTCTCGGCTCGGGGGGCGACGGAAGTCGCCGGTCCAGAATCCGACGCCCTCTCCCCTCTCGGCGCGATGGGGGCGCCACATCACCATGAGGCGTCAGGCGTCCTGAGGGGCGTCGTCGGAGGCGACGCCGACGAACCGGAGGCCGAGAACGTCGAGGGCGTCGCCGAGGGGTTCGCTGGGGGACTCGGTGAGGGGGCAAACACCTCGGGAGTTCTTGGGGAAGGCGATGACTTCGCGGAGGTTGTCGCGTCCCAACATCACCATGACCAAGCGATCGAGACCCAGAGCGATGCCGCCGTGGGGCGGTGCGCCGTACTCGAGGGCCCGCAGGAACCAGCCGAACTTGGCCTCGACGTCGTCCTCCGAAAGGTTGACGAGTTCGAAGACCCTACGCTGGACCTCCGGACGGTGGATTCGGATGCTACCCGACCCCATCTCCACACCGTTCACCACCAGATCATAGAGGTCCCCGAGCACGCCGGAGAGGTCGCCCTCCTCCCCCTTCGCGGGGAGGGGTTCCTTGGGCATGGTGAACATATGGTGCATGGCGCTCCAGTGGCCCGCCTCCTCGTCATACTCGAACAGTGGGAAGTCCACGACCCAAAGACAATCCGTCCGACTCTCGTCGATGAGATCCAAGGTCCGGCCCAGATGCAGCCGGACATGAGCGAGCGCCGCGAACACCACGGCGTCGCGGTCCGCAACGAAGACGAGGAGGTCGCCCGGCTCCGCGCCCGCGCGCTCCAGCATGGGATGAAGCTCCGACTCCTGGAGGAACTTGCCCACCGGGCCCTGGAATCCATCCTCGTTCCATTTCACCCAGGCCAGCCCTCTCGCGCCGTACTCCTTGGCCACCTTCTCGAGGGCGTCCACCTTCTTGCGGGGCATGGAAGCCCCTCCCGGGACGCGAATGGCCCTCACAGAACCTCCGGATGCCACGGCGCCGGAGAAGACCTTGAACCCCGTCGTCGCGGCCAGGTCGGACATGTCCACGAGTTCCAGACCGAAGCGCGTGTCGGGCTTGTCGATGCCGAAGCGCGCCATGGCCTCGGCGTAACTCATGCGCGGGAAGGGCAGCGGAAGGTCCACGCCCTTCAACTCCTTCCACAGTCGCTGGAGCGTCTTCTCGACGACGGCGAAGACATCGTCCGGCCGGACGAAGCTCATCTCCATGTCCAACTGGGTGAATTCAGGTTGGCGGTCGGCGCGCAGGTCCTCGTCCCGCAGGCACTTGCAGATCTGGTAGTAGCGATCGAGCCCGGAGACCATGAGGACCTGTTTGAAAAGCTGCGGCGACTGGGGCAAGGCGTAGACCATGCCGGGTTGCAGTCTCGACGGAACGATGAAATCGCGCGCTCCCTCGGGCGTCGTCTTCGTGAGGAGCGGAGTCTCGATGTCGACAAAATCCTCGTCGTGAAAGACTTCCCTGATGATCTGCGTGACGCGGCTACGGAAGACCATGGCCTCGGCCAGAGGGCGGCGGCGCAGATCGACAAAGCGATACTTCAGGCGCGTGTCCTCTTTCGCCTCGATCTCCTCCTGGACCTCGAAGGGAGGGGTCTTGGAGGTGTTGAGGACCTCGACTTCGAGGACCTTGACCTCGACTTCGCCCGTCGGACGATCCGCGTTGATCTGTCCCTCCGGCCGGGCTTCGACCTTGCCCCTGAGAGCGATGACGTATTCGGACTTGAGGCCCTCGAGAATCGCCTCCTGCCCCGGGTCGAAACGCACCTGAGTGATGCCGTAGCGATCACAGAGGTCGACAAAGTGAACACCGCCGTGGTCCCGGCGATTGCGAACCCAGCCCGCCAGAATGACCTCACGGTCGATATCTTTCGCACGTAGCTCGCCGCAGGTGACGTTTCGTTGCAGTCTCATGGGAAGAATCTCCTCAGCGAGGAGATACCGAAAAGTGCCCCCGAAATCACGCCGGGTCCGGCGTGGCCTCGGGGGCGACCTTCATCTCGAGAAAGGTTCAGCTATTTCTTTGGGAGTCCCGGGCGACATGCAGGCGCTGGAGCGCCCGCCGAAGAGCCAACTCGGCGCGAAGGAAATCCACCTCGGATTTCGCTTCCTTCCGTTTCTTGAGGCGCTCCCTGGCCCGTTGTTCGGCACGCCTGGCTCGTTCAACGTCAATATCCTCAGCACGCTCGCCGACGTCCGCAAGGATGCGACAGAGGTTGTCCGAAACCTCCAGGAATCCATCGGAGACGAAAAGGAGTTTTTCCTTGCCCGACTCCTCGACCACGCGCAGCTCGCCCATTTCGACGGCCGAGAGCATGGGGGCGTGATTGGGCAACACCCCCATGAGGCCGTCCGCTGCCGGAAAGACGACGGAACGAACCCTTCCGTGAAACACCTCCCGTTCGGGGGTCACGAACTCGAGATCGAATACGGTGGCGGCCATGCTTCAGAACTCCTCAGGCGGCACTGGTGGCCTGGATCGTTTCGGCCTTGGCCACGGCGTCCTCGATGGTGCCGACCATGTAGAACGCGTCCTCGGGAAGATGATCCCACTTACCTTCGAGGATCTCCTTGAAGGAGCGTACCGTGTCCTCGATCTCCACGAAGATTCCCGGCGAGCCGGTGAACTGCTCCGCGACCGCGAACGGCTGCGCCAAGAACTTCTGGATGCGGCGTGCGCGATTCACGGTGGCCCGGTCCTCGTCGGAGAGTTCCTCCATGCCGAGGATGGCAATGATGTCCTTCAGCTCCTTGTAGCGCTGCAGGATCTGCTGCACGGCGCGGGCCGTGCGGTAGTGCTCCTCGCCCACGAAGTCCGGTGAGAGTTGGCGCGAGGTGGAACGAAGCGGGTCCACGGCGGGGTAAATGCCCAATTCCGCGAGTGACCGCTCGAGAGCCACGGTGGCGTCCAAGTGAGGGAAAGTCGCCACGGGCGCAGGGTCGGTGTAGTCGTCAGCGGGCACGTAGATGGCCTGCATGGAGGTGATCGATCCCTTGTCCGTCGTCGTGATCCTCTCCTGCAGAGCGCCCATCTCCGAATTCAAGGTGGGCTGGTAACCCACGGCGGACGGCATGCGCCCCAGCAAGGTGGACACCTCGGAACCGGCCTGCACGAAGCGGAAGATGTTGTCGATGAAGAGCAGCACGTCCTTGCCCAGCTCATCACGGAAGTACTCGCACATCGTGAGGGCCGACAGAGCCACGCGCAGACGGGCTCCCGGGGGCTCGTTCATCTGACCGAAGACCAGGGCCGTCGACGGCAACACGTTCGCTTCCTTCATTTCGAGGAAGAGGTCGTTGCCCTCGCGCGTTCGTTCGCCGACGCCCGCGAAGGCGGAGTAACCCGAGTGCTGCTTCGCAACGACGTGAATGAGCTCCTGGATGAGCACCGTCTTGCCCACACCGGCGCCGCCGAAAAGACCGATCTTTCCACCCTTCGCGAAGGGCACGAGAAGGTCGATGACCTTGATGCCCGTGTTGAATGTCTGAGACACCGTCTGCTGCCGCTCGAAGCTGGGAGCCGGCCGGTGGATCGGCCAGCGGGGCCCTTTCGGGGGCGCTCCCTTGTCGAGAGGCTGTCCGAGGAGGTTGTAGACCCGCCCCAGCGCGTCCTCGCCCACGGGAACCGTGATGGGCTCCCCGGTGTCCTTCACCTCGGAACCTCTTTGGAGGCCGTCGGTGCTGGTCATGGAGATGGTTCGTACGACGTCGTTACCCAGGTGCTGCTGCACCTCCAAGACGATGTCTTCGTCCGTCGCTTCGTTGTGAACGACGAGGGCGTTGTAGATCGCGGGAAGGTTCTCCCGATCGAACTTCACGTCGACGACGACACCGACAATCTCGTGAATGCTTCCGGAACTCACGTCAACAGCTCCCTGTGCTCAGCGTGCTTGTTTTCCATCAGCCCTTCAGGGCTTCCGCTCCCGCCGCGATCTCCAAGAGCTCGGCGGTGATGCCCGCTTGGCGGGCCTTGTTGTATTCGCGGGTGAGGTCGTCGATCATGTCGCCGGCCGCATCCGTGGCGTTCTTCATCGCGATGCGTCGGGCCGCAAATTCGCTGGCCAGCGACTCCAAGACCGCATTGAAGAACTTCATTTCGAGTGACTTGGGAATGAGCCTGGCCAAGATCTCCTTCGGGCTGGGCTCCATGATGTATTCGATCTCACCGCCGGCGACCTCAGCGTCGTCACCTTCCTCTTCACCGCCTGTGGGCAAGGCGGCAAGAGGCAAGAGAGTCTCGACGGTCGGAACGAACTTCACGACCGACTCGAACGCCGTGTAGACCAGGCTGACGCGCTGGTAGTTCCCTTCCACGAAGGAATCGGCCAAAGACGCCATGACCTTGGACATCGCGCGGTAGTCCGCGTACTCCAGCCTTCCGTCGTAGGAGCCGGCGAAGGACTGCTTGATCTTCTGAAAGAGCAACGTGGCGCGCCGGCCCAGGGTGTAGACGTCGACCTCGACGTCTTTCTTCTCCACTTCGCGCACATGGCTGACCGCCTTGCGGCTGAGGTTGGAGTTGAAGGGACCACAGAGCCCCTTCGTCCCGCCGATGACGATGACGCACTCCCGCTTGACTTCGGAGGGAGCCACGAGGAGAGGCGACGTGTCTTCGGGCGCGTGGCGAGCGACCCTCGACATCATGGCCCGAATCGCATCGGCAAAAGGACGGGTGGCTTCCGCCCGCCCCTGAAGTTTCTTCATCTTCGTGGTGGCGACGAGCTCCATGGTGCTCGTCACCTTGCGGATGTTGCCGATGCTCTTGATGCGAGCCTTGAGTTCTTTGACGCCCTTCATGCTTTGGTCCCGCCTATGCGCTGAAGGTCTTCTTGAAGGTGGTGAGCGCCTCGCGGATGCCCTTCATGGCCTCCTCCGAAAGCTTGCCGCTCGTGACGATCTCGCGACCGATTTCGGGATGGCTATCCCTCATGTACTGGAGGAATTCCTTCTCGAATTTCTTGACGGAATCCTTCGGGATGTCGTCCAGGAAGCGCTGGGTGCCCGCGATGATGATGAAGATCTGATCCTCAACGGCAAGCGGTTCGTACTGAGGCTGCTTCAACACTTCGACCAAACGCTCGCCTCGGGTGAGCTGCGCCAAGGTCGCGGCGTCGAGATCTGATGCGAACTGGGTGAAAGCCGCCAGTTCGCGGAACTGGGCCATCTCCAATCGAAGCTGGCCGGCCACCTTCTTCATGGCCTTGATTTGCGCCGAGCCGCCCACACGGGACACGGACAGCCCCACGTTCACGGCCGGTCGGATGCCGGCGTTGAAAAGGTCCGTCTCCAGGTAGATCTGTCCGTCGGTGATCGAAATCACGTTCGTGGGGATATACGCGGTCACGTCACCCTGCTGGATCTCCACGATGGGGAGCGCCGTGAGCGAGCCGCCGCCGGCCTTGTACTGCTTCGGATTCTGCTCGTGGGCATCGTCCGCCAGCTTCGCGGACCTCTCGAGGAGACGGCTATGAAGCGCGAACACGTCCCCCGGAAACGCCTCGCGGCCCGGTGGACGCCGCAGAAGCAAAGAGACTTCACGCCAGGCCATCGCATGCTTGTAGAGATCATCGTAGATGACGAGAGCGTGCTTCCCGCGATCGCGGAAATACTCGCCCATGGCCGTGCCGGCAAAGGGAGCCAACCACTGCATGGCGGCACTCTCCGACGCGGGCGCGTTCACGATGATGGTGTAATCCATCGCCCCCGTCTTCTCGAGAACCTCCTGCACCGCCTTGACTGTCGACATCTTCTGTCCGACCGCCACGTAGATGCAGATGAGATCCTTGCCCTTCTGGTTGATGATCGTGTCCACGCAGAGGGCGGTCTTGCCCGTCTGGCGGTCGCCGATGATCAACTCGCGCTGACCGCGGCCGATGGGGATCATGGCGTCGACGGCCATGATGCCGGTCTGAACGGGCTCGCTCACCGGCTGGCGTTCAAGCACGTTGGGAGCTCGACCCTCCACCGGATACCGCGTATCCGAATTGATCGGCCCCTTGCCATCGATGGGTTCACCGATGGCGTTCACAACGCGACCGAGCATGCCCTCGCCCACGGGGACGGACATGATCTCGCCGGTCGCCTTGACCGTGTCGCCCTCCTCGAGGGTGGTGTAGTCGCCCAGAACCACGGCGCCGACGCTGTCGGATTCCAGGTTCAGCGCGATGCCGTAGCGGTCACCCGGGAACTCGAGCATTTCGCTCATCCGGCAGTCCTTGAGGCCGCTGACCCGCGCGACGCCGTCGCCGATGCTGATCAGAGTGCCGATCGATTCCACCTCGACCGACTGGTCGTAGGATTCGATCTCCTTTTTCAGGACTGACGTGATTTCAGCAGGATTGATGTCCATGTTTCCACTCCAGAGGAACCAGAAGAGGCTGGTCGGGCGCTCAGACGACGCTCTTCAGCTTCTGCTCCAACTCCTCGTATTGTCTCCTGATCGTTCCGTCGATGCGCGTCGACCCCACGGTGATCCGCAAGCCGCCCAACAGGTCGGGTTTGACGACGATGTCGGCTTCAACCTTCTTGCCAGTCGCCTCCGACAAGCGCTTCAGCAACTCGTCCCGGGCCTCCCCCTCGAGAGGGAACGCGGATTCGACCGCCACGTGGATGATGCCATCCGCGGCCTCCTTCAGCTCGAAGAACTCGAGAATCATCCGACCGAGAATGTCCTCGCGCCCTCGATCCACCAAGAGCTTCATGACGTTACCGATGAAGGGATGAAGTCCCTTCGCCAGTTTCTCGTCCACGAGTCTCTTCTTGGCGTCGGGAGCGGCTCCCTGATCCAGGTAGAGACGTCGCGCGGCGACGTCGGCCGTAAGGCGACGATGCAACTCGATCAGCCCTTCCGCGACCTCGTCGGAAACCTCGCGGTCTCGAGCGAGTTCGAAGAGAGCCTGAGCGTAGCGCTGTGCGGCGACTTGGGACATCAGTTGAGGTCCCCCGCCTTCGCCAGGACCTCGCTTGCCAGACGCTCGTGCTCTTTCTCGTCGATCTTCGCCGACACCACCTTGCGAGAGATGGTGACGGCCAAGTCGACGACTTGAGCCCGAAGATCGGCGATGGCGCGGTCACGCGCGGCAGCGATGTCCTTCTCCGCCCGGGCCTTGAGGGCATCCGCTTGGGACTCGGCTTCGTCGATGATGGACTGCTTTGCCCTCTCAGCCGCCTCTCGGGCGGCCTCCAGGGTCTTCTTGGCCTCGGCCGCCGCCTCGTCCAGCTTGCGCTGGTACTCGGCCATGGCCGCATCGGCCTCCTTGCGGGCCTGCTCCGCGGCAGCGATGTCCGCACGGATCTTCTGCTCCCGCTCCTCGATCATCTGAGTGAGCGGACCCCAGCCGAGTTTCCAAAGCACCCCCACCAACAGGGCGAAGGTGACGGCGGACCAGATCATGAAGCCGGGCTCGAAAGCGAATACGCCGCCTTCCGCCTCGGACGCGAAAGAAAGAATCAGCATTTCATCCCCTCCCAGGTCAGATGTTCAAAGCCCCTGGGTCTGAGCGACTTACTTGAGGCCGGCCAGAGAAAAGGTGACGAAGATGGCGAAGAAGGTGAAACCTTCGATCAGAGCCGCCGCGATGATCATCGTGACGCGGATCGCTCCCGCAGCCTCGGGCTGACGGGCGGTCCCTTCCATGGCGGCAGTAGCGAGCTTTCCGATGCCGAAACCCCCGCCGATCGTGGCCAATCCCGCGCCGATACCGGCGGCGAGCCAACCCCAACCGAGGGACGTAGCGCGAGCAGTCTCCGCATCCTGAGCCATCGCGGTGGCGCTGCAGACGAGCAGGGCACCTGCCATCATGAGCATCGTCTTGGCGAACTTGGCGAGCATCCTGAGGACCTCCTTGTAGTCAATCTTGGTTTGCGGCCTCGGCCGCGATTCAAATCAAAGTCCGAGAGCACCGAACCCTCGGTTCCAATCGATCCCGCATCCCGTCGATCAGTGATCGGGATGCACCGCACCGCCGACGAACAACGTCGCAAGCAGCACGAAGACGTAAGCCTGAAGGAACGCCACGAGGGCCTCCAGAAGACTCACGAAAAGAGCCAATCCCACACCACCCCCCACGGCGATGGAGTTCTTGTAGATGAAGATGAGTCCCAGGAAGCTCCCCAGGACCAAGTGACCGGCGAGCATGTTGGCCATGAGACGAACGGCCAGCACGGCGTGCTTGATGCAGAACCCCATGACCTCGATGGGAAAGAGGATGGGGAGCACGAAGAAAGGGACGCCCGAGGGAATGAAGCCCTTCAGGAATCCGATGGGGCCGTTGAACCAGATCCCCCCCACGACCGAAACGAGGAACGTACACCCGGCGAGGGCGCCCGTGAGGTAGATGTTCGACGTGGCGGCACCGCCCACGCCCGGCAGGGGCATCATTCCCACGATGTTCAGGGTGAGAATGAAAGAGAAGAGCGTCACGAAGAAAGGGAGAAAGACTCGACCATACTTCTCCCCCATCAGAGGGTAGACGATTTCGTCCCGAATGAAGTGATACACGAGCTCGAGGAAGCCCCGTAGCTTCCCCTCGGGAATCGTCTTGGTCTTGTCCACCCTCCATAGCATGAAAAGGAGGATGCCCGCCGCGATCCACATGTTCCACGTGTACTTGGTGATACCCATGGGCCCCATGGGGTGGTCCAAGACGTGGTGAAAGATCAGCGCCATCGGATCTTCGGCTTCACCGGATAGAAATGGCAGGAGAATCGCGTTCACCTCGGTCCTCCGCAAGCCCGTCCCAGCGGGCGCGAACTGGTCACGTTCTCGAATCCATCGAGGCCGACGGCCCCGAACCCAAACCGACCTGCCGATCGCTCGTCGGCGACGGCGGGGTGCTCTCCGACACCCCTCGGGACGATGCGCCGGCCTTCACCCGCGAATCGTTGAGACCTTTTACTGCAAGTCCGAGCTGGACGAAACCCAAACAGAGAAACTCCGCGGCGAAGGGGCCCACGACCTCTCTCAAGCCCAACCCGAACCCCGCCACGATCACGGCCAGCGACCCCACGAGGAGCACCATTTTGGTCAACATGCCAGCACCGAACCAGACGAACATTCGTGACGGATCGTCGTGAAAACCTCGCATCACCACGAGCCACCCCCCCGTGCTCACCAGGAATCCTCCGATGGCTCCGGCGAGGAGAGTGCGTCCGGTCAACGCGAATCCGAGGGCAGGGGCGACAAACCATATCAGCCCGGCCAGCACGGCGCCCGCGACAACCGAAATCAGCAGAAAGAAGATGAGGGAGCGTTTCACGACTCACTGTCGTCCTTCTTCGCCTCGATGCGTTCGGCGAGCCTCACCAAAGAGTACGTCGCCACGATCAATCCCAAGATGCCGCCGACCAGGGTCAGCCAAGGCAAGGTCCCATATCGTCCATCCGCCCACCACCCCAGGTAAGTCAGAGCCCCCATCTCCACCCCGAAGGAGATCCCCACTCCGATGAACTTCATCGCATCGGCGCCGGTTCTCTTCGAATTCGATGGCAACGAGGCGCCCTCGCATGGTTCCCGCAAACGGGCTTCCTGACGGGCTGAAGCTGCGGCTGGACTGAGACCCGTCGACGGACGAACACGTCCAACGAACGGGTCGCGGGATGTTAGGCATCCCGGCGGGGGGGATCAAGCCGCCGAACGCCCGGTGGGATGAGAATAAATATGAAGGCCATGGGCCCTTCCCCCCGGATTCCCGGCGGGCGTCTGTTATGCTCGGAGTGATGAGAACGCGCTTCGCCATCGTCGCTTTCTTGCTCCTCTGGTTGCCCCTCGGTTGCGGCACCGAGGAGGTGGACGTGGCCACGGCCGAGTCCCGCAAGGCCCAGCTCAGAACCGTGGAGTCCAAAGCGGAGCACTTTCGGCGCCGCATGGAGTGGGCGAAGGCCAAGGAGTCGGAGTACCGCATCCTCGTCACCGAGGCCGAGGAGAGGCTGGCGGAGGTCCGAGGTCGGGCCCTGCAGCTGCGCCAGGACAACAACCGCCGTGCCGCCGAAGTGGCCAAGCTGGTCAACGAGGGCAAGGCTCTCGATGCCGACATCGCCAAGCGCCGTAAGGAGATCACCGCGAGAAAGGCCGAGATCCAGAAGCTCACCCAGGAGGAGAAAGATCTGGAGAAGAGCCTGAAGGAGACCGAAGCGCGGCTCGCCCAACTGAAAGACTCGTTGCTCGGCGTCGCGAGAAAGAATCGCGAGGCCTTGGAAAAAACGAAGGCGTTTTTCCGGTCGATGGGCTGGGACATTCCGAAGCCTCCCGGCCCGGCCCCCCAGAAACCGGCCCCCAAGAAGGCTCCGCCGAAGAAAGCCTCCGCCACGACGCCTCCGGCCCCCAAGAAGAAGTGACCCCCACCTGACGCCGCCTTGGGCCCAGGCCGTGACTGGATAGGATCCGTCCTCCAACCTCATTCGATAGGAATCACACGACCATGACCATGGAAACGACTCTTCTCATCGTGAAGCCCGACGGCGTCCAACGTGGGCTGGTGGGCCGCATCCTCCAGCGCTTCGAAGACAAAGGCCTTCAGCTTGCCGGCCTCAAGATGATGCACATCACCGAAGACCTGGCCCACCGCCACTACGCGGCCCACAAGGAGAAGCCCTTCTTCGCAGGCCTCGTTCGCTTCATGACCTCGAGCCCCGTCGTCGTGATGGCGGTCCGAGGTGTCGGTGCGATCGAGATCTGTCGGAAGATGATGGGAGCCACATTCGGCAGCCGCGCCGAGCCCGGCACGATCCGCGGCGACTTCGGAGTGAGCAACAGCTTCAACCTGATTCACGGCTCCGACTCTCCGGAAGCAGCCTCCCAGGAAATCGAGCTGTTCTTCGCAAAGGGCGAGGTCTTCGATTTCCCCCAGGGCAACCTCGAGTGGATCTACGACGCCGCCGAGGAACTCTGAAGCACCCCGAAAGGCTTCCCCATGACCGCCGATGAACTCGCGGTGATTCTCCGAATCCTGCAGCCACGGCTCGTGGGGGGCTTTCTCCAAAAGATTCGCGAGATCGCCCCGGACCGGCTCCTTCTCGGCTTTCATCGATCCGGAGTCGGAGCGACCCAGGTCCTCGTGGATCTGACGCCGACGGCCCCGCGGCTCCAACCCACCGAACGGAGATTCCAGGCGCCCAAGTCGGCCCCCCCCTTCTCCCTGGCCCTCCGAAAGCTCCTTTCGGGCGCCCGGCTGGAAGAGCTCCGTCAGGAGCCCGGCGACCGCGTGGTTCGCTTTCGGTTCCTGAAAAAGGAGGACGACCGCCTCGTCCCCCTCGACCTGGTCGTGGAGGCGATCCCGCGCCGTGCGGGCCTTTTTGTCTTGGATGAGCAGGCACGCATCCTCCTCGCCTCGTCCGCACGCGAAGACAGTCGCGGCAGACTCGTCCGTGGGAAGACATGGTCGCCCCCACCGCCGCCCCCACCGAAAAGCGATGTGTCGACTCCTTTCTCGGAGTTTCCGGGTTGGACCGACGAGACACTCACGCGGTACCTCGACGAACAGTTGACGGAAACCGTGTCCCAAGACGACGTCGACGTGAAGGGCTTGGCGAAGGAGCTCACCAAGGCGATCAAGCGCCAGTTCAAGAGGATCTCCAAGATCGAAGCCGACGTGCGCCGACTCGACAGCGCCAAGGACGCCTACCGAGAAGGGGAAGCTCTGAAAGCTGCGCTGGGAGACATCGAGAAAGGCGCGACGCGCGCGCGCGTCCGGGATTGGAGCACCGACCCGCCGTCATGGATCGAGATCGACCTCGACCCCAAGCTCTCCCCGATCGAGAATGTGGAGCGGATCTTCAAGGAAGCCAAGAAACGTGAGCGCGGACTCGCCCTGGCCGAACAACGTCTGAAGGAGCAGCGCCGGCAGCTGCAACACCTCCAGTCCCTGGAGGAATTGCTTCGAGACGACAGTCCGGAAGCCAGGGAGCTGCTGTTGGAAGAAACTCGGGCGCTCGGGATCGATGTGCCTCGTACTCGAACGCCAGCCGAAAAGAAGGCTCCGCCCGCCCCCAGGCTTCCCTACAAGACCTATCACTCTGAGAACGGGACGCCGATCTGGGTCGGACGTTCCAGCCGCGACAATGACGCGCTCACGTTCCACCATGCCAAGGGGAATCATTGGTGGCTTCACGCGGAGGACTACCCGGGATCCCACGTGGTCGTTCCCATGGCAGAGCCCCTCCCTCCGGAGGTTCTCGTCGATGCGGCGACGCTCGCCCTCGGATACTCGAAGGCGCCCAAAGGTGGCAAGCAGGGAGTGTCTTACACCCGCCGCAAGCATGTGACGAAATTCAAGGGGGCCAAGCCGGGGCAGGTACTTCTTCAGCAGCGCAAGACCATCCTCATCCGCATCGACCCCGACCGATGGAAACGACTGACGGGGCGCACCTTCCCATGATGTCCGGATGCACCTCATCCCGCGTGAGAGGCGATTCGGCAGACGCCCCCTTGGGAGTGGACGCGAGAAATGAAACCTTGAAGGGGTCGACCGCGAAGCCCTTCATGGCACACTCGTCGAACGAATCAGGAAATGACACATGCAGATTCCCAGCTCCCTCTCCCTTGCCCTCGGTCTCGCTCTCCTGCTCTTATGGAGTTGCGGCACGAACGGGGGCACGGACAAGAACCTCCACTATTCCGACGTCGAGAATCCGCCCACGAAAGAGGGATTCCAGGGGGATGCCAGCCTATTCGCGGCCAATGCCCAGCGTTTCTATGACGCAGGGGACTACCTCGCGGCCCTCCAGCAGTTCCGTAAACAACTCGAGAAGGACCCCACCGCCGTGGACGGTCGGTTGGGAGAGGCCTACAGTCTCTACAAGTTGGGCGTGAATCTCGCCGCCCGAGGAGCCTACAAGGAGGCCAATCGCCGCCTTGAAGAGGCCCTCGACAACTTCGAGAAACTGAGTCGGGAAATCCCGATGGAACGGGACACCCTCGAGGGGGACGGCTACGGGTGGAAGGTTCGCCTCGGGCTCGCTCTTTCCGAGCGCGCCCTCGGCGCGCTGGCGAAGCGACAGTGGGATCGCATCCACAGCGCGATCCTCTCCATGGAGGACCCCTCGGAGGTCATCAAGGCTCGGGCGGCCCAGAAGGTCCTCTTGAAAAGAAGAGTGGACTACAACGAACGGGCGCTGGAACACTTCCGAGAGTTGGCTGCCATGGGCCATCCCGCGCCGGATGTCATCCTCAACGTCGCCGACATGGAGCTGATCGCGGGGAACGAGTCCCTGGCGGAGCGTTACTACCTCTCCTACCGCGACATCGCTCGCCGTTCGGTCGAATCCTGGGATCGTCGGCAGCGCGAAGCCCCAGACCAGATCGAATCCAAGAATGAACTGGAACGGGTTCTTTCGACCATCGAGGCCAAACGACGCTCGGCGGTGGAGAAGCTGGTCAAGGTGCTGGAGCGCCTGGCCGAGATGCGATTCGACCGCGGCGAATACGCTGAAGCCGCATCTCTCATCGAGGAAGCCCTGAAGGCTCAGCCGGACCTCGTCCGGCTCCACGTCCCCATGGCGGAAATCCTCGAGAAGCAAGGCAAGTATCGAGCAGCTCTCGAGCATATCGACATCTATCTTCGGAGTCTCGACAGCTTCGACGAGAACGCGAAGAAGGCGGCAAAACTGCGCTCACGCCTTCTCGACGAGTTGAAAAGCGCGAACTGAAGTCGTGGGGGTCGCCAGACGGCAACGTATTCGTTCGGGACGCGACTTTCGAGAGATCTACTCCGAGGGCCGCGTCGTGCGGAATCGCCAACTGGTGATCTATTTCAGGCCGGCCCCGTCTGCCCACTCGCGTCTCGGGCTTTCGGTGAGCCGACGACACGGAAACGCCGTGCGACGGAACCGGATCAAGCGCGTCCTACGGGAGGTGTTCCGCACGATGACGGATCGCATCCCCGAGCCGCTGGACGTCATCCTCATTCCGCGCCGCGGACCGGACGCCGAGGTCTACGCCGCCAACCGGGATGCCTTCATCCATCTCATGCGCAAGATCTCGAAGGCGACGGGGAGGACATGACCGTGGGACGCCCGGGAAAACGCTCGTTCCTCGAGCGGTGCATCGCGGCCACCATGCTGCTTCCCCTCGGACTCTATCGTCTGACCCTCTCCCGCATCATGCCGCCCTGCTGCCGGTTTCAACCGTCTTGCAGCGCCTACGCCTGGGAAGCGATCCGGCGGCATGGCCCCTGGAAAGGGGGCTGGTTGACCGCCAAGCGCTTGGCTCGCTGTCAACCTTGGGGCTCCTACGGGGAGGATCCGGTGCCGGACTGAGGCACCGTGGCGGCTGAAGCCGCCGCTCCAAAAGGCGCGGCGCCCTCGTTACTTCTTCACGGGCCGGGGCTCATCCTTGGGAGCCTCTTCGGCCCCATTCTCTTTCCGGATGGCCTTTTGACGCTCCTCGAGGCGGCGCTTGCGTTCGGCTTCGAGGCGCTTGCGGCTCTCTTCCGCCTTGCGCTCGTCCTCCCGGCGTTGTTCGATCTCCTTGTCGAGCTCCACGGCAACGAGATGGAAATCCCCGCTCTTCAAATGCTCGTAGTCCCACATCGAAGGCTTGTCCTCGGCCGCGGCACTCTTCCGCTGCAGAGCGAACTCGGCCTGAGCCAACAGCATGGGCCGAAGGAACATGTCCTCGTCGGTGGGGACCTTCTTGGCCTCCAGCTTGGCGATGCCCTCGAAGCCTCGATAGGCGACCGATTTCACGGGTTCAGAGACGGTGCCGGGTTCGACGAACTTGTCGGCGGCAGCCTGGTCGTGGAGGACGCGGAATTCACGACGGAGAAAACTCCGGGCCATGTCCTCGGAGGTCACCTTGTCCTTGTCGAGGACCGGCTCACGCACGGCCTCGTAGGGGAGGAAGAACCCTTCCTCGACAATCAGGGCATCCGATGCCTCCGAGAGGGCGGCATCGAAGGCCTCTCCCCGATACTTCTCCTTCTCCTCGTCGATCCGGGCCTTCGCCTCCTCGTCCTTTTGACTCTTGATCTCTTCGATCCGGTCCTTGTCCTTCTCGGGATCGAGCCCCTGGATCTCCTCCTGGATCTCCTTTTCGATGTCGGCCTTCACGGTCGCGGCGAAATCCTTCACCTTGGCATCCAGGACCTGATCCATCGCCTTCTGAAAGCCCTCGATGGCGGCCGTCCGTAGTTTCTCGGCCTCCTTCGTCTCGAAGTCCTTGGCGACGTCGTCTCTGACGGCGTTCAGGTTGGGGATCGGGCTCAGGTCCTTCTCGACGAGACGCCAAATGGAACCGTGCTTTGCGACGACATCGACAACGCCCTGATCGAACGGGTCCGTCTCCGGGGTGACGACGTTGCGCATCGTCAGAAGAGTCCCCGGCTTCAAGCCCTGGAGTTGGAACGGGTAGGTCCCAGGGACATCGGCGTGGTTGGTGAGATCCTGCAACGTCATGTTGCTGAACTTGAAATAGGACAGATTGTTCTTCTTGGCGACATCCGCGAGGTCGATCGTCTCTCCGGCCGCACTCTTCTTCGCAAGGTCCTCGTGGATCTTCTTGAGCAACTTGAGGATCTTCCACTCCTCGACGAATCGCTGCTTGCGCTTCTCGAAGACCTCATCGATGTCGGCGTCCTTATCGATGCCGTACTCCTGTCGATGACGGTCGACCCGTCCCTTCAGCTTCGCCAATACGGCGTCATCCGGCTCGAACTCCTTCGTCAGCTCCTCCAAAGAGGTCTTGCTGATGGGATTGACCTTCTTGAAGTCGTCGTCGAGAACCGCGTCGTCCTTGTATCTGTCCTTCCCGAAGAGGAAGCCCACATACTCCGCGGTCAACAGAGCGCCCCCCTTGTGAAAGCGTTTCTTCTCGTCGTCGGAAAGGCCCTTCCAATACTCCGCCAGCTTCGCCAATGCATCCGCTGAATAGTCGCCGTTCTCGTTCTTCTCGAGCTTGCTCTTCGCTTCGAAAGTCGCGGGGTCGAAGATCACGCCCTTGAGTTTGATCTTTTGAAACTGCTTTTGGAATTGCTGGAGGATCTCCTCGCTCGAGTGAAGCCCTATGGCCCGGTCGACCTCGCGCATCAACTTGGCCAAGCGAGCGTCCTCGCGGAGCGCCGCTTCGAACGCCGAGGGAGTCCGGCGATAGATTCTGTTGCAGAACTGGATGTAGGCCTGAGGATCGAATTTCCCGTCATTGGCCTGGGCGATCGGCTCGCGCACCTCCTTGTCGAGAATCTCCTGGAGTTCCTCGTCACTGATGTTCACTCCGGCGGCGTCGACCAGTTTTTCCCGAATGAGGCGGGAAAGGAGATTGGCCTGGCGCTTCTCGAGGTCCGCCGTCGAACCGGCAAGAGAGCCGCTCATGTAGAGGTCACGGCGTGTGATCTCGTGTTTCTCGTCCCCCACGACGAACGAAGCCACGACCTCCTTCGCCTTGATCTCGCCCTTGGAAGGACCGCGGAACCACTGGACGACGAAAACCCAAACACCGAACCCGGCCATCCCCAACAAGACGGCGATCAAAATGGGAGTCCGATATTTCTCCATGAATTGGAAGATCATGGACTTGCTTCCTCTTTTTCTGTGGACGGTGGGGAGCAGGGTCGACGGACCCGCCCCGAGGTCCTCTTATCGGCGAAGGCTGCGGATTATAAGCGTAGGCACCCGTCGGACAAGGAAAACCCCGGAGAGCCTACTGGGAATCCCAGGCCAGAAACCATTCTGAAGCAACGACTTAGGCACGCCCCCATGATGCCGGGGATCAGAGATCCCTGCCGCGAGGCAAGTCCTTGAGATTCTTGAGCCCGAAATGCTCGAGAAAATGACGGGTCGTGCCGTACTGAAACGGGCGCCCGGGAAGGTCCACACGGCCCACGACCTTCACCATTTTGCGATCCATGAGGTTACGAATCAGTTGCCCGGACCCGACGCCGCGGATGGCATCCACCTCGGCACGCGTGATGGGCTGCTTATAGGCGATGATCGCGAGCGTTTCCAACCCGGCCGCCGTGATACGTTCCTCGGTCCGGGTGCGTCCGAGTTTCTGCACCCACTCCCAATGATCCTCCCGGGAAACGATCTGGAAACCACCGGAGACTTCCTGAAGAAGAATTCCCGAATCCTCGGCCTGATAGCGCTCCTGGAGGGCGGACAAGGCGGCCCGAATCTCGTCGTTCGGGACTTCGTCATCCGGGAGAATCTTTCGGAGAGCCCGAAAGGTCAGAACATCGGGGGAAGCAAAGAGCAGAGCCTCCACGACGGCGCGCACGCGGGCCGGGGGCCAGGGTTGCGATTCCTCGGTGGCCCGAACTTCGTTCTCGGCGGATTCGGCTGATGCGTCACTCATGGCGACCATTGTATCGGGATGGGGGTCATTCTCCGCCCTCTCTTCTCAGCGCCCCTGCACCCGAATCTTCGTCATTCGTTCCACGCGGAGCTGCCACATGTACCACTCATCCTCGCTCATGGGGCGGGTGGTCAATCCGTGGATGATTTCGTCCTCCACGTCCCGGTAGGAGATCTTGCGGCCCTTGTGGCGCTCCACGATCCTCACGATCTGGAATCGCCGACGCCCGACGGCGTCACGCGCCTCGATGACCGGACTGATGCTGCCCACCGGGAGATCGAAGGCCACCCGCTCGAGGGCCGGATTCAGGGCCAGCCTCCAGACGGGAAACATCAATCCCCCATTCTCCGCCGAGGGATGGATGCTATAGGTGCGAGCGAGGGCCGCGAAGTCCGCTCCGTCCTCGAGCATGCCGCGAATCTTTCGGGCCTGGACCGGGTCGGTCAGACTGATGATCCGAAATCGGACTCGATCCTCGAGCATTTCCTGATACCGGACGAGTCGGGAGAGCAGTCGCTTCGACCGCTCTCGATTCCGGGCCACTCTCTCGTATTCCGTCAGCCCCTGACCGGTCTTTCGCAGCAACCATGTCTCGAGATCGAGAGCGCGACCGGTCTCCAAGCGAGCCCGTTCACGCATTTGCTTCTCTTGGCTCGCCCACCAGCGGTCGATCTCGTCCTCGTCGACGCGGATACCGTGCTTGGCAACCTCGACCGCGAGTACGCGGTTGGACAGCATGACCGCAATGGAGGACCTCACCTTCTCGGGGAACGTCTGGAGCATGTAGTCATAGACCTGACTCTTCCTCAAGTCTTCGCTGCCCACGCTGGCCACGACCGCGTCACCGCCCTTCGGGAACTCCAAGAAATCCGGACCGTCGCCACGGTGCACATCGATGCTGCGCACCGACGCGGCCGGGCTCTCCGAGGTCGTGGGTGGAGATTCGACCACGGGGTCGATGGGCGCCTCGGATTCTCTCTCCTCCACCTCCCCCCAAACCGGAGAACTGCGGCACGAGACGAGAAGAAGAAGACACAGGGCAAGAGGGTACTTCATGCGGGAACGGTGGCACCGAGCGAGCCGATGCGCAAGGGGCGCCTGAAGCGAACCGCGAGAACCTGCGCCGCCCGCGCAATCACCTGAAATTGACGGTACGGTCCCCCTTGTTTCCGTGGCAGCGCGGGCAGGTCCGCCTCACGATGCCCCCCTGGCTTCCCAACTCCTTGATGGTTCCGGTGGCCCCGCAGGTCGGACAGGGGCGCATGAACGTATTCAAGACCTCGAATTTCTTGGCGTTCTCCGCGAAATAGGCCCTGAGGAAAAAACTCCGCTGGATCATGCTGGCGCGCACCCACCACTGTTCCTTCGTCACGAGCTTCTGCTGCTGGGGTTGGACCTGGGGTTGATTCCTTCCGCCCCGGCGGTTGCGGCGCAAGCGATTGATGAGTTCTTGCACCTGACGATTCCCCCCGCCGCCCGCATCTTGGACCTTCTTCTCACCCATGACGATGAAGGTTCCGGAGCCGTAGCTGGCCGTCCGACGCGCTCCCTTGGGGCGGTCCTCCCACATCTTCTCGACCTCCTTCTTCGGGTCGAGGGAGAACTTCTTGGCGATGGCCTCGACGACATCCTTGTGCAACTGGGAGCGCACGTAGCTCATCGCCTTGTCGATCGAAACGCGCTTTTCCTTGTCGGCGCTCCCAATATTCTTGTCGGCAGCCACCTTTCGGATGAGGCGATCGACCTGCCGCCGATACTCTCGCGCCACCTGCTGTCGATAGTACGACCACCGCTTCTTGAGAACGCGCTCCTTCTTCTTCTCGATCTCCTTACGAGTGATGTCGTCCAGATCACCCAGAGACAGCAACTCGTCCAGCAAACCAGTGGCCACGTCGAAGTGACGTCGAGCCGCTTCGAGATCGGCCTCCCGAACACCGTTGCGAATCTCCTTGCGACGATCGAGGACCTCGAGTCGCTTCAACTGATTCGCGACGTAATCCGTTCGGAACTCAGGATCGATACTCTGAACCTTTTGGTAGTGCTCGACGGCCTTCGCATACAGGCCGACCTTCGCCGCCCAGCGGGCCATGGCGAATTGGGCTTGGAGGTCATCGTCGGCGGGCTGGCGCCTGTCCAGTTCCTGCTGGTAGAGCTCTTCCGGCGTGTAGACGTCGAACTTGCTCACGAGGCGATCCTCGATGCGGCGGATGGCTGACCGCAGGAACGGGATCTCCCCCTTCACCGTGCGAAGATAGACCCGCTCCTGGTCCTCGGGGTGCGGGACCACCACACCGTCGTAGTCGTCCCCCTTGATCGTGTAGATCCGCTGCCCTGGCATCTGGAGATCCGCACCCGAGAGGTCGTCGTCGAGCCCGAATTCGATGCGCAATCGTTGGCGGTCCTCGTCGCGAAGCAACTCCCAACGGATGAACAGATGCCCACCCGTGTCCAAGCGCCGGACCTCGATCCCTTTCTCCGTCCCGGAGAGCAGCTGCACCTGCAACAGTCGTCCGTCCTTCAGAAAGATGACCTCGGCCAGCGCGGCAACCCCCATCCACAGGACGAGAACCGCAGTGAGAATGATTCTGCTTCGACTCATCGTTGACGCTCCGTCTTGGCCCCGTCGAGGGGCTCCAGGCGACTCGAACTCTTCCGAACGAGTTCCTCGAAACTCGGTCGGAGACTCATCGGGAGATACCCCCAATCATAACCCTCGTCCTCGGCCGCTCCCCGAGGAATCACGCGAATGCGCACCAACCATCCGGGCTTGCCCACCTCGCCCGGGTACGGCATGGCATCGACCGCGTACTCCAACCCCTCGCGGCCGGGGACGGGCTCTCGCTCCAGATGGATCTCGCCATCCCCGCCATCGCGCGTGAGAGCCCTCAGCCTTTCGCGCACCAGGTCTTGAAGTTCCGCCTGTGCCGCGGCGGCATCCAGTTCCACCTCGGCGTCCCTGGCGAGATTGAGGCCCGCGGAAAACAGCCCCACGATCCCGGTCATTCCCACAAGCAGGATCGAAAATGCAACGAGCAACTCGACGAGAGTGAAACCCGCGCAAGGCGATGGATTTCGGTTCAGCTTCATTTCACACCCTCCCCCGCGCGCCGAAAAAAGCTTCGACCCGCGGGAACGATGAGGTCCCGCCGAAACGTTCGACCGGCAAGCACGGCACTCCCGGAAACATGGCGCGCGGGAGGCGTGCCCCTCACGCCGCGGCGCACTTGAAGATCGGGACCGTCGGCGGCGACAACCTCCATCCATTCGTCCTCGATGCGCAGATGCCGCGGCCCTCGCCCCGCGTCGAGTTCGGCGAAGAGCTCGGGGTCGCTGATACGCACGTTGCGTTCGCGGGTTCCAACATCCCCGACGAGCGAGGCCGTGGAGGCGGCTCCCTCGGGAGCGAACGTGACGACGATCCGCAGTCGCTTGGGATACACGTCGTCCTCGGTGTCCCCCAGGGAAGCTCCCCCGACGCCCAAGCCGAACGGCTCGTAGAGTCCGCGGGTGCTGTCCCACCACAGCTCACTCCAGTCGTTGGGCTTTCGTCCGAGCCCCCCACCGGAGAGAACCTCCTCCTCCCGCCACTCCTTGGTGTTCTGGCTCCAGCAAACGAGTCCGAAATAGAGGATGCCCGTGACCACCGGGCTCGCATGCGCCTCCAACCATTCGGCCGTCATGATCTTCGAAGGATCCTTCTGCAACAGGGAGTCCTTCCCTCCCATCGGGGACCGGAAGACGCGATAGAGGGTATACGTGTGGGCGGCATCAGTCGGCCCTCGATCCAGATACCAGGCCACTTCCATCAGGTTCTCCGGAGGCAGAAGGCCGGGTGGGGTCGGACCCGATTGTTTCTTCGGGTCCAACAGTGCGCCGCTCTCCTCCAGATCATTCACGCCGTCGATGTAGGCTTCAGGTCCCGGGCGCGTCCCGGCGAATCGTGCAAGGGTGCTCTCGCGCTCACTGCCGGGATAGGTCCTTGCGAAACGCAGCAGAAGAGACCTCGGGTCCCCCGCGGCGTAGGTCTTGGTTGCGACGTTGCCCGACTCCTCCCCCTCGGGCGCCACGAGGACCGAGACGCGGTCATGGCTGAGAAAAAATGGAGCGGTGACACCGCGGCCGTCCGGGTCCCCGATCCAAGTGCAACGGAGGTCTTCCTCGAGGAGCCGCAGAGTCTGATCCATCTTGTCGTTCAATTCGCCCCCGCCCCGCGCGGACCGGTAGATCCCCAGGCTTTGCCTCATGAGGACGAACACGAACAGACCGAGCACGGAAAAGATGCTCATTGCGACCATCAATTCGATGAGTGTGATGCCCGACCGTCTGCCCCTCATTGCAATGCCTCCCTCGAACCCACGATGGGCTCCGCCAAGTAGCGCAACTCGAGATCCAGAAGCCTGGGCGTCTCCTTCCAATCGTTGCGCGTCATGTTCACCGGATCGATGGCATCGGGGCGGTAGGTGAAGAACACACGGCCTTCGAGGCCCTTGCCGCCTCGGTTGAGGAGGAATCGGTTGAGCTTGTCCAGCGCTCTCCCGGAGGCGCTCTCCAAGAGCAACAACTTGCCAGCTGACTTCTGGGGGGGAGTGTCCCACGGGATCTCCGGATCGAAACGGAGCAGGACATCGAGACCGATGGCCGGCTTGTCGAAACGATGATGCCAGGAGATGCTGCGGATAAAACTTCTCGCCTCCGACATTGAGAAACCGAAAAAGGCAAGTTCGGGATCATCCGAGTTGGGCGCATAGCGGTCCCAATAGCGGAAAGGCATGCCCAGAACGATCTCTGATTCGGGATGGCTGCCGCGGAGTGTGCCGTATCGTCCTCGGAATATCCCGACGGGTCGGCCCGTCTTGGGATCGTCGCCCTGGGGCATGCGGAGCTCCCCCCCCTGCGCCTGAACGTAATGGGCCATCTCTCGACCGACCAGCACCGTCCCACCTTCGAAAGGGAAGTCGCGACTGTCCTGGACTGCGATGCGGTAGTCGTCAGGCTGCAACGCCCGGGTGAGTCGACTCACGACGCGCCAGTCCAGGAACGTGATGTTGGAACCGAATCCGTGCCTTTCCGGTGTGGTGCCCATGAAGCCTCGCTCACAGTCGAGGAGGCGGGGAGGATCTCCCTGAGCCACCCCGCGATAGGCGATGATCTCGTCGTCGATGAGGACGAGGCCGGCATCCGTGGGGAGTGGGACGTTGCCCTGCCCCACGAGCAACTCTCGCCCGTCACTCAGCCAGTCGTTCAGTTGGTTGCTGAGATTCCCCGGAAGGTCGGGAACCCACCAGGCTTGGACGATCGGGATCTCGGTCGCGGAATCATCGAGCCCCAAGGGGAAGGGATCCGGCGCGCCGCCCACGGGGTTCACCTGCTGTGGGTCCCAGAGGACGAAACGTTCCTCTCGAATCTTGGCGAGACGCACTTCGTCAAGAAGCCCGCCGCCGCGGGGACCTCCTCCAGCATCACCGCCCACCCAGGCATCCGGGGAGCGCCCCACGTTGGGCATCTCCCCCGACGGGAACTTGACGAGGCGCGTATACCGGCGGCGATCGCGATCGTCCGAACTCCGACCACCGCGGGGAAGCGCGATCTGATTCAGTCGACCAAGGATGTTCTGCGTCAGCGCGACAAGGGGGCCGTTCGTCCATGCGACATAGAAACGACCCCGGAAATCGTCCACCGGCGAGATCACCGTGACACTGTCGCCATAGCCGGCAGCCGTCTCTCCTCGTAGATTCGTCACCGTGGTGCGGAATACGGGAATGGCGGCGTTGCCGGCGGGATGGACGGCGGCGGAATCGGACGGATCGAAATAGCGGAACTGGTCAGTGCCGGCTCGGCTGCGGAATCGCAGTTGATTGTTCACCGCGATGGGATCCGGAGCGGGCGGCATGTTCGTGGAACCGCCTCCCGGATTGAAGCCTCCTCCGGCGTTGATTTGGTTTCGCACCGCATTGACGGCGGAGGCCAAGCGACTTCTTTCGTGACAAAGCAACATTCCGCCCGCCCGGTCCACTCCGTAGTAGGCGATCCACTCCACGCGGTGGGACGCGAAGTTCTGGAACGTGGGGCGTTGAAGAGGCTGTCCGAGCTGGATGTACTCGGCCCTGGGAGTCCCGTTCGCCAACTCGGGTTCCTTGTATCCCTCGGCATCGGTGAGGTGGACGGAGATGGGAAAGATCGCCGCCACGCCCGGCGAATTCGGGCCACCGCCCGTCAATCGGGTGACGATCTTGGCCAAGGTGGCCGTATAGAGGGTCGTGTTGGCGTTGAGAGGCAGCTGGTCCGCCAATTGGGGATTGAAGGGATTCGCGACGGATGTCACGCCCGTGAGACGGGCTCCCTGTCGACCTTGGAAGCGAATGAGCTGCGCCACGGTCATGAGCTGATTGTTGAGATTGTTGGGATTCGTGAGTCCCGACGTGGATGACGGGAACAGGGGGGCCACGATGACGGCGTAGCCGCCCGACGTCTGGAACGTCTCTTGGGAGGTGGCCAACTGCCCGCCGGGAAAGGCCTCCAGATCGATCTGGCTCACCTGGGCCAGATCCAGCACCTCGACTCCGATGCTCGTGCCGCCAATGGTCAGCGTATCCGTGTCGTTCCCGGTCACGGCGCACAGATTGAACGGGGCGAGACTCGAGGCGAGAGCGCCCTGCCCCTCGGGCAGCACTTCGCCGGCCTGCCCTATCTGAACCGTACGACTGAGGACCGAGGAATACCCAAAAAGCCGGACGCTCTCGCCCGCCACGTGGGCGACGGCGCTGGTTCCCCGCGCACCTCGCCCCTTCGGGAGAACGCCCTGCGGATTGCTGAAGACGTTGAAGGTGTTGCTTCCCGCCGAACGATAGGCGTGGACGACTTCCGTGCCGATCCAGAAGGCTCCGCTATCGGGCCAGCCCTCGGCATCCTCGACAGTGAAACTCATTCCGGAGGACGACAAGCCCGACGCCAAGCGAGAGACGAAACGGTGACGTCCTCGGGCGAACCCGTCCACCAGCAACACCAGGTCCTCCGGACGGCTCCCACCGGCGTGGAGGCTGATATGAAACCAGGTATCGTCCTCGACGATCGCGGGAGGCGGGGCCCAGGTGACCTCGGCGGCCTCGACGATCCCGCCTCCCGGATCGTCGATCGTGTTGTCGTGGAGTCGGAAATGGAACATTCCGTCGCCCGGATTCCAGCTGGCGTCCACGAAGTCCGTCGTCGGGTCCGGTCCCGTGATCGAGAAGAAAACGGGCGCCGCACCGAAGCTACGGGGACGAATCCAGAATCGTACGACGAAGGGGAGCAGCCCCAGACCATCCAGAATGTTGCCCCCGCCCACGCGGGCGCCCCCGCGAGCGCCCTGCAAGGGCAAGGGGTATGCGGTCCCTTCCAATCGAAACCCTTCAGGCTCGACGAGGTCCGGGCGAATCTTGCTGCTCGTGCGGGCGAGACCTTCGGCGGCCACGCCGATCACGGCTCCGTCGAAATGCTCCTCGAAATCCACGCCCGCGACCGTCTCCATCCGAGCCGGTTGAAGCCGCACGTCGCCCTCGGTCTCGTCCGGAAAGAGCCCCTCTTGCTCGCCGTCCTCGAACCAGGTCATATAGCGAAGAATGCGCCACTCGGGCTTCGAGTTCGAACCCTGGAAAACGCTCATGGGGACCGGGTGCGTCTCGACGAAACGACCGGACCTCGCCCTCACGATCGAACGCTCGAAGTCCACCTGGCGATCGAGGTGGAGAAGGAGTTCCTCGGCGGGACCGGTGCGAAACACCTCTCGGAGCCGGTGATGAGCGCGCTCGGTCCCCGCCCCGTCGTTGACGCTGGCCAGGGCCTCCACGCGGAACCAGTCCCCGCTCACATAGCCGAAGGGCATCGTCGAAGCCAGGAGGGAGCGGTGAAGGGGATTGATGGCGTTCTGGACGATCGCCATCGCCATCCGGGGCGTGATGGCAGGCGGCTCCTGACCGGCCACCCGCACGTCGCTTTCGGTCACCCCGCCCACGGGTGCCGTGTAGTCGCCCTTGGCGACGAGGTAGCTGACTGAGAGCAGGTTCACGAGATGCCGGGGCCCGCGAATTGGCCGGTTCTGGATGAGCATATCGGCCAAGGACTCGGCGATCGCTCGCGTCACGCGATGCTCATGCTTGGGATCGCGGCGTCCCGTTGGAGAGTATTCCAATCCCTCCAACAGAAGCACCAGGACGTCCCTGGAAGCGGAGTTGATGTTGACGGGACGCCTGGCCTCCGCCTGAAGGACGGCCGTGTCGAAGGGCCAGATCTGTTTGGCCTCGTCGAGAAGCCAGACGGTTCCCCCACTTCGCCCCCCCGAAACCCGAGTCACGAGATGGTACTCCCAGGTTTTTCCGTCACCCAGACGGACCATCGTCCCGGCGTTGAAGAAATCGGGATTCCTGACGCGAACGGGCTGCCCACCCCTGTCGGGTCGGAAGGCCTCCGGATCCACGGCGGCCACGACCCGCACGGGCTCCACCCAGCCGGAAGGCGTGATCGCCCGTCCATGAACGGTCAGCACGTCGAGAAGGGAATCGAGCCGAGCCTCCGGAAGAGCCGTCTTCCCGTACCGTGAGACGTCCTTCAAAGCGGTGACCGTCGGCAGGCGCTTGTAGCCGCCCTGGGCATGACGAGAGAGGGTGTTCCACTGGGCGAGATCGAGGGCAAGTCCACCCAGTACCCAGCTTCCGACCTCGTGGTTTCGGACCACCGAGACACCCGAGAGCGTCGTCCCCTCCGCGCGGCGGTATTCGAGGAGCTCGGTCCCGAGGAGAACGCGCCCATTCTTGGGGGGGAGTCCGGTCAATGACTCCACCTCCAAGGTCGTGTCCCCCGACTTCGCCTCCTTTGTGAGAACGGTGCGACCGACGAGCCCGGCGAGGAGGAACGGGGGCGCCGTGTCCGCATCGATGCGCCCCTGCTCGTCCTCCACGCAGACAGACCAAAGGTCTCCCCGGGGGTCCGCCATGTAGGGGAATCCACCCTGTTGCCCAAGCGCGTCCGCCCAGGCCTTGGGATGGGCGTCGACCATGAACTCGGCCGGGCTGTCATAGTCGGGAGTCCCTCCG
>DRQF01000012.1 GCA_011369445.1 Planctomycetota bacterium | reverse complement strand
GCTCGCCCCTTCGTCGTTGAGCCAGAACGACATCCACGCGCCCAGTCCGATGAGGAGGGCGAGAAGTCCGAAGAGTCTCCATGCGTCCTGTTTGGATGAGCGAGTCTTCCCCGAGGTTTTCGCCATTCGTCAGGCTCCGCCTAAGCCGCCCTCGCCCGCGAGTCGATGTTCAGTAGGCGGCCAGGATTTCGAAGATCTTCCTGATCGGCTGTCCGGTCCCATCCGGAGAAAGCGTGGCTACGAAGGTCCACCGCATCATTCTCTTCCTTTCATTCCGCCCTGTGAGACAAACACGGATGGCTGTCCCATTCTCGACGATGTCGCATGTGGGAGCTTCCTTCGTGTCGGGCTCGAGAGGATGGACATCTGCTATCGTCCACCCTGATTGCATGGGCACGATTCTACGTACGACCTTCTTTGTCTTCCCGGTTGGGACAAGACCCATCAGAATGTCCTCAAGACCGCCTGCGAGTGGGTCGTCGGGATGAGATGCCGTGATGCGAATCGGAAGGTGAAGCGAGCAGGGGATTCCGTTCGAAGTGAACTCGACCTTGACCACGGAGGAGAAAGAACCGACCGGAAGGGATTCCCCACCTGGGAACTCCACGCGCCAGCGCCCCGGTCTCTCCTTGTCGACTCTGCTGATGATTGGCGGTGCGACCAATGAGACGCGATCTATCCTCTCCACCTTGATTCCGTCCTCGTCGAGAAAGAACACGAAGTTCGAAGGAGCGGCGTCCGTTTCGGCCGCCGTCCTGTGAACATACGACCACTCGAGGACCCGTCCCGCAGAGGGGCGAAGCCCCCACCTCACGGTGAAGCTCGCCTTACAAAGAGGAATCTCAGGCTGCCCATCTCTCCTAAGGCTAAGGCTCACGGAACGTTCCCCTGGAAGGCCCGTGTCGACGCGCAGAGGAATATCGACGCTTCCGCCCGGCGCGATGATGACGGGGCTCAGGAGTGTCACCAGACAGGAGCAGTCGCTGTATACGCTAGAGGCCGCTTCAGGCAACGATGTGTCGTTGACGAGTTCGATGTGGACATCGCCAGGCCCGCCCCAGAGGAAATCTCCGAGCTCGATTGACCGTGTGGGCTGGGAGAGGGCAACGCTGGCCGCGAAGTGCGGGGCACTTTTTTCGCCCCGCCCGCTACAACCTAGGAGAAGATAGAAGGTAAGAAAGAATCCCATGATGCGTCGTAAGGATCTACGGCGAATCGAGATAACACATAACGTGAGAATAAGGACGAATGCAAGTGGCCAGAAAAGGCTTCCAGACCAACCTTCCGCTCTTGTGCTGGAATCGGCGGATTTGCTGTCAAGACCGGTTCCTCCGTTCACAGCTTTGACGCCGTCCTCAATGACTCCTTTTCGAGGCATCGAATCGGCCAACAGGGCGGCGGCGGCGACATCATCGTCAGTCATCCCAGCAAACTTCGTATAGACAACGGTTGGTTCGTATCGGGAATCGTGGACCGTCGCCCCATCGGGAACCACTCGGTCGAACGAAAGCGTCGATTCTATCAGAGGTGCGCTCCTTCTTCGGAGGATCGTCAAGTCTCTCCGCTGTCGAAGGTGCCCATTGGGCAGGGAGATTGAAGCGCTGTACTCACTGAGAACGAGCGCCGACCCAGCCTTGGCGAATGTCCACGAAACACTCGACAGCACGGTGCCGTCGCTCCTCGACAGCGAGAGACGAATCTCCAATTCGTCGCTCTTCTCGATGGAGGAGATCGCTCCGCGGCGAATCAGCGTACGCGATGGAATCCAGACGTCATGAGGCAACTGCCCTGCGTGAGAAATGTCCCAAACGTACGAGCCCGTACTTGCGAACTGCTCGATGTCGATAGGGCTCATCTCAAACAGAACGTTTTCAAGTTGCGACTTCTGGCCCAGGAGAGGAAAGACGTCGAATTCCGCGGACTCCGTAACATCACCAAGGAGTCGGCGAGTGGCGGTTACCCGATCGGCTTGATGTCTGCCATCAGGATGAACGAATTCACCTCTGGCGACTCCGATGAATTCTTTCGGTGTGCGCGCCACAAGACGGTCCGTCTGGAATTCGCAGCCCACCAGGTCGGGCCCTGGATCCGAGATGCTCCCCTTCCCGAACTCGCGAGCGACCCGGACGTCGCGAGCGCCGAAGTGGCAATAGCCTGCGCGCGTCCGAGTGATGACGTCTTCGTCTCCGTACCATTCGCACGCATACTCCCGAACGACCTGGTCGACAGCGCGTTTTTCAAGTCCGTCCTCGGCAACCGCTCTCTCCGCAAGATCAGCGATACTGATGGGCGGACGTATCTCCTTGGTTTCGAGTTTCCAATCGACTCGTGCGTTCTCCGGAGCCTGATGCACCCACCCAAGTAGTTGCTCAAACCAAGTGTCCTTCGGCACCGGTTGTTGGGCCGTGACGTGGCTGCCTATGATGGGCGTCAGAAGAACAAGCAAGGAGATCTGAGTCAAGAGAACCCTTCGAATAGGTATTCTTTGGCTCTGTTGGTGACCAAGGCCAGAAGGATTGCGCTGAAGAAAGCAGGCTTCATGGAAATTGATCACCTCACGCAGTCCTTCAAGACTCGACTATCCAGTTTATCGAATGAATATTCCCGACACCATCTGTGACCAGTAACGATCTTGTATGTGACAGTTCCATCGCTCTCAAAGTAAGCCTTCTTGTACTTGCATTTTCTAATCACGTTGGGACCTAACTTGAAGACGGGGATCTGAAAGCGATTATTGAAGATGTAGCATCGGTCGAAAAAGCTCTTTTCGCACGAGAAAGGAGTGTACCCGAAAACCTGATGGCCAATCGGCGGCAGACCGACTGGTGGGGGTGGATCGATTGGATTCCCATTGACGTCGGCTTGGATCTCGTGGCATTGATCGCAAGCGGGGGGAGGAGGAGGAAAGCTTGATCCTCCACCACTCGTTCCATAGACGCACGTTCGATTGGATTCCCAGAATCCATCCCCGGTCGCGTCGGCCAGGGCATCTGGAAACGATAGTGTGCCGACGCCGAGTTTCGCTGTCGTGATGTCGTTCCCATCAATGTCAAGGGTGAGGGTGAGCATTCGTTGGCTGGCAAAAAGGAGGCCGTCGTCGTGAATGGTGATGTCGAAAAACACGGTTGACTGGGCTGGCGCCACCGAGATCGTCGAGGGAGTTATGTCGAGTTTTCCGTCGATGACAGGGTCACCTGAGTAGTCTGGGATGGAAGCGGCGATATGGAGAGTTCGAGTTTGGTTCGACTGTGTGCCAACGACAACCATCGCTCTTGATGGCGACTCGATTGGGATTCCGAGTATTGTCGCCCCTGCGGGCTGGAAGACCTGCAATGCCGGGGGAGCGACGATGGACTTGATCAGGCCCGAGATCGCAAAGGATGTAGGCGGAGCGGTGCCGTCGCTACCTAGCTGCCCGGCGAAGCCGATCCAGTAATGCATCGTCTGTAGTGCGGTGGACGATGTCGAGAATTGGAGGTGCTCCAGTTCGCTATCAAGGGGACATTCGATGCGGTATTTCCCTGCCCCTGTGAGCGGATCAAAGCTCAGTGTCGTAGCCTCCGCTGGGGTGGAATGCCATATTTCAGCGAATCCGGCGGCGGTTCCGTTCTCGATTTGTACGTATTCGGAGTTCCCTCCATCAGGAAGTTCCAGGCTACACGCGAACTCGATTCCGGGATCTGTATAAAGTCCGGATGAGTCGGTGATGGAGCTGGTACCTGTGAGGTCGAAGACAAGGACGCCCGTAGCGTCATCGGAAATCGTATTGATCGTTTGGCTGTCGAGAGAGATCGTCTGGAGAGGTGTGCTATCGCTCTTCCAAACGATTGTCTCGACTGAGAGGGTGTTGAAACCTTGCGCAGTGAGATGGATGTTTGAGGAAAGGGATGCGAGAAGAAGGGTGAGCGCGATGTGTCGCATTGGTTTTGGATGATTCATGTGGTTCCTTTTGTCTTTGGCGAATTTGCGAACCGCTGTGGCGAATCGTCGGCGTGGAAACAGCGAGGTTGTTGAATGGGAACGCTTGTTGGAAGCAAGACTCCCCACTATGGAACCATGGCTAGATGGGCGGGAAGGCCGAAAATTCTGGAAGCTTTTTTCGGATGTGACGCTGAGGGCATGCGATATTGCTTGGGTGAAATCAATTGCGGGGGAAGGGGGCCGGACGAAACGTCGAGGTGTTGGGGGCCCGCAGGCGGCGGACGTGTTCACGGGAGTCTCCTCGAGAGGCGGACGCGGAGGTTTTCCCAAAAGTTGCGAGCTTGGCGGGCGGTCCAGGTTTTGGCGAGGTGAGCACGGGCGGCGTCGGCGGGGGAGGCGTCGTCGATGGCGACGGCGAGGAATAACCTCCGCGTGCCCGCCGGCCAAGTGGCGATTCGGTGGAGGACGGCAAGGGCTTGCTCCCGGATGGTGCTCCGGTCGGCTCCGGTCATGTCGTCGGCGTCCGTGTCATGATCTGCGAGCGGCAGGAGTCGCCACGATTGGGACGCCGTTCGTCTGAGGCGTGCTCGCGCTGCCCGGAAGGCACGGGTCAAGGCTTGATCGCCGGGCGCCGAGCCCTGGGAATCCCAGTTGATGAGGAGGATGAGGGCCATCTCCTGGCGGTGATCCGGGGAAAGGCGTGGATAGATTTCGCCCCTCGCCAAATCATCGAGAACCCGCTCCCACTCCGGGGAACCTTTTCTCATCCGGTGGGTTCGGTCCTGGGGTCCTGGGGTCCTGGGGTCCTGGGGTCCTGGGGTGTGGGTTCCATGTCTTCTCATTCCCTGGGTTGCGCCCGTCCCGCATCGCCGTGCGGGCAACAGTAAGCATAGAGGTATGGACAGGGTCTTGTCCAGAGAAAAACAAAATCATGGTCGGGCATATTTCCCGAGATCCGGTCGATGTTCACGGAAGCGCTCACGCGCCAGGGGAGGAGCGTCGGAGAAGGGCGAAGAGGAGGAGGAGGGTCCAGAGGGCGAGAGCGGCGAAGGTGATGCGGAGGCCCCAGCGGACGGGCCAGGGGTCGTAGATGAGTTCCACGGTGTGGCGGCCGGCTGTGGGGATGGGGAGGGCCTGGAAGGCGACGTCGGCCGGGAAGAGGCGGATCGCTTTCCCGTCGAGACGGGCCCGCCAGTGGTCGTCCTGGACCTCGGCGATCTGGAGCCAGCCCGGGGCGGCGGTGTCGAGTTCGATGCGCAGGTGTTCCGGACGGTCGCGCCGAACCGCGACCACCTCCGAGGACTGGGGCGCGGGCGCGTCCTCGGGGATGGCGAGAAGACCGGCTACGTCTTCGGGAGCGACGTGGAGGAGAAGCTCCTCCCGCGGGTTCCATCCCTCGCCCGTCGCCGCGAAACCGGGTGGAAGAGCCACCTGCTCCTGGACGCGGACCTTCCGCAGCATGCGCACGGGGGGAAGGGCTTTCTTGTTCTCGATGATGAGAAGCCCATGGGCGGGATCGACCCACGCCGGATCGAAACGGTAGTCCGCCACCGTCTTCGGCAAGAAGCGCTGGACCTCCCAGTCCTCGAAGAGGATCACGCCCGGCCCCGTGGAGTCGAAGCTGAAGCGAACAGGGAACGTGGGCGTCGTCGGAACCACGTCGAAGGTGGCGGATTCGCCGGGGCCGATCGTCTGCTCCTGGCCGTCGACTTCGAGGTGGAGCGTCGAGCCCTGCGCCGCCTCCAGGCGGACGGCGATGTGGACCCGGGCCGCCCGGGGCCGGGAGATCATGGCGAAGCGGCCTCCGGGCGCCAAACGGCACCGGCCCCCCTGTGCATTCAACTCCAGAAGTCCTTCCACCTGCAGTGACCCCGGCTCCATGGACCGCAACATCTCACCGAAGACGGTGACGGGGGTGCGCTCCGTCTGGCGCTCCGGGTCCCTGGTCAGCAGGACGGCGTCCCGCAGGAGCACCCACCGGACGCCCAGAAGATCCAAGACGGGGGAAAGGAGGAACTGCCTGGAGGCGGGCAGCAACAGGTAAGGCGGCCAGATCCCCGGATTCACCCAGGG
>DRQF01000011.1 GCA_011369445.1 Planctomycetota bacterium | reverse complement strand
GTCTTCGAGATCAATGCCCTCAACTACTACCTCGAGACGCACAAGGAAGTGGATGCGTCCATCGGCCTCGACGGACTCGTGGCCAGCCACGAGACGACCCACACCTATGCCGAAGGCCCCTTCGTTCGCGTGCGACGTCGATTCGACTTCCCATCCATCGCGCGGCCCGGGATCTACGTCATCGAATTCATCGGCAACGGCCTCTCGAGCCGGGCTGTGATCCGCAAGGGCAGGATGAGATTCACCCAGGAGAACGGCCCCGCGGGCCAGATACTGCGCGTCTTCGACGAAGACGGCCACGCACTGACCAACGCATCGGTTTTCCTGGGGGCCCGTGAGTACGTCGCTGATGCGGAGGGCAGGATTCACATCCCGTATTCCACGCGCCCGGGCACAAAACCCATCGTCCTCAGGCACGGTGACCGCGCAACCCTCGAGAGCTTGCACCATGCGGCGGAAGTCTATCGTCTCGAGGCCCCCATGTTCATCGAAAGGGAATCCCTCATCGCCGGAGAAACGGCAGAGATCGTCGTTCACCCCCTTCTGACCTTGAACGGCGAGACTGTCGACATCTCGGTTCTCAAGAACCCGGTCTTGACGATCTCATCTCGCGACGTGGAAGGCACGACGACGAGCTGGGAGATTCGCGACCTCAAGCTGCTCCAGGATCGAGATCTGGTGCAGGCCATCAAGGTCCCCGACCGGACCGTGCACATCTCGGCCCGCCTGAAGGGCGAAGTCGACAGCCTCGCTGCGGGCAAGACGATAACCCTCACCTCCCCTGGAAGTGACTTCCCGCTCAACGGTATCGATGCGACGAAGTTCACGGCTTCCCCCCTCCTCGGCCGCACGCCGGAGGGCTATGTCATCGACGTTCTGGGCAAGAACGGTGAGCCCATTGTCGACCGAGCCCTCCAGATCCGCCTGACCCATGAGGATTTCGTCGACCCCATCGATGTCAGCTTGAAGACCGACGCCCAAGGCCGCATCCACCTCGGGCCGCTCGACGGCATCACGCGGATTCGGACCTCGGGCCTGCCCAAGAACGTGGGCAGCTGGAATCTCGAACGCGCCACGCGCCGGTTCCCCCGCGTCATCCATGCTGCGGCCGGCGACTCGGTGAGAATTCCGTACCGAGGCCACGCGACCACGCCGTCTCGACGGGACATGTCCCTCATCGCGATGCGCGGGAGGACTTTCTACCGCGACGCCTTCGAACATCTGGCGCTGCGCGACGGATTCGTGGAACTGACGGGGCTCGAACCGGGCGACTACGAATTCACATCCAGGGACACGAAACACGTCATTGCGATCAAGATCGCCGCCGGACCTTCCCACGACGGTTTCGTCTTCGGCAAGGCGCGCATGCTCGAACGCAGTTCTCGCGCTCCGCTTCACATCACGCAGATCGAGCAACAGGGCGACGAACTCGTCATCCGCTGCGCGAACACAGGGCCGAGGACCCGTGTCCACGTTTTCGGAACCCGCTACGTCCCAGCATATGATCCCTACGCATCGCTGGCCGTCTCCGCTCCTCCTTCCCCCCAAGCCGCGCCCGTCGAGATCTTCGATTCGATCTACGCCTCGGGACGGGCCATCGGAGACGAGTACCGCTACATCCTCGATCGCAGGCGCGCGAAGAAATTCCCCGGCAACATGCTGGGCCGCCCAGGAATCCTCTTGAATCCCTGGGCCCTCGAAGAGACTCGGTCCGGCATCAGTCTTCAAGGTGGCGCCGCGCCCGGGTACGGCGGAAGACGGGGAGGAAGAAAGCGGGCCCACGGCGGCGGTGGCGCTCCCAGCGCACCCGAGGGCGCCGCACCGGGGGTGTTCGCCAACCTCGACTTCCTTCCTGAAGCATCCCGCCTCGTCGCCAATCTCGTTCCGGACAAGAATGGCGTCGTACGGGTTGCCCTGTCGGAAATCGGTCCAGGCCAAATCATTCACGCCGTGGCGGTCGATGAGCGAGAGACGGTCCATGCGGAGCTCGTTCTCGACGAGACCCCCATGAAGCCGCGCGACCGCCGTCTGCGGGAGCCCCTCGACGTCACGAAACACTTTGCAGAGAGTCGAAGCATCGAGTTTCTGAATGCCGGCGAGTCAGCGACGATCCTCCGCACGGCCGGCAGTGCGGTCGAGGCCTACGACTCACTGGCCGCCGTCTTCAACCTGTTTCTGGGATTCCCCGCGGGCAAGGACCTCTCGGAGTTCGCGTTCATCCTGCGCTGGCCGAAACTCAGCGCGCAGGAAAAGGGCGACCTTTACTCGAAATACGCCTGCCACGAGCTGCACTTCTTCCTCCACGAGAAGGACCCTGAGTTCTTCAACCAGGTCGTCCGCCCCTACCTCGCCGATAAGTACGACAAGACCTTTCTGGATCGGTGGCTTCTGGACGAGGACCTGTCGGAGTTTCTCGATCCGTGGAAGTTCTCGCAGCTCAACGTCGTCGAACGCATTCTCTTGACCCAGCGCATCGAGGGTCAAGCCGAAGAGGGTGCCCGCTACATTCGGGAGCTGAACGAACTCGTTCCGAGCGATCCCAGCCGGCAGCTCGCCCTTTTCAAGCAATCCATCGCCGGCAAGGCCCTGGACCCGTCGAGCTCGAACCTAGGGCTGGGCGGCGGCGCCGGGGGCGCGCTCGATGGCAAGAGCGGAGCTCGATCCAAGAACAATAGGCCCTCAGCCCCCCCCGTGCCCAAGCCCCAGGCCGACTACGACAAGCGCGACGCGGACGTGATCGAAGAACCCGAGGAAGAAGAGGTGATGGACGATGACGAGGTCGACGAATCGGCGCGATTCTCGAGGGATCGCAGTCCCGAGCGCAAGCAGGGGCGCAGGGCTCTGGAGCTCCGCGAAAAGGCGAAGAGGCTCTACCGCGCGCCGAACCAGACCCGCCGTTTGGCCGAGCACAACTACCATCACTTGAGGATCGCTGAGCAGGGTCCGAATCTCGTCCCCGTGAACGACTTCTGGCGCGATTTTGCCGAGAACGGGCTGGAGGCCGACTTCTACTCCCCCCATTTCGCCGATGCGACGTCGAACTTCACGGAGATGATGTTCGCCCTTTCCGTGCTGGATCTCCCTTTCGAGGCGAAAGCTCCGGACATCGAGATTGCGGAACGCCAGATGACTTTCAGGCCCAAGAGCCCGACACTCCTCGTGCGCAAGGAGCTGCGCCCGGCGCTACAGGCCGAGGGGGCTCTCCCGCTCCTCGTCAGCCAAGCATTCTTCCGCGTAGGCGACCGGTATCAGTACGTCGGCAGGGAACGTCGTGACAAGTTCGTGAAGGACGAGTTTCTGGTCGGCGTGCCGTATGGCTGCCGCATCGTCCTGACCAATCCGAGCTCGACGCCCCGCAAGCTCGAAGTGCTCATCCAGATCCCCCAGGGCGCCATCCCATTGCAGCGCGGCTCCACGACCAAGGGGTTTCCCGCGAGCATCGACGCCTATGCGACGAGTACCTTCGAATACTTCTTCTACTTCCCCTCTCCCGGAACATTCTCCCACTACCCGGTCCAGACCTCACGCCATGGCGAGATCGTCGCCTCGGCGGAACCGGTCCGCATGAGAGCCGTTCGTGAACTCAGCCAGGTCGACACCGACTCCTGGGAGTACGTGTCCCAGGCGGGCAGCGATTCGCAGGTCATGGACTATCTCGAATCGGCCAACCTCGGGCGCGTGGCCCTCGATCGTATCGCATGGCGGCTCAAGAACCGGGAGTTCTTCGACGAGATCATCCCGGCCCTTCGACGCCGTCACGCCTATGACGACGTCCTCTGGTCGTATGGCCTCTTCCACCGGGACAGGAAGGTGACGGCCGAATTCCTGAGTCGCCAGCGCTTCCTCGCACGATGTGGGCCCTGGCTCGACTCACCTTTGGTCAAGATCGATCCCGTCCTGCGCAAGACCTATGAGCACATCGAGTACTCTCCTCTGTTCAACGGCCGCGCACATCGGTTCGGCAAGCGTCGCCGCATCCTCGACGAGGATCTGGCGCGGCAATACACGCGATTGATGCACATCCTGGGCTATGTGCCTCGGTTGAGTGACCACGATCGGCTGGCCGTGACGTACTACCTGCTCTTGCAGGACCGCGTCGACGAGGCCCTGTCCATGTTCAGCACCATCGACCGCGAGACGTTGCACGGCGGAGGAATTCAGTACGACTACATGCGAGCCTACCTCGATTTCTACACGGGAAATCTCGCTGAGGCACGGACATTGGCCGAACGTCATGCCAAGCATCCCGTACGGCGCTGGCGCCTCCGATTCCAAGAGGTCCTGGCTCAGCTCGACGAGATCGAAAGCGGAGTCGTCACCGTCAAGGACGAGGATGACCGCGGGCAGCAACAGACGGCGGCCGCTGAGGCCGAGCCGACCCTCGACCTCAAAGTCGAGTCTCGAAAGGTCATGATCGCCCACGAGAACCTCACCTCCTGCGACGTCAATTTCTTCCAGATGGACATCGAGTTCTTGTTTTCGAGTAGCCCCTTCGTCCAGAACGAGTCCGGCGCTTTCTCCTTCGTCAAGCCGAACAAGACTATCCACCTGGATCTGAATCCCGACGAGAAGCTGACGACAATCCCCCTGCCTGAGGAGTACACCAATGACAATGTCCTTGTCGAAGTGCGGGGCGGCGGCCAGGTCAGACGCCAAAGCTACTACGCGAATTCCCTCAGAGTTCGAGTGATGGAGAACTTCGGGCAGCTGAAGGTGACCCACGCCGAGACCGGTGAGCGCCTGAGCAAGGTCTACGTGAAGGTCTTTGCCAAGAAAGCCGACGGAACCGTGCGCTTCCACAAGGATGGCTACACGGATCTGCGCGGCCGCTTCGACTATGCCTCCCTGACCGGGCAAGGGGCCCAAGACGCCAGCGAGTACGCGATTCTCGTCCTCAGCGAAAAAGATGGTGCCGTGATCAAGGAGGTGGCGCCCCCCCTCCAGTAGCAAAGCACTCGGGGAACCGAGACTTGTCGCGTCAGTTCTTGACGCGGCGCAGGTCGAGGTCTTGGAAGTCGAAGCTGAAGTCAATGTAGGGCGAGATGCCTTTCATCGCGATCCGCTGGGCCATACCTTCCTCGTCGAGAGAGAAGATGGCGAAGGCGTCGGCGTTCATATCGCGGTACTCCCAGCTGACTGCGAAGGCGTTGGCCTTGTAGAAGTGCATCCGGCCCTTCAGCTTCGGGGAACGATGGCAGCGAATCCAAAGTTCCTTGTCCTTCAGGAACACCTCGACCTTCCCGAACCAGCGGTCCTCGTAGACACCCACGTAACGCTCGACATCGACCGGGTGATCGCGAGCGGCCGCGACGGTCTTCCACACTCGAGCAGTGATCTTGCGTGCGGCGGACCGCTGCACCATCTGGCTTGCAAGAAGCTTGTCCGTCCAACCGAAATCGTCGAGTCCCAGATAGCTGTCGAGAAGGGTCTGCGTGACCGAGTAGAACAGCCCCCCGCCTCCGTTGGCCGTATTGGTCAGCACCACGATACCGAGATCCAGGTCGGGGATCAGAGTGGTCTTGGAGAGCATGCCCGGAAGCCCCCCCGTGTGCGACACGACCATGTTTCCGTTCACGTCGCTCAATCTCCACCCCAGTCCGTAGCCCGCGAAGTGCGAGACATAGCGAGGATTGCGAGAGACGGGTAGAGGGGTGTGGATCGACCACATCTCTGTCTGGCGAGCCTCCGAGAACAGACGCTTTTCAAGCGCCTTTCCGTAGCGCCCCTTCTCGAGGTGCACGAGCATCCATTGGCAGAGGTCATCGACGTTGGAGAAAATCCCTCCGGGCGCCCCGTTGAGCCGTTCTGGGTCGATCTCAAACTGCGGGATCGCGCGTATGGCGCCCGATTCCGTGGAATGGGGCATCGCGACATTGGCGTCCTTTGGTAGCCGGGCGAGCGCTGTGTAGGAATGGTCCATTCCGAGGGGCTCCATGATCCTGCGTTTCACGAAATCCTCCCACGGCATGCCCGTGACCCGGGCTGTGACCTCGCCGGCCACGATGTAGAGGAGGTTGTCGTAGTCGAACTTCGTCCGAAAGGCCGACCGGGGCTTGAAGTGCTGAAACGAGGTGACGATGTCATGAACGGTGAAATCCGAACCGTCCGGGAAGAACATCAGGTCCCCGACACCCAATCCAAGGCCACTGCGATGCGTGAGGAGGTCCTCGATGTTGAAGTTCTCGGTGACATAGGCGTTGTACATCTTGAATTCCGGAATGTACGTCTTGACCCGGTCCTGCCAGCTCAGCTTTCCCTCGTCCACGAGAATCGCCAACGCCGCCGTCGTAAAGGCCTTCGTGTTGGATGCGATGGCAAAGTTCGTGTCCTTGTCCACGGGCAGTCTCGTGGCGATGGACCGAACTCCATAGCCTTTCGCATGGACGATTCTCCCGTCCTTCACGATGCCGACAGCGACTCCCGCCACGTCGAACTTCTTCATGGCGTCCTCCACGAGTGCGTCGATTCGCGCTGCGGAGAGCTGAGCGTGAGCAGGCCCTGCAAGGAGGAGCCCGACCAGGCTCAGAACGCCTGCCCATCGTGTTCTTGGGATCATGTCACGACTCTTTCACTTCACCGTGTTGGAAACAGTGGACTGAGGCGTGACTCTAAGCCGGCCCTTCCTCCGTGTCCATCATCTGAGGTTCCTCTGCACATCCATGCAAGAGATCCTCGCGGTGGAATCGTCGTCGAGATCGGCTCATACACCGAGACCCGAACAGTCTTTGGACGCCGAGTCTATTCGCCGCATGGGCGAGAAGACGTAGCTCGATTCGTGCAGCCGGCTCGCCAGGGCGAAACGACCGTTCGGCATGGGATCACTCTCCATCATTCCCGTCTGCATGGAGAATCGGTCGTTCTCCCGCGCGGAACGATGAGGTTGACGGAGATCGGAGTTCGCGTTGCGGATAGCCGAAGAACTAAAGGCCCGGATAATCGTCTCCGTAGATGGACTCGAGGGCGCCATAGATGGCTCGGTGGAGGATGGTGGCGTGGGTTTCCTTGGGAAGAGGCATGAACGTCACGTCGAGGGCATCCCCGGCTCGAGCCAGGACGGCGCGGAGGGCCCGCATGCCTTCGTGCATGGCGGGGTGCTCGGTGCCGATGGAGAGGATCACAGTTTTTCGACCTTCGACGTCCGCCGCCGAGAAACCCGAAGCCCCCTTGATCAAGGCGCCGTCCGCCCACCAAAGGCTGGGACTCACGATGATGTAGGTGTCGAAGAGACGATTCCGCGTAAGCAGGATCTCCGTCGCGAGAAGGCCCCCCAGAGATTGACCGATGACCATCTTCTTCTTGCCTGCCCGGTAGTGGGTCTCGATGTAGGGCTGGAGTTCGGAGCCGAGGAAATCCATGAAGGCTCCAGAGCCCCCTCCCGTAGGCAAGGCTTCCTTGTCCTCGGAGATCGTGGTCGCATGGGTAAGGTCGCGCCCCCGGTCGGTGTTGGCGATGCCGACGAGGATCGACTCAGGCATCAGCTGATAGGTGGTGAGAAAGTCGACGAGCCCCGCGACGTGGTGGTAGTCCTCGTTCGTCGCCCCGTCGAGAAGATAGATCACGGGGTAGGCCTTCTTCGACTCCTCGTAGCTCGGCGGCAGAAGAATGTTGAGCGTTCGCCTCTCCCCCAACACTTTCGAGTCCACGTGATCGACGATTCCGAAGGTGATCGGATCCCCCGCTTCGCGGACGACGCGTTCCCCCTCGGGAGCCGACCCGCAGGAGGCAAGAAGAGCGAAGGCGGATAGGACGGAAAACGTCAAAGCGATCAGTTTCATTGGAAGTGAACTCTTTCGAGGTGTAGCGGTTCTGCATCCGATGGCCCCCGGTGGGCTCCCATCGGCGCGGCGCCAACCCTAACATGGCGCTTCACACACGCGACCTGATACCGCTGCTGAGACGTCAGAGCTTGGATGACGAGGCGAAGGATGTCTCCGAAACCCTGAAACGACGGCTGGCGGAAAACTCCCCTGAGCCCCCCTTCGGCCGACGACCAGCGCCGGTCCTGGACAGAAATGTCATCACGGACGGTCTTGGATGTACGAATTCGCTCGACCACTCCTCCATGCAAGTAGATCAGGGTGCGACGCCGTGCCCCCCCCTCGCTAGGGACCGGTCGACGATGATGAGCAAGAACCGAAACGCATTCGCTCTCCTCCTGGCCTATTGTGGGCTGATTTCCCCCCTTTTTTCGCAGTTCACGCTTTCGCCAGGCCCGATGACTGCCATCGGATCGACGGTGCAGGCTCTCCGTGCGACCGATCTGGACGGGGACGGCTTTCGCGACCTTGTCGCCAAGACCGGAGGCAACATCGCTGTGGTCTCAAGCGTCTGCCAAGGGAGTTACGGAGCCTCGGCGTTCGTCGGCTCAGCCCTCCTTCCCGCCTACCCGGAAGCCTACGCCGTCGGCGACGTGGATCTCGATGGCTTGCCCGACATCGTCATGGCGGCGGCGTCGTTCCCTTCGACGACGGCCGAACTGCGGGTGCTCCGGAACCTGGGTGACGGCAGCTTTGGGCCACCCCAAGTCTTCCCAGTCATCCCACCGGGCACTCCGGGATTCATCCCCCAGGCGATCGCCATGACCCTCGCAGACATGGATGGGGACGGGGATCTCGACGTCGCGGTCGCCACGCACGTCAACGGCCTCGTGAACGGCGACGGTTTCTACACAATCGTCCTCAATCAAACCGTTGCGGGAGGGTCTCTCGCGTTCGCCACGGCGGTGAACATTTCCTCGACGGAAGCCTCTGCGTCGGAAATCCTGGCGGCGGATCTCGACAACGACGGAGACATGGATCTCGTCCTGCCCCACCTGTTCGATGTGAGCGTGACGGTCTTCCTGAACGACGGCAGCGGCATCTCCGGCTCTGTGACGAAGGAGTCCCTCTCCGGAGCGAACACGTCGGGGCCATCGAGGCTCGCGGCGGCGGACCTCAACGGAGATGGATTCCTCGACGTCGTGGCGCTGAGGCCACAAAGCTACAGCGTCCTTTTGAATCTCGACGGCGGGAGCAACCTGGCTAACGCGGGAAAGCTGCGCTCCCAACCCCAAGTGCCGCTCGGCCCCTTGGGCATCACGACGGCATTTCAACCGACGGACATCGGCTTGGCCGATCTCGACGAAGACGGCGCCACGGACATGATTCTCACTCTAAGCGGAAACTTCGGAACACCCGGTTCCGTGGCGGTCCTCCCAGGGTCAGCGTCGATGACGTTCGGCTCCGCCGCGAACTTCCTTGCCGGGCACAACCTGGGAAGCCTCGTTCTGGAGGATCTCGACGGCGACTCTGACACGGACATCGCGGTGATCGACCCCGCAGCCGGGATGACGTTCATCCTGGACAACCTCGCCCGGACGCCTTGGCAGGATCTCGGCCAGGCCCTCGCCGGAACACATGGGGACCCGTGTGCGACGGGGACGGGATCTCTGGAGGGCGGAGCCATCGTAACGTTTCGGCTGCGCAATGCGTTGGAGAACAGCGCCGCCCTGGTTCTCGTGAGCCCGGTTGCGCTGAACATGCCGG
>DRQF01000010.1 GCA_011369445.1 Planctomycetota bacterium | reverse complement strand
GCGGCGCGAGTTGGTGAGCGCCTATCTTGCCGTGGGGGAGAACGAGGATGCGGAACGGGAAGCCCGCCGATACCTGGCCCTTCACCCGGGGTCCGAACACGCCCCCGCCATGCTCCTTGCGGCGGCGGAATCTCGGGTGAGGAGGGGCGATCTCGCGGGTGCCAGAGGCGTGTTCTCCGAGTTTCTCAGCTCCTACCCCGACGATCCTCAGGCGCCTCGGGTCCAGCAACGTCTGCCTGAATTGCTCTTTCAGCAGATCGAGGTGGCGTCAAGCGAGGAGCGGTGGGACGACGCCCTGGTCGCCTCGCGCGCCTTTCTGGGCCGCTACGCGGAGCATGGCAAGGCTCCTGAGGTTGCGGTGAAGCAGGGGCGGCTCTTGCAGCAGTCGAAACGATTCGACGAAGCGGCTTCCGCATGGCGCTCCGCGTTCCAACGCTATCGGGAGGCCGCCCCCGCGGCGGCGGCCCAAGCGGGCCTGCTTCGGGGAATCCTGCTGGAAGAGAAGAACAAAGAACTCGCCGACGCCGTCAAGCAGTACCGCGAGGTGATCAAGGCCTGTCCGTCGGCTCCCGCGACCGCCGAGTGTCGTCGGCGCATCGGAATGATGGAGGCCGTCGAAGTGGCCATTGCCGTTCCGTCCGTTTTCCGGACGGATCAAACGCCCCGAATCCGGGTGAGCCTGCGCAACCGAAGAGAAGCCACTCTGCGAATCTACCCCGTTCGCATGGAGACGTGGTTCCGGGTGAAGCACAACCACTGGGGATTCGAGAAACTGGATCTCACTCTCGTGCAAGCCGCCCGGAAGTTGAAGGTCAAACCCCTGGAATTCCGTCCGTACCGCCTCGAGCAGATCAATGTCCCCTTGAGTCTGGGAGAGGAGAAGGGACTCCCCCCCGGAGCCTATGCGCTCACTCTCGAGGACGGAGAGCGGGAAGCCCGCGCCGTCGTTCTCGTCAGCGATCTGTCCGCCATCGTGAAGGAGGGACCCCGGCAGATGCTGGTCTTCGTTCAGAACCTCCGTACCGACCAGGTCGTCCCAGGTGCGAGGGTTCTCGTCATCGACCAAACTGGAAAGCTCGTGGAAGGCGAGACCGATGAACATGGCGTCTGGCTCCACGACTTCAAGAGCGAGTCCTCGACCCGTCAGGTCCTCGTCCTACACGAGGGGCAGGTCGCACCCGGTTGCGCACCCAGGCCGGAGAAGGGGCATGCTCCGGACTTCACTCCGAAGGGTTGGATGGTCTCCGATCGGACCATCTATCGCCCCGGCGAGGAAGTCCAGGTGTTCGGAATCGTCCGCCGCGGGGGCAGGACGGGGTGGACCATGCCTGCCCCGGGGACACCGATTCAATTGGAGATCTTTGACGTGCGCGGTCGTCGCGTAGCAATGCGCACGGCGAAGATGAATCCCGTGGGGATGTTTTCGGTGAAGTGGAGGATTCCTCCGGAGATGCCACTGGGGAAGTGCCGGTTGGTGGCCAGGGACCGGGATTTCGGCTTCGATTTCACCTTCGAGGTGGCCGAGTTCCGAGCCGCTCGGATGGCCGTGACCGTGAAGCCCGAGAAGCCATCACCCTTCGCCAAACGTCCAGGGGAGCGCGTTCCCTTCGTCGTCGAGGCGAAGGATCTGTTCGGCCGACCCGTCAAGAATCGAAGGGTCGTGTGGCGCGTATACCGGAGCTTCTTCCAATTCGATCCGTCGCCCCTTCGGGACCACGCGTGGTTCTTCCAGCGCGCTCGGAACAAGGGTTCTCACCAGGCCATCCTCGTCGAGCAGGGACAAGGCCAGACCGATGAGTCCGGGCATCTTGTTTTCCCGGTCAAGGCTGGACCGGAAGGGCTTCACGCCCGATTCCATGTTCAGGCCACCGTGATTGGAGAGGACGGTGTTGCGGTGACCGGCTACGGCGAGATGTTCATGGAGGCTCGGAGTTTCCACCTGCATGTGGTCACGCAGAACAAGGCTTTTCGTTCCGGTGATCGGATCAAGGCCGAGGTGTTTGCCGTGGGACCGGCGATGGAGCCTGTGCCCGTTTCCTGCGTCGTCGCCTTGATGGCCAAGCCGCGCGGCGCTCAGGAACCTCGAGAGATCCGGAGAGTCACCGTCCAGACCGGTCTGGACGGACGCGGCATGGTCGAGATCCCGGTTGAGGGTCAAGGCGACCTCTTCTTGCGCGTCGAAGCTCCCGACCCCGCGGGAGGAACGATCACAGCCATGCACTCCTTGAGGGCTGACTCGAGCGACTTCGAAGAAGCGCACGACATCCGGCTCGCAGCGGTGAAGTCGGTCTGGCGGGAGGGGGAGTCGTTGGCGGCGTACCTCGATGTGCCCACAGTGGGACGTCCCATGCTCCTGACGCTCGAGGCGGACGGTGTTCTGGACTATCAGATCGTCGTCCCCAAGAAGAGGCGAGTCACTGTCAGATGGCCCCTCACCGTCAGGCACGCGCCGAATGTCTTCCTCGCAGCAGCGCTGCTTCATGACGGCGCGGTGAGGACGGCCGTCGACGAGGTGACCGTGTTGCGCTGGCTGGATGTCGAGGTGAAACCCCGTCGAAACGACTATCGCCCCGGTGACGAGGTCGAACTCGAGATCACGACGCGGGATCAGTCAGGGAATCCGACGTCGGCATCCGTGGGGTTGGCTGTCGTCGACCGAGCCGTGTTGGCTTTGGCGTCCGACACTCGCGGTGACGTGCGGGGACACTTCTACCGGGGACGTCGCAAGCATCGCGTCAGGACCTCCTCCACGGCGGCCTTCAAGCAGGTCGCGGCGGCGCGGGTTCTCGATCCCGACCTGCGAGCTAGCCTCGAGGCGGATCGTCGGATGAGAGAGTGGAAGAAGGTCCGTGACGAGCTGGAGCGCGCGACGGCCGATAGCCCCTCACTCGAGAAGGGGAAGTCTCTCTATGTGGAGGAGCCGAAGGGTGCCCAGGTGGGGGAAGACCCCGCGGACGGGCGCCGCAAGGAGGCGCGCTACAACGAGGCGGTCGGACTCGGTGGCGGTGCGGGAGGGAAGTTCGGGGGCCTCCGGATGGGGCGTCGTTCGATAAAGAAACCTGGCTCCCGGATCCGGGACGTCCACCTGATCACTCCCAGTCTCGCTACCGCATACGAGTTGGAGATCGAGAGGAACAAGCTTCAGTTCGGGGCGGTCGAGGACAGCCTGCGGAAGGCTATTGAGCAGGTCACCGGGCACGAAGGCCCCCAGGCTCCCGAGACGCCGAGGCGACGGATTCTACCGGTCGCGTTTTTCAAAGCTGGTGTGATGACCGACGAAAAAGGGCGCGCGGTACTGCGCTTCCGTCTCCCGGGAAACATCACGACCTGGGCCGTTCGAGCCGTTGGAGCTTCCCCCGACACCCATGTTGGGGAGGGATCGGCGCACTTTCGGGTGGTCAAGCCCATCGCCGTGAGTCTGGGAGGGCCGCGCCATCTGAGCGAGAAGGATCGCACGACGATTCACGTCGATGTCACGAATCACACGTCCTCGTCGATGAGCATTGCGACGAGCATGAAGGTCTCGGGCGCTTTGAAGATGGACGGCGAGACGTCCTCCAGCGCCGTCGTGGAGCCCGGTGATGACGCACGGTTGAGCATTCCGGTGCACGCATCCGGTTTCGGGAAAGCGACGCTCAAGGGGCTTGCCGAGTCCTCCTCGGGTGTGCGCGACAGCCTCGAGGAGAGCTTGACGATCGAGCCGTTCGGATTGCCCGGCGCTGCGGGGGCGAGTGCCTTGATCGAAGGAAGAGGGCGTCTGGAAGTCGATCTGCCGGCGTCGACGCTTCTCCCGACGGTTCAGGGCCAGATCGTTCTGTCGGCGAGCGTCGGTCACGACGTTCTGGCGTTGGCCGGTCGGCTCATGACCCGAGGCGGCGGCGGTGTCGCGGGGACGGCGGCGCGCGCGCTGGCGCTCTTCGACATCATGGACCTCGTGAGCGCCGGACGTATGCGTCTTCCTTTCGATGCGATCCTCTTGGAGCAGGTATTGCGAGAAGACCTCGAGCGGTTGACGGCGGCTCAGAACTCGCACGGGTCGTTCCCATGGTGGCATGGGCAAAAAGGCGATCCCTATGTCACGGCCATGGCCTTGGAGGCCTTCCGCCGGGCGGAAACCTTTGGTTTCGACGAGATCAGCCAGGCGCTCGGTGCAGCCGATGCTGCGGCAATGAGGATGTTGGCGGGACCCGTTCGCCCGTGGCACCCGGCTCTCCTCGACGCCCTTTCTCGAGGCTCCTCCGACATAGGGGAAGCCTTTCGCAAGACGTTGCGTGCTTCGTCGCGACTTTCACCGGCGGGTCTGGCCCATCTCACCCTCGCTGCGCTCCGACGCCGTCAGGCCGGACAGGCGCGAGATCTCGTCACCGTCCTCGAGGGCCGTTTGGTCAGGGATGGAGGGTTCGTGAGAGCCCGTGGAGACGCAAGGGGCTGCTGGGAAGTGAGCCCGGTTCTGTCCTCGGGCGTGGTCCTGCGCGCACTCCTCGAGGCGGAGCGGAAGGGACCCCTCGTCGATGGATTGGCCGCCTATCTACGTTCCACCGTTCATCGATACCGTGGAATCTCGCCGTCGGTCGTTTCCGAAGCGGTTCGCGCCTTGGGCGTCTATTCCGCCCACGCCGCTCTCGCGGACTGGGAGGGTGTCGTGGAGGTCTCCGTGAACGGACGTTCCGTGGGGCGGTTGCAGCGCGATCCGGAAGGCGGGCCCCCGCACCGCGCGCTGGCTCTTGACGGCTCCATCCTGCGTGCCGGGAAGAACGTCCTTGATGTGCGAACTCACGGGGCTGGGCCGGTATGGATCCACTGGGAAGTCGAATGGGTCGAACCGGCCGAGAAGATTCCGGCATCCCAGGGGCCGATCCGAATGAGCCGACGGATTGTCGAGTGGACGCCTCCCGAGCAGCGTGACGCGACCGTCGAGCCGGGCTACGAGATCGTTCGACCTGAATCGCGCCCGAAACGCAAGGATGCGCCATCCCTTCCGGACCTCGTCGAAGGGCGCATCTACGAGGTCATCCTGGATGTGACGGTTCCAAGAACTCTCGAATACCTGACGATCGAGGCGCCTCTCCAGGCCGGCTGCGTGGTGTTGGAGGATGAGATCGAAGCGGGTGGTAACCCGTGGGAGCGTACGGCCACCTCACTGGTCATTCATGTGAGGCGTCTGAGCAAGGGGAAGCATCGTTTTCGCTATGCAGTCGTCGCTGCGTGGCCCGGTTCCTATCGGGTGCTGCCGGCGACGGTCCAGGTGGCGGATGATCCGAGTCGTCGTGCGCACGCGAGCGATCTCGACGTTCGCGTGCTGCCCGTTTCCGCAGCAAGCGCCCGAAAACTTCCCAGGACTCTCACCCCCGACGAGTCGCTGGCCCAAGGGAAGTTGGCTCTCGGGCATCACATGTACGACGAGGCTTTGAAGCATTTCCGCGGTCTCCTCGATCTGGACCTGGAGGAGGAAGTGCGCTCCGAAGTCGAACGCTCCATCTTGAGATGCCATCTCGAGCTCTCCCACTGGAAGGATGCGGTCGCCGTCGACGAGGGGGCGCTTTTCCCGATCTCCGGACTGACGGCGGGGGAGAGGCTCCTTCTCGGCAGAGCTTATGAGGAGATGGGGGATTTCATGACGGCGGTGCGGCGCTACGCGACCGTGATCGCCGAGCGCCTGGACGCCACGTGGGGCGCCGCGAAGTGTTTGGAGTCGACTGCGGATGTCGAGCAGGCCCAGTCCATCGCTCTAGCCCTCGTGCGGGGGGCACCAGACACGGCTCGCGTCGCGAAGCGCTGGGTGGACACGGCGGAGAGATTCTTCTCGATTCCGTCCCCCGAGCTGAAGGACAATACGAGTCTTCCTGCGATGATGCGAATGCAGTGGAGCCGAGGGCTGCGCGAGTATGAAATCGTCCTCGCGCACGAGGCCACGATGCCCGATGCGGATCAGACGGCCTGGACGTACCTGAATCACTTGGCGCGTTTGGGGATGGCGGAGCATGCGGCCCGTTCGGCGCGAGAGTTCCTGTCGCTGTACCCGGAGTCTCCCTTCGCCGACAACGCGCAGATGCTCGTCCTCAAGTCCGCGTTCTCCGAGCGAGATTGGATAGGAGCGAAAGCTGCGGCTCAGGCGCTCACGAAACCCCGATGGGTACGGATCGATCGAGGGCGACGGGTCAAGGGCGGGAGCGTCTTCTCCGATGAAGCGATCTATCATCTCGGTCGCATCGCGCATGTCGAAGGTCGCATTGGCGAGGCGGTCAAGTACTACGGCCAAATCAAGGAGAAGTTCGAGGACGCAAGGGAGTCCTGGATGTTCTTCACCGAGAAGGTCTTCGAAGTCCCCGACCTCGTCCGCATGACGCCGGGCAAGCGGATCAGCCTTGCGACGCGCGTCAAGAACATCGATGGCTTGACATGGTCGCTGTTCAAGGTCGATCTGCCACTCGTTTTCACGGTTCGCAAGAGCCTCTCGGCGTTGAATCGAGTGGATCTGACAGGGATCAAGCCCGATGCGCAAGGAAAGAAGTCCAAGCTAGGATCACGTTTCACCGCTCGCGAGGTCGCCATCGATCTGGGCGAGTTGAAGCCAGGCGCCTATCTGCTCGTCCTCGAGGGCATGGGACGTCTCACGACGTCCGTCGTCATGGTCACGGATCTACGTATCCTTCTCCAGCGCACCGACGGAAACCTCCGCGTTTGGGTCACGCGGGGCCCCAATGACGTTCCGGTGGCCGATGCCCAGGTCAAGGTGGGAAATGGCCGGCGCATCGTGGCCACGGGAAAAACCGACGAGCGGGGCATCTACCTGCTGAAGGGGGCCGCTCGCGGCGTCACCGTCCTTGCCGCCGACGGGGTCATGTCGGTCATCGCCTCGGAGAGGTAGTCCTCGCTGCAACGCCGTCGCCGGAGAAGGATTCGGCGTCGGGGTTGAGTTTCTCATGGGGGGGCCTAGGATGCCACGCCATGACGGACGATCATCAACGTATCGACCGCGACCGGATCGAGGACTGGGGCGCTGGCTTTTTCCGAGCGGACCGGGAGGGATTCCTCCGCATTCGCCCCCGGGGACCCCATGGGCCGGAAGTGCGGCTCGTCGACGTGGTGAAGGCGCTGCGTGAGCGAGGACACAGCGATCCGATGCTGCTGCGTTTCCCCCAGATTCTCGAGGAACGCCGCAAGCGGATCCAGCGAGCCTTCGACGACGCCATCTCGGAATACGGATATCCCCGACCCTACCGGGGTGTTTTTCCGGTCAAGGTCAATCATGAGCGCTGCGTGGTCGAGACGCTGGTGCGCAGCGGGCGCGAGCAGCGTTTCGGGATGGAGGTCGGCAGCAAGGCCGAGCTGTGTTTGGCGCTTACCCTCGACGCCCACCCCGAGGCGTTCTTGGTCTGCAACGGATTCAAGGACAGGGACTACCTGGAACTCGCGGTCCATGCTGCGCGCCATGGCAGGAAGGTGCTTCTCATCGCGGAGAATCCCCAGGAGATTCGCGACATCCTCACCACGGTCAAGAAGCTCGATCACCGCGTGCTCATCGGTTTCCGAACGCGCCTGCACACCGAGGGGACCGGTCGCTGGCAAGATTCCTCCGGACAACGGGGGAAATTCGGTCTGTCGACCATGGAGATTCTCGAAGGTGTGTCGGAGCTCGAAGAAGCGGGGATGATCGACGATCTCGTCGCCATGCATTTCCACATGGGGTCCCAGGTCTGTGACATCCTAAATCTCAAGGCGGCCATCAAGGAGACGGCTCGGCTGTTCTGCGTCGTCAAGGCGAGGGCTCCGAAGCTCGATATCCTCGATTTGGGGGGCGGCCTGGGCGTCGACTATGACGGCAGCCGAACGGCTACCGAGTGGAGCGTCAACTACAGCCTCGAGGAGTACGCCCGTGACGCCGTCTACATCGTCAAGGAGACGTGTGATCGTGCCCGGGTCCGTCCCCCGATCCTCGTGACCGAATCGGGGCGCGCCCTGACGGCTTATCACGCCGTTCTCGTGGTCTCCTCCTTGAGAGTCGTCGGCCGACACGAGAGTCGCGACTACTCCAAGTATGCAACCACGGCCCATCAGATCGACGACATGAAGGTGACCTTGGAGGAGATCGACGATTCGAACTATCGGGAGGCCTTTCACGATGCAACCCAGTTGCTCCGTGAGGTCCTCTCCGGGTTCAAGCTCGGCTACGTGGGGCTCGAGGATCGAGCTGTCGCCGAGTGCCTGTATCGAGACATCTGCTTCGCTGTACGAAAGCGCATGAGACGTCAGTCCCGCCGGACCCACGATATGGAGGAGTTGGAGAGGCAGCTGGCGCCCAAATTCGTCTGCAACTTTTCCGTGTTCATGTCCGCCCCGGATTCCTGGGCGGTGCAGCAGCTCTTTCCCGTCTGTCCACTCTCGTCACTCCATGCCGCGGAGCGCATTCCCGCCACCATCGGAGACATCACCTGTGATAGCGATGGGAAGGTGGATCAGTTCATCGGTCGAGGTCGCTCCGAGAACTTTCTTTGGTTGCCGGTGAATGGCGAAGAGGATCTCGAGTACGACATCGGTCTTTTTCTCGCCGGCGCCTACCAGGACGTGCTGGGGGATTTCCACAACCTCTTTGGGACCGTGAATGAGGCGGTCATCGAGGTGGAACATTCTCACGAATTCAACGTCGTTCAGGTGGAAGAGGGGTCGTCCGTGGAAGAGTCTCTTGACTATTTCGGCTTTGCTCCCAGCTCCATGGTCCGCGACTTCGACCGGATGGTCGACCGCAGTCTCGGTCGTGAGCGGGTGGCGGAGTACAAGGGGTCTTTCCTGAGGGTCCTCCACGGAAACACCTATCTCAACCGACTCTGATCACTGCTGCTCGAGGTTGATGCGAGCGCGTGCGTCCACACCGAGCGTCCGTCCCCCCGGCCGATCGGCGATGAAGGGGTTGATCTCGAGTTCGCGAATACGGGGAAGGTCGTCGGCAAGTCGTGCCAGTCGAAGCAGGCTCTGTTCGACGATGCGTCGGTCGACGGGAGGGGCGCCTCGGAACGCTCCCAACAGCGGGGCTCCCCGGAGCGAGTCCAGCATCAGTTTCGGTTCATTCTCGAACAACGGCGCCACGCGCACGGCGACGTCACGGAGGACTTCCACCGCAACGCCGCCGAAGCCGACCGCGAACACCGGGCCGAAGGACTCGTCTCTGCGGAAACCCAAGAGGAGTTCTCGGTGGCCCGGAGCCATGGCCTGGATCTCGAGGGCGATGTCGGGGTATTGGGGCTTCAGGGCCGTGAGAATCCTGTGGGCTTGTTCGAGAATTTCCTCTTCCGAGGTGATACCGGTAACGACGCCTCCATGCTCCGATTTGTGGACCAGCGCCGAGGAGAGGGCCTTGAGGCAGACCGGGTAACCCAATTTTCGCGCGGCCTGAGCAGCTCCCCTGGGCGTTGTGGCCTGCATCGTCGTCGCCATCGGAATGCCATAGTGTTCGAGCAGACGAAAGACGGACTTCGTCTGGATCCACCCGTCTTCGCTGACCTTGGCCGCGGCCAGGATGCGTCGAGCGCGCGTTGCGTCCACCCGGATCCTCGGTCGCCTACCCGACTTGCGCGCCGCGCGCTCGCTTTGGCGAACGAGGTTCGACAGGGTGAGAGCCGCCTCCTCGGGGAACTCGAACACCGGGATACCCGCAGCCCGGAGAATGCCCATGCCCTCCTTCTCGCCCAAGCGCCCCATGAGGCAGGCCACCACGGGCATGCTCTTTGCGCGGGTCTCTTCCACAATGGCACGCGCGACCGCGGCGGCGTCGATCATGATGGGAGAGACGAACAGGACGAGGAGCGAGGAGACCTTCGGGTCGGCGACGACCGCGCGAAGGGCCTTCCTGTATCTGAGTGCATCCGCGGACGCGATGAGGTCGACGGGGTTCTGCACCGACGCCTCCGGGGGGAGGATCTTCTCCAGTCTCTTTCGCGTCTTCGTCTGGAATTCGCAAAGGGTCAGGCCCGTTCCCACGAGGGCGTCGGTCGCCAGGATTCCGGGGCCGCCCGCGTTGGTGACGACGGCGACTTCAGGCCCGTCCGGTCGCGGTTGGGAAAGGAGCGCTTGAGCCGTGTCGAACAGCTCGGGCATGCTCTGGACCCGGAGGACGCCGCACTGTCTGAGAAAGGTTTCGACGACGCGGTCCTCACCGCTCACGCTTCCGGTGTGGGAGCCCGCCGCCCGCCGCCCCGCGAGGGATCGCCCGGACTTGATGGCGACGATGGGTTTCTTGCCCCGCAAGCGTTCCGCCACGATGCGAAAGGCCTCCGGATCACCGAAGGATTCCAGGTACAGCAGAATGACACGGACCTCCGGGTCGTGCTCCCAGTAGGCGAGAAGGTCGTGGGCGCCCACGTCGGCGCGGTTGCCCACGCTCGCAAACATGCGGAGTCCCAATTCGCGGCTCTTGGCTCGGGAGAGGATGGCTTCGCCCAAGGCCCCCGACTGAGAAACGAAGGCCACCCGCCCGGGAATGGGGGTTTCGGCGGCGAATGAGGCGTTGAGCGCCACGCCCGGCTCCGTGTTGAGAATTCCCATGCAGTTGGGGCCGATGACCCGGATACCCGCCTTGCGGGCGACGGACAGGACGCGTTCCTCCCGGGCGCGGCCGTCGACGCCAGTCTCCCGGAACCCCGCCGAGACGATGACGGCCCCTCGGGCTCCGATCTTGGCGGCCTGCCGCATGACGCCCTCCACGGCGGGAGCCGGCACGACGATCACCACGAGATCCACTTCACCCGGGATGCTTGCGAGATCCGGGTGGCAGCGGATGGAGTGAACGACCTCCGCGCGTGGATTGACCGGATACACAGGGCCTTGGAATCCGCCCATCACCAGGTTGCGGACGACTTCATGACCGATGCCTCCGGGTTGACGTGAGGCGCCGACCACGGCGACGGAACGGGGTCGGAAAAGCCCGTCCAGGGAGGTGTCCTTCTTCATGGGGTGTTCTACGCAAAACAGCGTTCGGGTTCGATGGTGAAGCGTGCGATCATCGCGGAAGGCATGCGATGCGGTCCACGGCGAGGAACCAGAATTCGAGCCGGGGGAGGAGGTCCATGCCGAGGGCTTCTCGAACGGCTTCGCCGTAGAGGGTGAGCTGCGGCGCGTAGTGGCGAGTGAGGAGAGCGAGGGCGTCATCGTCGGGGGCTTGGTCGGTCTTGTAGTCCACGACGACGATCTCGCCGTCCGCGGGGTCCCGGTAGACGAGGTCCGCGGTCCCCGAGTAGACCTGGGAGTCGTGAGGACCTCTCATGAGGACGGGAACTTCTCGGCCGAGGATGTTCTCCGGGCCGAGCTCCCGGAGTTTCTGAAACAGCTCCCCCTGGACCAAGGTGTCCAGAAAGGTTTGGAACATGTCTGCGAGAGGTGAGCTCGCGGCGATGCCCTCCAACACCCGGCGCGCCACGCCTTCGGATTCGGTGGCCGGATCGGCCTCGAAGTTCCAGATCTCCAAAGCCCGATGGACGAGGGTGCCCAGGCGCATAGCCTGGTCCGTATCGGCGATCTTCGAGCGCAGACGGGCGACATCCTCGTCCTCGTCGTCCGGGGCCTCGCTTGGGCGCAGGATGAGGGAGAGAGCCATCCGGGAATTCGCCGCGACACGCGCCGCTTGGCGGGCCGCCCAGGCGTTCTCGATGTCCTTCGCCGGGGTTTCCGTCGTTTCGGTCGCCTCAAGGCTCCCCCTGTCTGGAGCGGACTGTGTGTCGTGGATCAGGAAG
>DRQF01000009.1 GCA_011369445.1 Planctomycetota bacterium | reverse complement strand
GCTCGCCCCTTCGTCGTTGAGCCAGAACGACATCCACGCGCCCAGTCCGATGAGGAGGGCGAGAAGTCCGAAGAGTCTCCATGCGTCCTGTTTGGATGAGCGAGTCTTCCCCGAGGTTTTCGCCATTCGTCAGGCTCCGCCTAAGTCGCCCTCGCTCGCGTTGTCGAAGCAAGAGCCAGCACCGCTCAGGGCGTCTCGAAGTCGGATTTGAGCGTGCATCCCCGAGAGGGTGCCGCACAGTGCCGCGGACGACTCATGGGCCTCACGGCCTGAGCATTGCCATCGGAATGGAAGAATCGCCCCTCGCCGTACAGGCATTCATCATAGTCTTTCCGCCGTGCCCCTGTCCACTCGAGAAACTCTTCCGGGGGGCGCCCGGCTACGCTGGCGGGGGGGGGGATCCCAACAAGAATCAACGCTCCGCTACGCTTCTCGCCGGGTGCTCTACGGGGCCTGAACGGTGCGGCTGGCCGTTGAGACTCGCGCACAGGCGTCGGTTTGCGCAGCTGGCTGCTGCGGGAAACACGTTCTTACTTCTTTCCGGGCGTTACGGTGGTCGATCCCGGGGTTTGTTCCATGTCGATGATCATGCCGGGGCGATAGGTGATCATCCTTGCTCGGTTGGCCATGCTGAGGCCGTACCGATGACCCGGCTCGAGACAGCCGAAGTCCGCGCGACCCTCGTCGTCCGTCTTTGTGGTCCCGAAATAGACCTCAAAGAACTGGGCGACTGGTTCGAGATCAGCCAGCATCAGCTCCGTGTTTCGCAGAGGAAGATCGCCCAGGCGGATGGTGACTTTGGAAACTCCCGGCGGAGCCCTCTTCAGCGAAAGGCGGAGAGGCCTCCCGGGCATCTTCGACCGATCGTCCCAGAGCGTTTTTCCCGCGGAAACGAATCCCTCCTTCGTAGCGCTGGCGAAAATGGTCCCCAGGAAGCTGAGATCGACACGGGCAACGCCCGCAGGATTCGTCCTCGGATAGTAGCGCTGATATGCAAAGCTGTTCTCGCTTCCCGAAGGCCGGAGAACGCAAAACGTCTGCGCTGGATTCAACTCGCCCGGAAGGACTTCGCGTCTCACCACGACGCTGACGGCGGCTGCTGGGATGGGGCGCCCCTCCGGATCCGTCACCTCGACGAGCAGAGTTCTTCTCTTCACGGGATCGAACTCGATCGACGTGACGAACCCTCTTTGGAGCTGCGCGGTCTTCTTGAGTGTTCCAAAGCCCGGAACGTAGAGATCCGCGACCACTTCGCCAGTGTACGGCAGGTCGACGACCATGTCTCTGCCCGGGACAAAATCGGCGGCCACAACCTGGAGCTGACTCCGATCCACGCCCGGGCGCTCGGCAAGAAGACGGTGGTAGGTCACGTTGATACTCCGGCCAAGGGTATCGGACGCGATGAGCCGGCCCTCGAAATGGTCCCGCAGGGCCGCATCCTGGGCGGAGAGATTCTCGATCCCAAGGGCTTGCTCCGGTGTCGGCCAGGTTGCCACCCAGAGTTTTCCCTTCTTGGGTCGTTCCACCGCATCCGAACCGTCGCCCCTTTGCAGCGTCGCCACGATGCGAGCATAGGCGGGGACCGTCAGTTCGACGCCGTGTTCGACCGTGATCAGTTTTCCGTGCAGACGGGCTCGACCCATGGCCGCGGGCAAGCGCACATCCAAGGTTTTCGAGTCTTGAGAAAGGACATCCGGCGAGAGCCGCAGCCGTCCCTTATCGTCCGCCACGCCGAGCACGGGGTGTACAGCACTTGCGCCCGAGGACTCACCCAGCGCCTCGACACCCGGCAGCGGCTTTCCCGTGAGCTCATCGCGAACGAGAAGTTCGACTCGGTCTTCCTTCGCGTCCTTGGTTTCGTTGACCGGTTGTGTCGGAATGGGGTGATCCGGGGTCGCGCGAGGGCGACGAGGAACCGCTGCCGGGTCATTCGTTGGGCTGCTCTGGAGGATCGGAGCCTCGCTTGGCTCCTCATTCCGTACGAGGAAAAGAAAGGCCGCAATCACCACGACGAGTCCGACGAGTCGCGCCAAGATTGGGCCCCCGAACCTCGGAGAGTGACTTATATGCCGCAGTCCGTTGTGCATGCGAAAACCCGACTCTTCCCGCCCACCGAGCACATTTGAAATCATAACCTCTACACGGTGTCTTGTCCATGAGGAGATCCGAATGCCCACGGAATCGTACCGAGATCGGCTCGTCCACCACCTCCCGTCCTCCCGAGTTCCCGCCCTTTCGGCCGTCGGCGGAGGTCGGACGTGGCGGCCTGGGGTCTGCGGCGTGAAACGCGAAAAGACTCTTCCCACGCGTCATCACTTCTTGCGGGTGCGAGCATGGAGCTTCGCTTCGGTGGACTTCTTCACCCGATAGGGGCCTTCGATGTCGAGGCGGATTGCAAGGGGGTAGGCGACTCCAGGCAGGAGCAGGAAAGCGCCCGCGACCAAATGGGCACGCCTCTTCAGCTGCAGACTGACGCTGATCACGGTGCCTCGAAAGTGGCTTGAAGAGTGAGCGACGTCGATGTCTGCGGGGCGGCGCTGAAGACGACAACGATCTCATACTTTGCGCCTGGAGCGAGGTCGAAACCGTTTAGGGTGAATTGGGAGCCCGTGATCGTTGTTGTCACCCCTGGGACCGTATTGAACTCGCTGACGGGGTCTTGCAGGACGGCGTCGTTGATCGTGAACCCCGGGGGAAGGTCGAGCGTCCCCTGAAGTTGCACTAAGTGGTCGCGTGTGTCTGTGTTCTCAACAAATGCCACGACTCGATCATGCCAGTTCTCCAAGAGGGTCTGCTTGATGAGCGTGATACTCGAGCTGAGTTTGTAGGCTCCCATGATGTCTGCGTGGTTTGTGCTTCCCTTGGGCGCCTTCTTGGACGCGGTCAAGCGAATTTCGAATTCCGACGGAGGTTCGGAGCCGTCGTCCGTGAGCTCGATGTCAATGGTGGCCTCGTGGTCAATTCCGAGGCTTCCGATTGGGGTGTTCCCGGTCGAGAAATCGACGGTCGTTTCACTCTCATTCGTGCCTGAGTTGGGCATCACCGTGAATGTACCGGTACTCTTCTTTGCGCCCTCGATGATGGTCACGGTTCCGCCAAGCGGAGCATTCCCAGTTCCAGTCCCCTTGTTCCTGATCTGAATTGTGACGTCAGTGATGGGTTGCCCAGTCTTGTTCTTGATCTTCCCTGTGGCTTCCGGAGTATTCTGCGCACCGCTTACATCGAGGGCAGCCTTGTCAAACGCGACCTTTGCTGTACCTGTCTTCAACTCGACGGTTCCCATGACAACGGCGTTATTCGTTCCGAGGACACCTTTGCGTCCTGAGATCCCGAGTCGAGGAGTGTTCCCGTGCAGCGCGGGTTCCGGTCCAGCTGGGGTTGGAGCTTCCAAGGAGAAAGGGGTCAGGATTGGGATGAGAGCAAGAAGAGCAACGAAGACAGTCGTTCGGATCATCGTTTTTTCTCCAGGGACTTCATGACATCGTCGAATTCGTGATGCCGTCCCGGGATGAGGGGGCTCGGGGCGGCTGCGGCTCCACCGTGGAGCGGCTTCGAAGTGGGTGAATGATGAAGCGTCACCCCTTCCATGAGGGAACCATGCCGAGGTGGGCGGGAAGACCGAAAATTTCGGAAGATTTTATTCGGATGTGCTCGGAAAGAGGTGACGTGTGACCTCGGAGTGATTGATTGGCGAGGTAAGCCGGACGACCGCGACGCATGGCTTCGTGACGAGGCCTCGCGCCTGGGAGGAGCTGCAAGGGGCACTGGAGTCTCCTCGAGAGGCGGACGCGGAGGGACTCCCAAGGGTGGCGAGCTTGGCGGGCGGTCCAGGTCTTGGCGAGGTGAGTCCGGGAGGCGTGGACGGGGGAGACGTCGTCGAGAGCGACGGCGAGGAAGAACCTCCGCGTGCCCGCTGGCCAGGTGGCGATTCGGTGGAGGGCGGCAAGGGCTTGCTCCCGGATGGTGCTCCCGTCGGTGCCGGTCATGTCGTTGGTGTCCGTGCCATGATCTTCGAGCGGCAGGAGTCGCCACGATGGCGACGCCGTTCGTCTGATGCGTGCTCGCGCTGCCCGGAAGACACGGGTCAAGGCTTCATCGCCGGGCGCCGAGCCCTGGGAATTCCAGTTGGTGAGGGCCATCTCCTGGCGATGGTCGAGGGAAAGGCGAGAATAGATTCTGCCCGTCGCCAAATCATCGAGGATTTGCTCCCATTCTCCGGAACCTCTCCCCGTTGGCGGCGTCGGGTCTTGGGGGGCGGGCTCCATTCTTCCTCGTTTCCCTTGGCCGCGCCCGTCCCGCGTCGCCTTGCGAGCAACAGGAATCTTAGGCATGCGCATGGAGCCTTGTCCAGAAGAAAAAAACACGGTCGGGCATCGTTCCCGACGTGGAGAGGGGGATGCGGAGGCCCGGGCGGACGGGCCAGAGGAAGTCGACGGGTTCAATGACGACGGGCAACCCAAGACTCCCGAGGTGGTCATCGCTGTGCACAGATGAAGGCATTGCGACCCGGAACAGGTCTCCGCCTCCGTGGATTGCAGACCGCCAGGGCACATTGATAGCGGTATCTAAGCAATTAGATGATTGAAATTGCACCACGAGGTGGTGTAATTTCATCATATGTTCACTCGCTTCATTCGACAGCGTCTGGAGGAAGCTCTCGGGGATACGCCGGCCGTGGTGCTCCACGGCGCCCGTCAAAGCGGGAAAACGACCCTCGTCCGCATGCTCATCGGGCGCGAGTCCGATGAGCGACGATACATGACGTTCGACGACATGGGGGTCCTGGCAGCAGCCCGCATCGACCCCATGGGCTTTGTCGATGCCCTTCCGGGCCAAGTGATCCTGGACGAGATTCAGCGGGCGCCTTCGCTATTTCCCGCCATCAAGATGGCGATCGACCGGGACCGACGCCCCGGTCGGTTCCTGATGACCGGCTCCGCCAATGTCTTCTCTCTTCCCCGACTGTCGGAGTCTCTCGCCGGTCGGGTCGAGATCGTCCCCTTGTTTCCGTTGACCCAAGGCGAGATCGACGATGATCGTCATGACTTCATCGCCTGGGCATTTGGGGACAAGGCGGCGACGGATTCCGGCGATGGGTCACCTTTCGACGTTTGGGGCCGGGTCTTCCGTGGAGGCTTTCCGGAGGTGGTGGTGCGAAGAACTCCTGCGCGCCGCCGCGCTTGGTTTGACGCCTACGTGACAACGATCCTCCAGCGGGATGTTCGCGACCTGTCGAACATCGAGTCTCTCGAAGCCCTGCCTCGACTCCTTGCGCTCTTGGCGACGCGACTTGGAGGCCTGTTGAATATCGCGGACTTGGGAAGCGCCCTATCGATGCCCGCAAGTACCCTGAAACGCTACCTCGCGCTGCTCGAGGCGACATTTCTGTTGCACCGTTTGCCCGCCTGGACATCCAACCTGGGCCTGCGTCTCATCAAGTCTCCGAAGATGTACTTCACCGACGTCGGACTCGCGAGCCACTACCTCGCGGGGGAGCCTGCCCAGCTCGAAACAGACCCCACCCGCAAGGGGCCTCTTCTCGAGAACCTGGTCTTCACGGAACTTCGCGCTCAGGCGACGTGGTCGTCCACGCCGGTCCGCCTCTTTCACTATCGAACCCTTGCCAAGCAGGAGGTGGACTTCGTTCTCGAGTCGTCCACGGGATCGCT
>DRQF01000008.1 GCA_011369445.1 Planctomycetota bacterium | reverse complement strand
GGGGCCGCATCGCAAGAAACTTCTGGGGCAGGTCTTGAAGGAGATGCGCCTCGTCCACGAGGGGCAGATCCAGGAGGCGTTGTCTCGCCAGCGGGATGAGGGGGGCCAGATCGGTCGCATCCTGGTCGAGTTGGGTCACCTGTCCGAAGGTGACCTGAAGATGGGGCTCGCCCGGCAGATGGGCTTGGCCTCCGTGGACCTCGAGGACGTCGTTCCGCCGGAGGAGTTGGTGCGAGCGATGGACGCCGCCACGGCGAACATCTTCCGCGTGGTCCCCTTCGCGAAGGAGGGGGGCGTCGTGAAGGTCGCCCTGACCGACCCCACCAATCTCGGCTGCCTGGACGATCTTCGATTCATGCTCGGCGCCGATGTCGAGGCGTACATCGCCACCGAGGATCAGGTCACCAAGCTCATCGAGGCGCATTTCCAAGAGCGCCAGGAGTCGATGGATTCACTCATCGACGAGCTGGAGGACGCCGCCGCATCGTCGAGTATCGACGACCAGGAATCCCTGGCGAAATCGACTCCGGTCGTGAAGCTTCTGAACTACGTCCTTTTCATGGCCATCCGTGATCAGGCGAGCGACATCCATCTGGAGCCCTTCGAGGACGAATTCAAGATTCGCTATCGGATCGACGGGGTCCTTTTCGAGTTGCGCTCCCCGCCCGCCCATCTGGCACAGGCGCTCGTTTCGCGAGTGAAGGTGATGGCGAACCTGGACATCGCCGAGACGCGGATTCCACAGGACGGCCGGATCGACCTCAACGTGAGCGGTCGGAAGGTGGACATCCGTGTGTCCACTCTACCCACCATGTACGGCGAATCCTGCGTGATGCGTGTCCTCGACCGCAGCGTCGTCGACCTCGACCTGGACAAACTGGGGCTTCGGCCGAAGGAGGCGGCGACGATTCGCCGTCTCATCGATTTGCCTCACGGCATCATCCTCGTGACCGGACCGACGGGGTCGGGCAAGACCACCACGTTGTATGCCGCCCTCTCCGCGACCGACGCCGAGCAGCAAAAAATCATCACCACCGAGGACCCTGTCGAGTACGAGCTGCCCGACATCGTTCAGGTGCAGATCAACGAGGACATCGGCGTCGACTACGCCTCTTGTCTGAGAAGCATCCTTCGCCAGGATCCGGACAAGATTCTCGTGGGCGAGATCCGGGACCGAGAGACCGCGCGTATCGCCGTGGAGGCCTCCCTCACCGGTCACGTCGTCTTCAGCACGCTGCACACCAACGACGCGCCTTCGGCGGTGACCCGGCTGGTGGACATCGGCGTCGAGCCCTTCCTCATCGCCGCCACCCTCGAAGCGGTGGTGGCGCAGCGGCTTGTCCGGACGATCTGCCCGAAATGCCGGACGGCCTATTCTCCGCCCCGAGAGATCCTGGAAGAGTTGGAGCTCACGCCCGAACAGATCGCCGGCGCCCAGTTCCATAGCGGAAAAGGTTGCGACAACTGCTATGGCACAGGGTATCGTGGGCGGATGGCGCTCTTCGAGATCATGGTCGTTACGGAGCGGATCAAGGAAGCGATCATCGAAGGGCTTTCGGCGGAGGATCTGGGGGAGATCGCCAGATCCGAAGGAATGCAGACACTGCGTGACAGCGGCCTGCTGGGAGTCTTCGACGGGCGCATCACGCCGGAAGAAGTCCTCCGGGAAACGGTCATCGACTGAGGGAACTCCATGCCTGAAAAGCTCAGAGCACGACGCGACAAGTTCAAGACGGCGGCGGCGAAGGCGACGGCGCCCGTGGAGACCGGGCCGAAGAAGCCGCTCTTCGGAGGGGGGCGTGTCTCTCGCGTGGCGAAGACCCAGTTCTCCGTCCAGTTCGCCACCTTGCAGGAGGCGGGGCTTCCCGTTTTGCGAAGCCTGAAGATTCTCGAGGGCCAGATGCCACCCGGCCGATTCAAGAGCGTCCTGCAGGCCGTCTCCGAGGATGTCGAGGGAGGCAGCCCTCTCAGCGAATCTCTGGCGAAGCACCCCAAGGTGTTCGACGGGCTGTATGTCAACGTGGTTCGGGCTGGCGAGGCCGGCGGTATGCTGACCGAGGTGTTCCTGCGCCTGGCGGACTTCATGGAGCGCAGCGACAAGCTCTCCCGCCGCGTGAAGGGAGCCCTCGCCTATCCCGTGTTCGTGATGGCGTTCGCGACGGCCGTCGTGGCCTTCATCATGATCGTGGTGATCCCGCAGTTCGAGGAGATCTTCGCGGGACTCGGCGAGGACCTACCCGCGCCGACCCGATTCCTCATCGACTTCAGCAAGGGGATTGCGACGTATTGGTATCTGTGGTTGCTCCTGCCATTCGCGATCGTGGGGATCTGGCGCTTCATTCGAAAGGGCGACAAGGGGCGGCTGATCACCGACAGGTTGATCCTCCGTCTTCCCCTCATCGGCGGACTCGTGAAGAAGACTCAGGTCGCCCGTTTCTCGCGGACCTTGGGCACGTTGTCGACCTCCGGCGTCCCCTTGCTGGAGAGCCTCGAAATCGTCCGTGGGACCAGCACGAATGCCGTCCTTCGCAACACGGTGGACAAGGTGCGGGAGAGCGTCAGCGAGGGCGAGGCCATCGCTCAGCCCTTGGGGGAGAGCGGAATCTTCGACGACATGGTGGT
>DRQF01000007.1 GCA_011369445.1 Planctomycetota bacterium | reverse complement strand
TCGCGTCCTGCAGCCTCTCGATCAATGCGTCAACGTTCGGCAGGCCTTCCTCTCGTGCGAGAGGCGCAAGACGTGCCTCGACGAGGTACTCCTTCCCCGAATCGAGAACGATAGCCGCCCTGTTGCGAACAAGTTCCGCTACGTATCCGAATGCCGTCTCACTGATGAGCATCTCAACTCCCTTTCGTCAGGCCGGTGGCTACATCGAGCCGCGAGGGTGACGCCGTCGCCGAAACCAACCGCGTCACTGCGCTCCCCAGTTCTTCGAGGGGAAGAATCTGGTCGACGATGCGGCCGGCCGCGACGGCCCCTGGCATCCCCCAGACGACACTCGTCTTCTCGTCCTGAGCAAGAACTCTGCCGCCCTCCTCCCAGATTGCGGTCGAACCGAGAAAGCCGTCCTGCCCCATCCCTGTCATGACCACGCCCAGAAGAGCCCCGCCCCACACCCGCACTGCGGACCGGAACAGCACGTCAGCCGCCGGACGACAAGAGTTCTCCGGTGGACCGTCCTGCAACGTAATCTCGATGCCCGTGCTACGACGAACGACTTCCATGTGGCGTCCGCCCGGAGCGATCCAGACGTCCCCGGGGCGCACGACAGCCCCCTCGACTCCCTCTCGCACTGTCAAACCCGACTTGGCGTCCAATCGCTCGGCTAGCATCCGAGTAAACACCGGGGGCATGTGCTGAACGATGAGAACCGGCACGGCAAGATCAGCGGGTAGGACGGGAATGACTCGTGCCAATGCCTCGGGCCCTCCGGTGGAGACTGCGATGACGACCGCCGAGATCTTCGAAGACCGCACTCGACGTGAACTCCAGACTCTCGGAGTTGGCGATCGTTCCTTGGGCGCCTCGACCGATTCTGGGGGCCCAGCCAAAGCCTTGATTCGCGGAAGAAGCTGGGCACGCACGTCGTCCATGGCATCCTCCAGGCTGCTTGAGTTCGTGGGCTTCGTAACGTAATCGCTGGCACCACGGCTCAGGGCCTCGAGCGTGGCGGAGGCCCCTCGCTCGGTCAGTGTGCTGAACATGATCACCGGGATCCTCACGTCGGAGGCTCGCAGCTCGGTGAGCATCTCCAGGCCGTTCATCTCCGGCATCTCGATGTCGAGAACGACGAGGTCGGGATTCAGGCGTCGTACCTGCTCGAGGCCGAGGCGGCCGTTGGAGGCCACACCAACGACCTCGATCCCCGCATCGCTCCGCAGCGCATTCCTCAGAAACCGCCGCACGACGACGGAGTCGTCGACGATCAGGACTCGAATCTTCTTCATTGCGCCTCACCCGCCAACCCGAGAAAGCGGAGTTTCTCAACGATCACTTCAGGAGTAAACGGTTTCGTCACATACTCGTTTGCACCTGCCACGAGAGCGCGAACCATCTGCTCCTGCTCCACCTCTGTCGTCACCATCATCAAACACATGCCTGCGTTCGCATCATCCGCGCGGGCCGCGCGGACGAATTCCAATCCGTTCATGACGGGCATGTTCCAGTCGACGAGTGCCAGATCCGCAGGGCCGTCGCACTCGAGTCGATCGAGTGCTTCCTGGCCATTACTGGCCTCCGAGACTGTGTATCCGAGCCCTTTTAGGATCTTGGAGAGGATCAATCTGATCGTCTTGGAATCATCGATGACGAGCGCTCGCACCTGGCTTCTCCTGATTCATGGCTTGCGAAACTGTCGAAACGTCGCGGTGTCGATCAATCGTCCTTTGAGGCGTCCGATTCCAGCTTGAACTGGGACACGAGTGCGAGAAGTTTTTCAGCAAGCGAAGACAAGTCACGCGACGCACTGAGAGTGTCCGTCGCGCCTTGGGCCGTCAGCTGAGCGGCTTCGGCCACGCTGGCAATGTTGCCGGCAATTTCGTTGCTGCCCCTTGCCGCCTCGGAGACATTGCGACCAATTTCATTGGTCGTCGCGGTCTGCTCCTCGACGGCACTGGCGATCGTGTTTTGTATCCCGCTGATCTCGTCGATGATCTGGCTGATCTGTTTGATGGCCTCGACAGCGCTCTGCGTGTCGCATTGAATCGTTTCGATCTTCTGCCCGATGTCCTCTGTCGCCTTCGCGGTCTCCTTCGCCAACTCCTTCACCTCGTTCGCCACGACCGCGAATCCCTTACCCGCTTCGCCTGCACGCGCGGCTTCGATTGTGGCATTGAGAGCCAGAAGATTGGTCTGTTGCGCGATCGACGTGATGACCTTGATCACCTTGCCAATCTCAGAACTGCTCTGCCCGAGTTTTGCGATCGTATCGTTGGTCTCCGTCGCCACAGTCACCGCGGTGCTGGCTACGGAGGCAGCTTGCGAGGTATTCTGAGCGATCTCGCGCGTTGTGGCCCCGAGCTCCTCGCAAGCCGCGGCGACGGCCTCGACGTTCTTGCTGACCTCCTCCGCGGCCGAGGAGACTGCATTTGCCTGGCTTGCGGCCTCTTCAGCTCCGGCTGCCATTGACGTGCTGATCTCGTTCAACCCCGCGGAGGAATCGCCAATCTGCTTGGAGCTGTCACGGAGAGTCCGCATGCTTTCGCGCAGACCGAGGAGGAACTGTTCGAGATTCGTACCCATGCGCCCAGCGGGATCATCGCCCGAAACGGTCACGTTGCGCGTCAGGTCGCCATCCGCGGCCGCTTCGACGACTTCCAGGAGCGCATCGATCTTCTCGTCCAGCTCCTCAGCCGCCTTGCGCTCTCTTTCTTTCTGTTCTCTGATCAGCTTTTCCTGGGCTACCTCTTGGGAGACATCATCCCAGGTGACGATGTACCCGACGACCTCATCACTCTCATCGGAGAAGGAATTGATCTTCGTACGAAGTACGACTTTCCCGAATTCCAGATCGGCGTTATGAGGAAGAGCCGAAGGATCCTTGAGGATTTTCTCGATCCGCTTCGGGTTTCGGTGGAAGCGGTGAATGGAGCCCCCGAGGATCTCATCGATCCCGATGTCAAACGCTTCCCTGATCTCGTCCTCCAAGCCGCTGATCGTCTCGATGGCGGGCGGATTGGCATAGATCATTCGCCAGTTCGTGTCCGCAACGAACACGTTGACCTGCAGAGCCTCGAAGGCACCCTTGAGGCCACCGAGCGTCTCAAGAGCCGTCGGCGCCTCTGCCGTCGCCGCTCCTCCACCTCCATGATTACGTTTCGTCATCGCATTGCTCCTTTCCATTTCTCCCCGTGTCCGACCGGCTCGGCGATGAGGGTCAGATCCCTGTCCTACGACCTGCTCCCCTAGAGGGGCGACAATCTTCATGACCTCGCCAGCGAGTGAGCCGGGAACGCCGGCTGCTCGCATTGCATCGGCGAGATGTCGTGCTGTGCGCTCAAAGTGCCTCTGCTCGATTCCCAACCCGGCGTGAGCCTCGGCGATACTCCGCCCCCGGTACCGTTTGGGTCCGCCCAACGCCGCCGTCAGGAATTGCACCTGGTGTCGCCTGAGACGCTCGAGTGGAATGTCCCTAAAGAACGGGTCCAACTCGCTGTCCCCGAGAATGCGCTCGTACATCTCCGTCACGACGGCGACAACCGCGTCAGAGCCTCCAAGGCGCTCGAAGAGAGTCTTGGATTCGTGCTTGATTGATTTCCTCGAACTCATTGCATGTCGGCTTTCATTGGGCGTCGATTCCGTTGCTGAGAACCCGGTCGATGTCCAGCGTAAGGAGCAGGTCGTCCACCAGCTTGTAGACTCCCAGACACATGTCGCGTCCGATCTGATTCATTGTTTCGGGAGGGGGCTCGAAGTCCTGCTCACCGACCTCGAGCACGTCTCCGATGTCGTCGACGAGGAAGCTGATCACCTCGTCGCCGCTCCGGACGACAACGTTCATCGGGAGCGATTCCTCATCCCGCGCGGCTGAATCGTCCGCTGGTTCCTCGGCGTCAAGACCGAGCATTCGTCCCAGGCCGATAGCCGTGACAATTTGTCCTCGCAGGTTGATCAACCCGCGAATATTGTCATCCGCGAGCGGGACGCGAGTCATTTCCTGGTAGCGAAACACTTCCTGAACTCGTTCCACGGGGATACCGAAGAGGTGTCGCCCCAAACGGAAGGTGCAGAACTGCCTTGTCGTCGTCGTGCTCATACCACCACGGGCTCCATGTTCGGTTCTTCGATTGGCATGCCGGCGTGGAGCCGGATGATCTCCTCG
>DRQF01000006.1 GCA_011369445.1 Planctomycetota bacterium | reverse complement strand
GGCGTCCGGTAGTTCGGGAACCTCGCCCTCCGCCTCGGCCATGGCCAAGCAGGACAGCACCGTCTCGAGGTCCAGGCTGAAGGCGTGGTGGCGGTCCCGCATCGCGAAGAGCAGGACGCCATCGCAACGCCGGCTCGTTCCGTTCGAGGAGGCGCCGTCGGGGCACACCTCGTGGCGGCCGTCCGGGTCCAGGTGCGCGCGGTTTCGAATGATCTCTTCGTGGTTCATTCGTCATTCCTCAGAAGGCGTCGTGGGCCTCTTCGGGCTGCTTGTCGTGGTGTTCCATCCGGTCGATCAGCCTGCGAAGGTTCCGAATGGACGTCTCGGAGCCGATCACCACGAACTCGTCCTCACCGCCGAAGGCATGGAGATCCAGTCCATGCCGCAACGCGATTTCGAAAAGCTCTTCTCCTCGAAAGTCATCCTGCATGTCGTCCTCTCTGTGAAGGTTCAAGGTGAAATCGGTGGGTTCGGCGCCCATTTCCCTGACGCATTGCCACAAGCCGGCGAGGTCCACGTGGATCGTCATGAGCGTCTCGCCAGGATCGGCAGGTTCGCCATCGGTCGACAAGGTTTCACGGATTCAGGCCTCCAGCCCCAGCGGCAGCTGACTGCCGGCGACATGACCGAGGATCCTGATTTCATCTGGATTCCCGCTCGGAGTGACTCCGCCTTGCCAGATGCAGTGAAGGAGATGTTCGGTCTTGTGGGCATAGCCTCCGTAGTGGCGATGATCCGTTTTTCGCCATCGCCCCGTCGCATGGATCTCGGCCAGCACGCACACCAAGTGCAAGTGCGTCGGGTCATGGCGCGTCATCGGACAATCCTCGTCACAGTTGCGTTCGTGGTCGCATGGCGAGCCATCACAGTCGATTTGCGCGAGGTAGTCCGGGCACCGGCAGCCGTCCGCGACCTCGATGACGACCAGCGGTCGTTGGTCATAGCTGGTTCGAACGATGTCGCCGACCTGGATCAAGGCGCCTGCTCCCCTGCGTCCGCTGTTTCCTCGGATGAGAGAAGATCCTCCAATCGGTCCATGAGCCGTCCAAGGTTGCGGATGGACTTTTCGGAGCCGATGACGATGAATTCCGGATCACCGCCAAAGGCATAGGTGTCCAGGCCATGGCGACTGGCGATCTGGATCAATTCCGGTCCGCGGTGGTCATCCTTCATTCCGATCTCCTTGTCGTCTGGCTATCCCGCCCAGCGCCGCCCGGAGTGCCGCCTCGTCGATCTCCTCGTCGGTCATGCGGTCCGGGACGGACAGCGGCAGGTGATCGTCGCCTCGCCAGGCATCGATGGCGTCCTCGTGCTCGTCCTGGTTCATCCAGGTACCGTCCGGCCACACCAGTATTTGCCGAGCGTCAGTCGTCATGCCCGAATCCTCTCGAGGATTCGCAGCCCTGAGCCGGTGCGTCGGTCGAGCCGACGCCAGCCGGCGGCGAGAAAGCAAAATCCAGGGTTAGTTGAGGCGATCTTCTCCGGATTGACGTAGGTGTAATGCCGGCGACAAGCCCAGACTCGATCAGCAATCGCGTCCGCCTGGCGAATGAGATCGCTGGATCGATGCGCGCTCTCGTTTCTGAATACGGCGCAGTTGATACCGCATTCGCCGCTTCCGTCGACGAAGCGGCGCCACACCAACATTGCATCGCCTGCCTTCGTGCGAAGCACCAGAGTCTCTCCTGGGCCCGTGAAGCGGGTGCGCTGCCGACCGTCGGCGTAGCGGTGGGCGCTGTAGTGGCGTTCGTAGAGTTCGAGGCAGTCAAGATCGCCATCCCTCGTGATCCACCATAACGGTTCGTCGGGGTCCATCAGTCCGGTCTCCCATGGCCCCACGCCGGAAACAGCCGCCGCCACCAGGGGCCGGAGATTCGATTGATCCATCGCACGGCGTCGATGCGGGTGAGGAGTTCCTCCCCGCCGTCATGGCGGAGCCGGAGGCGCGGCACCCACAGATCGACATGGCCGTTCCGCTCCTGGAGTTGGCCGTTCGGCGTGTGTTGAACGTCCAGGGACCACCCCGGCCGCCGGTCGGCGAGCACATCGCGCAAGGTTTCGTAGGCCTCCATGAGTTCCCGGTCGATGACCCAGTTCACGAGGACCACGCCATCGAGATGGTGGATACACTGGGTCTCCAGGTAGAACCGCGCGATGCAGAGCCGGCGATGGCCTTGGCGGATGAACCAGTCACGATCGTTTTCGGAAACCAGCGTGATGTTCTTGTTGTCTGGCTGGACGTAGTAGCCGGGGTTCCGGTCGAGCAGAAGCAGGTTTTGGTCGAGGAAACCGTCCTCGCGGGCGAGTTCGAGCCAGGTCCTGCCCTGATGCGCGGGGTCGCATGTGCCGGCGATGCGGTCGAGCTGGACCGAGGCGTTCTTCCGGGTTTCCCGGGCGACCGCGAAGCGCTGGCGCGCCTTGAAGGCCTCGTCGTCCCAGGGGAGGAGCGGGGCCAGCGCCCATCGAGGGCGCCGGCGGACGGCGGCATGGAAAGACGCGACGGGGTCGTCGGAGACGAGGTGCAGGCGCACACTCACGAGACGACCCCCGGAATAGAAAGGCGTGTCCCGGCGTTCTGGTGTCGGTGGCGTGAGGGTGGGACCGGGACCCGCAAGAAATCTGGATGTGCCACGTGGCACAGCGAAGTGTACGACGATCGGTCGTGTCTGAAAAAGGGGGCGCCCCCCGACCCCGAGGGGGTTTGGGAGGATTCTAGGGCCGGAGAGCGCCAAATCGAGGACAGGGAGTTCATTGACTCCGCTTCCTCTCCGCTGCCGCCCTGACCTGGGCAATGAGTTTCTGGGGGAAGTCGGCGGGCACGCCGTTGAAGCCCTCGATCCCACCGATGCAGTAGCGCAGGTAGACGGTGCTCGTCGGACCGTTGCGTTCGATCTCGGTGGAAAGCCAGCCCTTGAAGAGCTTGCCATCCATGACGACCTTGACGCCGTTCTTCATCCAGTAACGCGCGCCTGGGCTTGTCTCGTGTCTGAATCCCTCGTCGATGAAGCCCCAGGAGTTGCGCTTCCGTTCCTCCAGGGTGGGATACCGGAAGTGGCGCTTGAGCCGGACATAGGCGGTGTCGACATCGACGGCCAAGTCGATGACGTCCTCCCGCCGCTCTCCGCAGGCCTTGGTGCCTGGCTGAGCCTCGCGTTGCGGCGTGGCGGACAGGATGGGGCTGCCGCTTGCGGAGGTGGTGCTTGGCTGCTGCTGCCCGGGCCCCGACTTGGTGATGGTGACCAGGCCGCCCAGGGCGGAGCCGCCCTCGAACTCCTTGAGATCGGCGCAGCCGGCGAGGGTCGCGGAAATGGCGATGGCCAGGATGAGATTGTTTTTCATGACTTAGCCTCCTTGTCATCCTTGGTGCCCAGCAGGCAGGGACTGGGTCGGAAGACGACGACCTGCCTGGCCGGTACCTCGATGGTTTCTCCGTTTCTTGGATTGCGGAAGGTCCGCGCCTTGCGCTCGCGCACGTCGAATCGGCCGAAGGACTTGATGACGACGGGGTGTCCACGCTTGAGGGACTCCGCCATGGTCTCGAACACGAGGCGAACGACGCGATCGGCGTAGTCGCGGTTGCATTCCGCAAGGAACGACAGACCGAAGGCGATATCGGACTTACGGATTGGCGGCAGCTTGTTCATCCGTGGCCTCGTTCTGCCGTGCGCGATAAGTTAGCGTATCGACCCTGACCAGGTCCACATCCACCTGGTCGGCGATCAGTTCGATGCGGGAGCGTGGATCGCCGGAGTCCTTGTCCTCCCATGTGCGCTGGACCAGGGAGCCCGAGACGGCCACGCGGGCGCCCTTGTCCAGGAGCCGCGCGGCCGTCTCCGCCCGCGGGCCCCACAGGGACACGTCCAGCCAGAAGCCGCCCTTGTCCTCGAAGCCGCCGTTGCCATCGGGCACGGAGCGGTCGAAGAAGATGCGCATGGAAGCGACGGCGCGCTTTTCGCCGTCGACCTCGACGTGTTTGAGCGTGGGCGCCGCTGCAAGGTTGCCGCGGCCTAAGAACTTGTTGCTCATGTTCACCTCCAGTGTCGTTCTGGTGATCGGGAGCGCATCGTCACGCGGACGGTGCGTCACGGCAAGCGTTTATTCCGCCCGTTGGGCGGCGGAATTTCAGTGGTTGGAAATGGGCTCGTGCGGAGGCATCCTAGAGTCCCATGACCAGACATGCCGTCGATCCTTCCCAGGGCGACGTCGTGACGCCCGGGGAATTCATCGCCCGCCACGGCGCGCAATGGCGCGACCGGCGCGTGCAGCCGCCGCTCTGTCCGGCTTGTGGCGAAGCCTTGCATCCCTATGGCGTGCACAGCAGGCGCGTCACGTCCTCCTTCCATCATCGGGGACGGTTCCAGGTGTTCCCTTTCCGCAACGCCGGATCCCCGATATGCGCACTTGAGACTTGTCGGCTGGGATCTGGCGGCGGGGAAGCGACTCAAGGCGCTGTTGTGCGAAGAGGAGCATGTCAAGCAGGCCTACGCCGTATGTCACGCGCTTTGCCATGGCCGGTTCGACTCGGCTGAGTTCACCCGCTTCTGCAAGGCGGCGGACCGTAGGAACGTCTGGTCCTACAGGGGGGTGACGCTGGAAATCGTGCCCTACATTCTGGTGACGCTCGCCGATCTTCCCGTCAACGACAGGGTTGGAAGGAAGTACCCGCTCCGGTTCGTCCTGCACAAGCCGCGGGATGAAGCGATCGATGCGTTGTGGGAGCTTCCGGGAAGTTGCCGACTCGTTCCCCATTTCGCCGACGATCGAGGCAGGGCGATGACCAGGTGCCGACGGCCCTCCGTTCCCGACGAGGTGGCCGAGAGCAAGCGGCACGACACCGACTGGATGTCTCCGGCCCTCGTGAGGAGACTGCGCGAATGCTGTTTCAGGAAGCGTCCGAGATAGCGTCCTCATCTCCCTTGTCCTTCTTCTCCGCCCAGCGTTCCGCGGCGAGCGCGGCCTCGTAGAACACCCCGCCCGGCGCCCAGGGATTGTCGTCGTCCTCCTCGCAACTTTCGGGGCACAGCCCGTAGATGTCGAAGCAGCGCATGTCGAGTCTGGTCCGACGCGCGAGGGGGTGCTCCTCCCTGTC
>DRQF01000005.1 GCA_011369445.1 Planctomycetota bacterium | reverse complement strand
GCCGCGACGGTGACGAGTTTGCCCGCGCCGCTCCCGACTCTGGTCCTTCCTGCGTGTGATGCCTTCCCGAACTTCCAGCCCTTCGTGTTCACCTTGGCGTCGTCCGTGACGGGGCTGGGCTGCGCCCCCCTTATCAGCGCACCTCCGGCGCCTTGGACCTCTCCGTTTTGGAGTGTGCCGTTCTCCGTGACCTTCTCGCTGCAGGGCTTGGAAGCGGATCCATCCTCGGGCACGGTCTTCGCGACGAACGCCCTTCGAGTCCGCATTCAGTAGCGAGGACGCGGCGGCGGTCCCCCGCGGGGGGGAGAATGGGTTCCCGAGGAGGACCCGTGAACCCGCTCGAGACGTACGCCACGAGAATCATCGCGCGGCGGGAGATACCCCCGCGCCCCGCCCGGTTCGGCGACCTGCCGCAGGGGCTCGATCCCCGTCTGCAGGAGGCCCTTCGCGCCCGAGGGATCGAGAGACTCTATTCTCACCAGGCGGAGTTTGCCCGACGCGCCCTCGAAGGCGAGAACCTGGTCATCACGACGGGGACGGCCAGTGGGAAGACGCTCGCCTATCTTCTGCCAGTTCTCCAGGCGCTCTTGGAGGACCCCGCGTGCCGAGCCCTGTTCCTCTATCCCACCAAAGCGCTCTCCCAGGATCAGTTGCGGGGCATGCTCGAGGTGCTGGCGGAGTTGCCGGGCGGCGAGACCTTGGAGGCCGGCGTCTACGACGGCGACACGCCGCCCCTCGAGCGCCGCCGGTTGCGGGACCGGGGACGGCTCATCCTCACGAATCCCGACATGCTCAATGCCGCGTGGCTGCCCAACCACGGTCGCCGGGGATTCTCGCAGGTCTTTCGCAACCTTCGCTACCTCGTCGTGGACGAGATGCACACCTATCGGGGGGCCTTCGGCTCCCATGTGGCCAACCTCATGCGAAGGCTGAGTCGGGTCACTGCCCACTACGGCTCCTCACCCCAGATCCTTTGCAGCTCCGCCACCATCGCCAACCCCATCGAGCTGGCCGAGGCGCTCTTCGACCGCCCCTTCGGCCACGTCGAAGAGGATGGTTCGCCTTCCGCCGGTCGGGTCATCCATTTCTGGCAGCCGCCCGTGGTCGACGGCGACTTTCGTCGAGGCGTGGTGCAGGAGATGTCCGATGTCTTGCCCGAGCTGGTGGCCGCTCGCCGCCGCACCATTGCTTTTTGTCGTTCGCGCAAGGACACCGAAGTCGTCTTGAAAGAGACCCGCGACGCGTTGCGCAGCGTGGACGGCGGGCACGACGAATCCCGTCTCGTGGCGGCCTACCGGGGAGGGTACACGCCCGAGGAGCGCCGCGGGGTGCAGTCGGATCTTCTCGCGGGCAAGCTCATGGCGGTGGTCTCGACCAACGCCCTGGAGCTGGGCGTGGATATAGGGCAACTCGAGGTGGTCTTGCAGGCAGGTTTCCCGGGAACCCGCGCCAGCTTCTGGCAGCAGATCGGTCGGGCGGGACGGCGGGGCCGCACGGCGGAGGCCTATCTCATGCTGCGCATGAGTCCCATGGACCAGTTCATCGCGATGGACCCGGACTGGCTCCTCGGCCGAAAGAGCGAGCGGGCCGTCATCGATCCGAAAAACCTCATGATCCAGCTCGCCCACGTGCGGGCCGCCGCTGCCGAATTGCCCCTTTCTCTCGACGATTTGGAACTCTTCCCCGATCTGGGAGAGATCGTGGGCATCCTCACGGAGGCGGGCGAGGTGCGGGACGTCTTCGGCAGTTTCCACTGGGCGGGCGACGCCCATCCCGCGGGCGATTTCAGCCTTCGCAACATGGACCGTGACCGCTTCAAGATCGTCAACGTGGAAAGCGGCGAGACCCTCACCGAGATGGACCGCCCCCAGACCTATCACGAGGCCCACTGGCGTGCCGTGTACCTCCATGACGGCATGCAGTACATGGTGGACGAGCTGGACCTGGTGGGGCACGTGGCCAAGGTGAGGCCCGTCGATCAGAACTACTACACCGAGCCGGACGTGAGGACCTCCATCGAAGTCCTCAACGTTCAGAAGACCCGCGACGCCTTCCGCGGGCGACTCCGCTTCGGGGACGTGCGCGTGGACGACGTGACCGTCGGCTACAAGATGCTCCAGTTCCACAACCACCAGAATCTGGGCTACGAGATGCTTCCCGAGCGGTTGGAGACTCGGCTGGAAACCGAGGGGGTCTGGCTGACCGTGCCCGAGGAGGTGATGCAGCTTTTGGGAAGCCGGGAGGACGACCACCTCCGCGGCCTCATCCATCCCCTTCTCGCTCGCGCACGCCTGCTCTCGATGGCGGAAGGAGCGGATCTTCGCGGCACGAGTTTTCACTACACCGAGGAGGAAACCGGCGCCACGCGGACCTGCCTTCTGCTCCACGATGGGCACCCGGGGGGCTTGGGCTTCTCCCAGAAAGTGGAGGAGTTCATGGAGGAGGTGCTTCATGGGGCTCTGCGCCTTCTCGAACGCTGCCGTTGCCGCGACGGGTGCCCGGCCTGCGTGGGGGACTGGCGCCTCGAGAAGGACCTTCTGCTGTGGGCTTTCCGGAGTCTCTTCGAGGAGATCGAGCCTCCCCGACATCTTCCGCCCGCGGGAGGAGGGGCCGAACAAGCCCCCGTCCTCAACAGTGGAGCGCCCCGAACCTCGCCGCCCCTCGTCGAGACGAACAAGCCTTTCACCTTGCAGGACACACCCCGTCGATGGCGGGACATCTTGCGCGCCTTGCCGCCCCGCGCCCGGGGCGTGGCGTTTCTCCGCCAGGTCGACGCCGTGCGGCTCCGAGGCGCCGACCTCGTCTTGCAGGTCGAAAGCGAAGGGGTGAAGGCCTGGGTGGAGAACGAGAAAACGGCCCGCGCCTTGGCCCAGCTCATAGCCCAGGTGGTGAAGGCGCCCGCGAACTTCAGGGTACGCGCCGAGACGCTCTCGAGGGCGAAGGACGAGGCGGAACGCACTCGCGCGAAACTGAAACGCCGCCATGACGACCTCACCGGGGAGACCCACGCGGATGGGGCTTCGTGATCTCGGCCGTCGTCTGAAGGCGGCGCGACGGGGGGAAGGGTGCAAAGGGGCGCGACGCGCCCCGGATGAAGGCGCGGGCGCCAATGCGGAGCCCCTTGCCGACCTCACGGAGCGCATGGCGCGGGTGGAGGCGACGGCGCCCAATCTTCATGCAAGCCTCGTTCGTCTGGACCCCTATCAGCTCTCGGCGGTCCTGACGGACGAGCCCGTGGTCTCTCTCAGGGCGCAAGTCGGTTCCGGCAAGACGACCGTCCTCGCCCACAAGGTGGTCCTCATGCACCGGGTGGAGGGGATTCCTCTGGCGGACATGGCCGTCCTCACCTTCACGCAGAAAGCCGCGGCCGAGATCGCCGACCGCGTCCGCGCACTCGGTGGCGAGGTGCGGGCAGGCGACCTTCGTTACTTCGGCACCTTTCACGCCGTGGCGGCGGCGATTCTGCGTGAGGAGGGTGCGGCGGAGGTGAGCGGGCGGAGCCCCCGGTTCGGCATCCTGGACGAGGAGGAACGGTTGGCACTCCTCGACGAAATCGTCGAGAAGGACGGCCTTTCCATCAAGTACCGCGCCCGCCTCGCCATGCGGCTGGAGGCCTTGGAGCAGGGCCGTCCTCTGGTGGGGGCGATGAAGTATCCGGACGACATCGTCCTCCTCCGTGATCGCTACGAGGAGGAGAAACGCCGCCGCGATCTTTTCGACTTCGACGACTTGATCCTTTGGGGCACGAGGGTCCTCGAGGGTGGCGCCGGCGCACGACCCCGATGGGCTGCGGTGGACGAGTTCCAAGATTGTGACCCGTCCCAGCTTGCGTTTCTTCGCGCCTGGATGCGCCGAGGCGATGGGGCGAAGGAGGTGAAACACCGGGGGCTCTTCGTGGTGGGGGACCCCCACCAGCTCGTCTATTCGTTTCGAGGAGGTGACGCGCGCATTTTCGAGGACTTCGAAGCCGACTTCGGGGCCCGGGTGTTCCGCCTTCCTTGCAACTATCGCAGTACGGACGCCATCCTCTTGGCGGCACGGGCGGTGCTGGGGGGGCGATGCGGGCGTCTCACGGGAACCCGTGATGCCGGGACGCCCCTTCGGCTCTTGCGGCACCACGATCCCACCCAGGAAGCTCTTTACTTGGCGAGGCGCCTGGAGCGCTATTCCTCCGAGGAGAGGCGTGAAACGGCCATCCTCTTTCGCAAGCGGGAGCAGGCGCGCCCCATCGCGGAAGCTTTGGACGCGGCGGCGATTCCCCACGCGGGCATCCATGGGGAGGTCGCGGCAGGCACCGTTTCACTTCTCACCTTCCACGGGGCGAAGGGGCTCGAATTCGACACGGTTTTTCTCGTTGGCGTCAACGACGGCCTCGTTCCCCTGGCGTCATCCTTCGGCGATCCCGAGGCCGAGTCCGAGGAACAGCGATTGCTTTTCGTGGGGATGACCCGGGCCCGCGACCGGTTGGAGATCTCCTACCTCGCCGATCCCAGGGACTTTGGCGCCAGGCCCGAAAAGAGCCGTTTTCTCGATCTCATTCCGGAGAGTCTCATCGAGGACGAGATTCCGCACCTCGACGCGGAGCCCTCCGCGATCGGGCACTCCCCCGGCGCGCGGGTCGCCCACTCGCGCTATGGAGCGGGCCGAGTCCTTGCCGTGAATGCCTCCACTGTCACGGTCCACTTCGACCTCCACGGTGTGAAGACCTTCTCCTTGGCTTTCGGCGATCTCGGCCTCGAAGGCCTTGCCGCCGACGAGAGCTGAGCCGCATCCGGCGTCAAAGAAACTCGATGGCGCCGCCGGGAAGAAAGTAGAGGATGAGCATCGTGCCGCCCTCGACCGTGGGGACGTGGGTCGAGTCCGGCCCGTAGAGGGTCCAGCCTTCCGGGCGGCCGTCGAAGGTGGGGGCGCCGTCCAGTGCGAAGCATAGATCGATCTCCCCGTTGGGGTGGCGATGCCTGGGACCCGGCCCGTGCATGAGGACGGCATCCACCGTGAACCCGTGGAGGTCCTTGACCACCCGCCCGAAGCGGATGTCACCGTTCTCCTTAGGCAACAGCCATCCCTCGTTCATGCCTTCTATTGCGAGGCGGCGAAGGTTCGTCACGGCGGGCCCGTCCAGGGGGAACAGTTCGGCGACGCGGCGGGAGGCGGCTTCGACGTCGTCCATATCCACCGAAGCCAATTCGGCGGCTACGGCATCCAGAGCGTTCACGAGGGTATCTTGCGACATGAGGTCTCTCCTTGGTCTCGTCCTTGGAGATCCAGGATAGGGAGGGCCGCGGGAGGAATCGAGGGGCAAGAGGGTGTTCGGGTTTTCTGAATCGGGATGCTCCTCTTAGGATGGGGCTTCGCCGATCCATGGGAGGTGCCATGAAAAGCCTATTTCTTCTCGTCAGCGCGAGCTTGATTGCGCTTGTTTCCCGGACAGGTTCCGTTTGTCTCCAGGACGACGCGGCCCCCCGCGCCGCCGCGCGGGCGGTGGCCGCTCACATCGTTGGCCCCGGAGACTGCGAGGACTGCCACGAGGCGGAGGTTGCGGCGCTGGAAGCCTCATGGCATTGGAAGGGGTTCTCTTCCATCTTGGGCAACGAGCAGGGCCGGGAGATCGCCAAGGCGATGGGCATCGCGAAACCCAAGAAAGATTGGCGGTGCCTGCGTTGTCACGCCACACCGGGATTGAAAAAGGAAACACTGACAGCGCTCGGCGGCGTCTCATGCGAGAGTTGCCACGGGCCCGCGGAAGCGTGGATGGACCTCCACGACGACTATGGAGACGGCGAGAAGGAAGAAGAGAGCGCCCAACACGCGGCGGAGCGGATTGCCGCCACCGTGAAGGCGGGAATGAGACGACCTGACCGGGTTCACGAGCTGGCGTCCGCCTGTTTCGATTGCCATGTCGTGGACGATCGGAAGCTCGTGGAGGAGGGAGAGCATCCTACCGGCGAGGGCTTCGAGCTTCTCTCATGGTCCCAGGGGGAAGTTCGTCACAACTACATGAAGACGGACGGAGAGAAGAATCTCGCCGCGTCACCCCAACGTCGCCGGGTGCTGTTTCTCGTGGGGCAGCTCGTGGCCTTGGAGAGGCTGGCGCCGCTGGTCGGATCCGGGACGGCCGTGGGGGCGCATGCCAAGTCGTTGAAGACGCGACGGGACGCGGCCATGGCGGCGGTGACGAAGGCGCACGGGCTTCTGGGCGAGGCCTCGCGGTTGAAGGCTCTCGTCTCGGCGCTCCACGGGCCCGAAGGGGAGCAGAGCGACGGGAAACGAGTGGCGAGCTTGGCGAAAAAGGCTGCCGAGTACTACGGTCGGTCGGAAGATGCGAACTTGGCTCCCTTGGACATCATGCTTCCAAAGGATGTCAAGGGGCAGCCCGCGCGCTGACGCGGACCGCCCCTGCGGGGACTCCTACTTGCCTTGCGACCCGTCTTCACCCTTCTTCTCGTCGGCGTTCTTCTCCGACGATCCTTGGGCGGACCAAACGTTGTTGTCGGCGTCGATGTCCGGGAAGACGGCATCGGGATCGATGACCACTTCGGTGACGGCTTTGCCGTCGGTATCCAAGCGCATTGTGATCGTGTTGGAGGTGGCCCATGCTTCGACCGGAATCCTGCGGCGAATCTTGGTGCCGTCCTCGAGAGTGGCTTCGAAAACCAACGGCATCACCATCTCGCCCCTGTTCTTGAACGTGATGTTCCAGCGCTTCCCGCGGCGGCCGAGTTTGACGTCGGCCACGGCCTGATCGAGGGTCGTGGCTTCCAGGAACCACCCGCGCCAGAACCAGGCCAAGTCCTTGCCTGCCGCGTTTTCCATGCAGCGAAAAAAGTCGGCGGGCTGGGGACTCTTGAAGGCCCACTTGGCGATGTAGGTGCGGAAGGCGTAGTCGAAGCGCTCAGGACCGAGAATCTGCTCGCGCAACAGCCGCATGCCGACTCCGGTCTTTGAGTACTCGAGAAGGCCCAAGAACATGCCTCCCAGTCTGTCCGGAGGGGTTGCGATGGGGGGCTGGTTTTTTCTCTTCATCGCGCGGGCGAAGGAGCGCCCGTTCGTGCGCCTCGAGGAGCCCTTGCCGAAGAATTCCTCCTCCGAGTAGTGATTGATGAACGTGTTGAAACCCTCGTCCATCCAGGCGTGGCGCCGCTCGTCCGTGTTGACGACCATGGGGAACCAGTTGTGGCCGATCTCGTGGGCGGTCACACCGTACAGGGATCGCCGTCCCCGACGGGTGGAGCAGAAGATGATCATCGGGTATTCCATCCCGCCAGCAACGCCGTTGACATTGGTGGCGGAGGGATAGGGGTATCGGAACCACCGCTTGTTGTAGCCCGCGATGGCGAAGCGGAGCATCTCGGTGCTCTCTTTCCAGAGGGGCTGGGCTTCGATGGGATAGACCGACTGCACGAGGGTGCCCTTGCCGTCCGGACCGGAATCCCTGAGGAACGATGCATCCCAGATGAAAGCTTTGGACGACGCCCAAGCGAAGGTGCGCACGTTGTCCGCTTTGAAGTGCCAGGTGAGGGGGCCGTTTCCTTGGGGGCGGGACTTCGGGTCCTCCACCTCATCCGCGCCGCGAATGATCGTCGTCTTCGGCGATTTCTTCGCCTTCGCCAAGCGTCTCAGTTGCTTGGGCGTCAGCACTTCCTTCGGATTCTGCAGCACGCCGGTGGCGGCAACGATGTGGTCACGGGGCACCGTGATACGCATGTCGTAGGAACCGAAGTTGGTGTAGAACTCGCCGGAGCCGAGATAGGGGAGCGTGTTCCAGCCGTAGACGTCATCGTAGACGCAGACGTTGGGAAACCATTGGGCGAGCTCGAAGACGGGGCCCTGTTTTCCCTTGCGGATGCCCATGCGGCCCGTGCCGCTGGAGGGCACTTCGAATTCAAAGGTGAGTTGGAATTCGAAACTGGAATGGGCGGGGATGGGTTTGGGCAGATCGATGCGACCCACCGTTCCGTACTCGGTGAGGGTCAAGGCTTTCCCGTGGGACTTCAGGTCCGAGATGACGAAGCCCTTGGGGGAGTTCTTGCCGATGGCGAAGCGCCCGCCGCCTCCGCTTCTGCGGGCGGCGAGACTGTCCGGCCGCTGGATGTTCTGGGGGAGATTCATCCAGATGAAGTCGATCGGCTCGGGAGAGTTGTTGTGATACGTGATGCGTTCGGTGGCACGGACGACGTTCGTCTGGTCGTCCAGGGCGATGTCCATGGAGTAGTCCACCTGTTGCTGCCAGTAGTCGGGGCCGGGCATCCCCGACGCCAGCCGGACGGTGTTGGGTGTGGGCAGATCGAGGGGGCTGAAAATCGTGGCGACCGGCCGGGCCGTGGGAACGCGCCGGTCGGCGTCGGACCTTCGCTGGGCTGTGAGGGACGCCGCGACCAGGACGAGGATTGCGAGGATGGAAAGAGCCCGCGAGGCGGGCCGGCAGGACACGTTGCTCATGAAAACCATTCTCCTTCGGTTCGAGAGCGAAATCTTAGCAGAGGATGCAGGGAGGGGTGGGGCATGCCCTCTCCTCCTCGTCCCGGGAGGCACCCGGGTCCCCTTTCAACGCTCAGGACCCCCGGATCCTTCATTTTACGGAGCGCGGAGGAGCCGTGCCGCACCAACGCGATCAACCGTCGGGGCGTGCCGTGGGCCACCCTCGCCAGAAACCTGGCGGCTCCTTCCGTCAGCGGACGCTCCAAGCGATCCGCCGTTCTTTCCGCGAGCACGGCGAGGGCGTCTTCGCCATAGACGTCCACGGCGCGGCGCCCCAGCTCAGAGGCGACGGCGCGGGCGAGGGTCGTCTTCCCGCCTCCCGCCGGCCCCGTCAAGAGGATGGGGTCGGGACGCCGCTCCTCGATGCGAGCCGCCTCGAGGGCGATCTTCAAGGACTCCACCACCCGATCCTGACCGAGAATCTCCTCGAAGCGGGGCTGAGTGAGGGGCGCCGCGTGGCGCGGCCGCGCCACCAGCGGGGGGCTCGGCTTCGGAGCGCTTGCCTTCGCAAAGCAGGGCATCGCCGAGGTTTGCGGGAATGGGGACGGGCCCGTCCAGGGTGCGCACCCGACTCTCCCGGCAGCTCGGGCAGTGGTCCACGTGGACGCGGAAAAGGGATTCCCCCGCTGCCTCGGTGCGGGTCTTCACGTCCCCTTCCGACTGTTCTTTGAGATAGCGTTCCCCCAGCAGAAGAACGACATCGCGGGTGGAGATCTCCTCGCCCGTCTCGGCAGCCACCTTCAGCCGCACCTGTTCCAGAAGCTCATGCTCCACCACGTTCAAACGCAGCCGCACGTCCACGTTCGTGACCGGGAAGCCGTGCCCTCCTTCGCGGCGTGGCCTTCCCGCCTCGGAGGTGCTGACCAGCCGTTCGAATTCGAAAAGTGAAAGGCTCTTCGCCTTCTCGAGCCAGGCGCTCTGCGTTTCGGGAACGTAGATGCGGGCCAGCAGCCGGAGCTTGGTCCACGAGATGCGGCCCTCCGCAAAGGCGCGGTCGACGAGAGGTAGTAGGCGAGGGCGCGTCGTCCGCAATCGGTTTGGCGGTTGGAGCAACGGAGCGCCCGTGCGAGAGGTTGGGGGGCAAGATTGGCCTGGAGTCGAATGACGGAGGTGGGGGTGGATTTCGACATGGCAAGTCCTCGAAACATGGGCTGAGAGAAGGGTTTTCTCGATCACCTGAGACGCCCGCGCGGCGGCCGCCGAAGAACTCAATGATAGTCACCGAGGGGGACAAGAAAGTGGTTCTCCTCCATGGTGAGTCGGTTCGCTTCCAGGTGCTGCAAGAGGGGAGCGTCAGTCGATCCAGAGGGGGATGTCGCTGCCGGCGTGGAGGTCGATGACCTGGGTCTTTCCCACG
>DRQF01000004.1 GCA_011369445.1 Planctomycetota bacterium | reverse complement strand
CGCCGGTATTCGTGTTGTTGCTGTACAGCCAGAACTTGAGGGCAGGATTGGCGATTGCCGCGAGATCGAGACAAGGGCTTCGCAGCGAAACCGCCGACTCATTCGTGTTCGTGTCGTCGCAGTAGGCGTAGAAGCCCGTGCCGGAATGGTCGGAGCCGGGTTGACCGTTGTTGGGGGCGGCAGCCGTCTCAAACAGCCAGTCCGTGGCTCCGTCCGTTGTTTCCTGCTCGTAGAGCGGTGGTGGAGCGGAAGACCCCGGGACGGCTCCGAAGGTATCCAGCGACTCCATCACGGGATAGTTCGAAAGATACGTCGGAGTCGGAGAATTGACGTTCACGCTGATGGAGTCATTGGCCGCATTCTGGTCGGGGGCGTAGGTCAAGAAGACCTGGACGTTGTGCATGCCCGGTGTCGAAAGGTCGATCGTGCCGTTGAACGTGATCTGCTCGGTCTGGCCGGTCATGAGCGTGTTGGCCAAGTTGTGCAGCTCGAATGTCGCGGCGCCGTTGTCGACGAAGTATGCGAATGTGACGGGCGTGCCGGCGGCGATGGTGTTGAGTCCGGCATTTCGGACCTGAACCGTCACCGTTTCAGCGTTTCCGAGCACGTCGCATTGATCGGGAGGCGTCACGGGCGTGACCAGTTTTTCGCACCACAGGTCGTCCGCCAACGCCGGCCCATAGTAGATCGTGCCATTCCAGATGCGAGAGGCCGAGCCGGGAGTCGGACCGCCGAACATCCCGCCAAACGCATAGGCGACGCCAAACCCCTCATTGATCGTGAGATTCGTGTCGGATGCGGCGGCGCCCTGGAAATTGGCGCCGTTGGTGTAGTTCATGGTGGTGGCGCCCACCACAGTGATGTAGAGACCGCGCGTCTCCCCCGCCGCCAGATTGATCGAGACGATTCCCGCACCCAGGGGAGTCGGATTGCCGGGGCCGGCGGACGTGACATTCATGACCGTGGCCACGAGGTTCCATTGGGTCGGGTCTGTCGGCGTGTTGGCGTTCTGCTGCATCGACCCCATCGTCCCGGTTGCGTTCGGATCCGGAATGACGGTATAGACCTCGATGTTCCACGTGCCTGAGGCGACGTTGACGTCGAAGGTGGAAAGGATGATGGGGGTGGAGGCGACCACGTCGAACATGTTGCCCGACTGGCCGTTGTTGTTCAGAAATGTCGTCGTCAGACTCAATTGAGCGGCTGTCGAACCCGACAGTACAGCGATGAGGGCGGCGGCGGCGATGGCAGCGAAGCGTTTCCTGAGTTGCATGGGACTTCTTCCTCTTCTCTTAGGGCGTGATCGTGAGTTCGACGGCGTTGGTGATTCCGGCCAGTTGCGGGGCGGGAGCGAGGATCACGGCCTGGAAGGTCGTGAGGATGCCTGGGGGCAGATTCGGCGTCCCGAAGGAAATGTCCGCGATCCCCGCGGCGTCGGTTCTGAAGAAAAAGTCGGGGAGACCGAGTTGCGTTCCGTCCGCCAGCAGGGCGATACCACTGGGGATGCCCGCCATGTTGGGCGGGCCGCCGATGTCCAGAATCCCGATTCCAGGGAACGTCACGTTGGCGACGTTGAGGTTGCCGGCCAACAGAACAATGGCTTGATTGGGATTTCCCTCGAAGTGGAAATCGATCGATCCCTGTACGGATGCGTTGGCGAAAAACGGGCCGTTCACACCGTTGGGCACGGTGAATCCGATGACGTCCTGCGCGTTGTTGATGTCCAAAACGGCGAGACCGGGCTGGGGCGCCTGTCCCGGGGACGCGGTGAAGTCATCGACCTTCACGTCGTCGATGGCGATGTCGTGGGAGGTCCCGCCGCCATCGCTGGAACCTCGGAACTGGATTTGAATCGTCTGCCCCACGTAGGGCGTGAGATCCACGAATTGGGGGCGCCAGTCGGCCGCGATGTGCCCGATGGCCGGAATGGCGTCGGGAATGACGACCGCACCCGGATAAGTGATGATATCGATATGAAGGAAATTCTCGTTCATCGTCGTCGGGGTCGTGAGGTTGTTGCTGTAGACCCAGAACGTAAGGGCGGGCGTCGTCAATGACGTCAAGTCGAGACATGGAGAGATCAGGTTGACCGCCATGTGGTTGCCGGCATCATTCACGTAAGGGAAAAAGCCGGTCCCCGTCGTGTGGTCCGCCGAAGGGCCGCCTCCGCTGGGCGTCGAGGAGTCCGAGAACACCCAATCCGAAAAGTTGCCGGTGGCGTCATTCGTGTCCTGGCGCCAGTTGGCCGGGGGAGTCGTCTGTCCCGTGATGGACGTCGGTCCGTCGAAATTCTCCATGAAGGGATAGGTGGTGACGAGGGACAGGGAACCACTGCGGACGGTCTTGGAACTCGAATCGTTACTGGGGTCGGCGTCACCCGCGAGTGGAGTGAGACTGACCGCGATCGCGTGGGTGCCGACGGCGGAGAAATCGACGGTGGCGGTGAAGGTGAACGCTTCCGTATTGCCTGTGTTGAGGGTGGCCGAGGTCATGAATGTCTCGGTCGCCATCGACGCGCCGTTGTCGGCATTGAAGGACAACGTGATCGATGTGCCAGCCGGGACCGGGTTCATGCCGAAGTTGGTGATGGTCGCCGTCACCGTTTCAGTTGCCGATAGCAGCCCGCAGTCCGTGGGTGTATCCACGGGAGCGTCGATGGATGTCAGCGCGAGATCGTCCATCGCGACGGGCGCGTAGGTGATCTCGATGATGGGGACGAAGTCGGGCCCGCCGAGGATGGAGGTCGTGGCCGTGCAGGAGACGATAGAACCATAGCGATTCCCGCCCACGGCTCCGATGGCGCCCGACACACAGTCCACCGAAGTCCCCCAAAGGGGGCTCCCTGAGCACTGGTTCACCTGAATGATGAGGTCGTTGCCGCTTGAAGGATCGTAGAGGAACGGTGTATCCAGACCGACTGGTATGAACGTGGCCGTCGAAGTGCCGGAGGCCCCGACGGGCCCTCCCGTCCAACTGGACGTCTTCACCACGGTGCTGTTCAAGAAGTTCGATGCAAAGGTCGAACTGTGAGCACCGAGGATGTAGTTCGTACTCGCCTCGCCCATGGTCACTTGTAAGTTGGGGAAGTTGAAGGCCTGCACCGAGGCCGTCGGTGACGCCGCCCTGAAGGCGATATCGGTGATGACGATCGGAGCGGAGAGGGCGAACTGCCCGGAATCGTAGTGGAATTGCCAGGTCTGGGGATTGGCAAAATTGAACGGGAACGGCGAGACGGCGTTCCCGTCGGTCGTTTCAAATCCCATGGGGAGTGTTTGGGTCAATTGGGCGGGGGCTCCCAGTGCCAACGTCAGGACGGTGAGGGCACTGAGCAACCCGAGGGTGATCTTGTTGAATGACATGTTGTTCTCTCGGTCACGGACGGCAGGTGGCTCCGGGGAGGGCAAAGGATCGACCCTGCCCGTCAGTCGGACTTCGTGTATTAGAACCGCAAGAAGCCCACGGAGTCAACGATGCAGCTCGAGGCATCTTTCATCCGCGGAGGCGTCGGGGGTGATTTCAGCCCCTGCCCCCCTTCTTTTGCATCCGGGCCCACTTGTCTTTGAGAGCCACGGTGCGGAGGAAGACGAGCCGATCGGGACGGGAGTCCACGGGGTCGGGGGTAAAGTAGCCCAGACGCTCGAACTGTACCCGTTCGCCAGCGGCCAGATCGGCGAGGGAGGGCTCGAGTCTGCAGCCGTGCCGCACCACCAGGGATGCGGGGTTCAGGTTGTCCTTCCAGTCCCCGCCATCGGGAACTTCTTCGGGCTTCTCCGCGGCGAACAGATGCTCGAAGAGGCGAACCTCCGCTTCCACGCTCGCGGTGGCATCGACCCAATGGATCGTGCCTTTCACCTTCCGGCCGTCCGGAGCATCCCCGCCTCTTGTGGCGGGGTCGTAGGTGCACTCCAGGGCGACGACGTTGCCGGAGGAGTCTTTCACAACATTTTGGCAAGTAATGAAATAGGCGTATCGGAGGCGGACCTCGCGGCCTGGCGCCAGACGGAAGAACTTCTTCGGGGGGGCTTCCAAGAAGTCGCTGCGTTCGATGTATAGCTCCCGCGAGAAGGGGACCTTACGAGTCCCCGCGTCCGGATTCTGCGGGTTGTTGATGCACTCCAATTCCTCGTGCTCGCCTTCCGGATAGTTGGTGAGAATGACTTTCAGGGGGTCGAGGACGGCCAACCGTCTGGGAGTCTCTTCGTTGAGCTGCTCGCGGATGACGTGCTCCAGCAGGGCGATGTCCGTGACGCCGTCGAACTTGGTCACGCCGATGATCTCGCAGAATCGGCGGAGGGCTTCGGGGGGATACCCCCGCCGACGCATGCCACGCAGCGTCGGAAGTCGGGGGTCGTCCCAACCCGAGACGTGTCCGTCTTTGACGAGCTCGAGGAGCTTGCGCTTGCTCATCACGGTGTGGGTCAGATTCAGGCGCGCGAACTCGATCTGGCGCGGCTGGTGGATCGGAAGCTGCTGTAACAGCCAATCATATAGCGGTCTGTGATTCTCGAATTCCAAGGTGCAAAGAGAGTGGGTGATCCCTTCGATCGAGTCCGAATATCCGTGGGCGAAATCATAGGTGGGATAAATGCACCAGGTGTCGCCCGTCCGATGGTGCGTGGCCTTCTTGATCCGGTAGAGGACAGGGTCACGGAGGTTCATATTCGGCGACGCCATGTCGATCTTGGCGCGAAGGACGCAGCTGCCCTCCTCCATCTTCCCCTCGCGCATGCGGGCGAAGAGATCCAGATTCTCCTCCACCGTGCGGTCCCGGAAGGGACTGGGGGTCCCGGGGCGGGTGAGGCTTCCTCGGGTCTCACGGATTTCTTCTGGGCTTTGAGAATCCACGTAGGCCTTTCCTTGGCGGATCAGGTCCACCGCGTAGCCGTGCAGGGTCTCGAAGTAGTCCGACGCGTAGAACAGCCGATCGTCCCAGTCGAACCCGAGCCACCGGATGTCCTCCTGGATGGCCTTCACATATTCTTCTTCTTCGACGACCGGGTTCGTGTCGTCGAATCTGAGATTGCAAAGACCTCCGAACTCCCTGGCAATGCCGAAGTTGAGGCAGATCGACTTGGCGTGGCCGATGTGGAGATAGCCGTTCGGTTCGGGGGGGAAGCGGGTTTGAACCCGTCCACCGTGCTTCCCGGCGGCGACGTCGTCGGCGACGATCTGTCGGATGAAGTCCAAGGAGCGAAGGGCCTCCTCGTCTTTTTCTTCGGCGGGCATCGGTGTCTCCGTGACGGTTGGGCTCATCGGGGCCGTGAGGGGCATGATGCCGGGCTCGCAGGGGGGATTCAACGGGCTTGGCCAGGGGGCCTGCCGAGGAGAACCCAAGAAATCTTCGGGAATCTGAGATTTCACTTGCGGAATCGCCTCCGCTATGGTGAATTGTCAACGCCTGTTGACAGCGTCATCCGATCCCGTGCCCACGAGGGGGCGGGCGCCCCGCGGCTTGTTTGGAACAGGCGCCGCGGGGTGTCGAGTCGTCTCGGGTCGGATCTTTGCCTCAATTCGACAACTAAAGGAAGAAAAGCATGCAAGGATCGCGTTCCCGTGCGAGCGTGCCAGTCATGGCGATGCTCGTGCTTGCCTTGGGCTTGAGTGGAGCCGCAGCCGGACAGTTCACGCTGCCCGTACTCTTCGGTGCCAACAACGGCCAGGCGGGCAACATGTTCGACGTCGTGGCGTCCAATGCCATCACGCTCAAAAGTTTTGACCTCAACTTGGACGGTGGAACCTTCGACATCGAGATCTGGTCGGTCATCACCGATCCGACCGCGATGAACCCGGGCTCCATCATTCAGACACCCACCGCTGGTCCTTCGATGGGCCTCCGCGCCGACACGGACATGATGCAGTGGAACCTGGAAGCCACCGTTCTCGGCGTCGTTTCGAATGGGTTCAACAACCCGACCCCCTTGGGTCCCGGCGTCGTCAACATTCCCTATGCCGCCGGCGAGACCAAGGGAATCTACATCACGGTGGTGGCGGCGACCGCCATCAACTACACCAACGGCAACAACTGGGGTGCGCCCTACGCCTCCAACGGTGACCTCGCTGTCCTCGAAGGCTTCGGCAGTGTGTATCAATTCGGAGGGAGCTTTGGTAACCCCATCGGCGGGGCGAATTCCTCGCGTCGCTGGAACGGCAACATCCACTACGACAATCCGAACTTCATGCCCGGCATCGGGCAGGCGCCCCAGACCGGGCTCGCCGTTTTGGACATCAACAATTCTGCGGAGGTGAACGGACTCCCCGTGGGAGCCATCGACCCCAACACGATGTCTCCCGTGAACGGTCCCTACTTCACCGACATCTCCCAGGGAACGTCGATCAGCTTCCACCTGGAAGGAACCCCGGGACAGCCCATCATCCTTTTGGCGGGTCCCTTGCTTCCCGCCGCGCTGGTGGTGCCGCCTCAGGGCCAGATCGACATCGGAAACGGCATGTTCGATCCGGTGAGCGGATTCCCCCTGGGAATCGTCCTGGCGGCGAACGGCACAGCGCCCACCTTCCCGGATGCATTCTTCGTTCTGGACGTCAACGGTGAGATGGACATCTCGCTCCCGGTGTTCAGTACGTTCCCCTTGGGCATCCTGTCCACGTTCCAGGCGGTCATCTTCACCGGCGGCCCCTCGGTGGTGGCCATTTCCAACGCCGTTCAGGTGAACATCGTTCCCTGAGAGCCGTGACCTTGTGAGTTCCGCGACTGCGGAAGTTTTCGAATTCTTCGAGCGCTCATGGGAGCGCAGAAACATGGAGACAGTTTTCCAATGAAGAGACGCAATCTCTTAGCTGTCGCTCTGGTTGCGGCTTTGGCCTTCCCGGCCACCGCCCAGTTCGACACCAATGGTCCCAATGCGGCCATGCAGGTCCAGGGTCAAGTGGTGGGTGCGATTGACCCCACCAACCACGACGCCCAGATCGTCGTTCCCGGCGATCTTTCCATCACCATCAATACCGGTGCCAACATCGATGCCGGCATCATCATGATCGGCAGCCCACTGCAACCCGCGGCCGGCATTCTTCCCACTCCCTGGGGCGGTTCCCTCGACCTCGGTTCTTCGCCCGGAGTGGGACAAATCGGCAGCGTTTTCCTCTTTGGCGACGGCGTGGGGCTTTCCAACAACCCGTTCCTCGATCCCTTCTTCCGCTCCAATGCGAGCGCCCAGTTCGAGTTGGCGGTTTCCTTGGTGGGCGCCCTCGTCGGCGGCACGGTTGCGACCCAGTCGATCGTGCAGGACGCGGCCTTCCCTCCCTTCTTTTTCGACAACACGGAAGTCGCCGATCTCAACTTCGTCACCGGTCAGCAGATCAATGTGCAGACCAATGACGACGGACAGATCGAAGTGCCTTTCCTCGCCTCCAACGGCTTCAACTTCCACGGCGTGAACTACACGTCCGTGTGGATCGAAGGCAATGGCGACGTCAACTTCGGTGGACAGAATCTGCATGCCGCGACAGGTTTCTACGTCGAGGGCAACGCTGCTCTCATGAACGACCTGCCGGTGATCTGCGTCAACCGGGCCGACTGGAATCCGGTGGCCAACTCCCTCACCGACGGCGTCCTCTTCGAGGAAATCGGCGGAACCGCGCGCATCTCCTGGGGTGATCCATTCTCCCAGAGTGCTGGCGCCATCTCTCACTTCGGCGAGACCGACTCGAACCTCTTCGAGCTGCGTCTCCAACTCGACACGGGCGCCAACCCCAACGAGGGCGGCTTCCAGATCTCCGAGAACTTCCTCGATCCCACTTCCGCTGCCGGCGTGTCCGGCATGCTCGGCCATTCCCCGGGTGCAGCGACCGTCAACCTGGCGTCGATCGTCGACAAGGAACTCCGCACGAAGACCGATGTCGGCCTGGCCGGCGACGCTCAGCTCGCGGAACACCGCTCCGGCAACGGTGCGGCCGACGTGGGTTGGGACGGAGCCGGTTCCTCGCGAAACTACGCGAACCTGGCCACCAACTGGAGCGGCGGCGTCGTGGATTTCCTCCCGAATCCCGCCCTCATGGTGACCGGCGACCAGGGTTATGTGGCGATCCCCTCGGGACCCACTCCCGCGGATGACTTCACGGGCATCGATCTGACGACCTTGTCCGACGCCGGCAACGAGACCGTCGTGGCCTTCGGCTCGTTCCACGGGTTCGAAGACGCCAACGGCGTCCAGGGTACGATCATCCTCGACCCCAACGGCACCGTCGGCGGACCTTTCGTCGCCGCCCCCTTGGGCATCTTGGATGGTGCGGGGGTCACGGGCGCGTTGATCACGCTTCCGAATCCCCAGCCCGGCCCCAACCGTGACGGTGAGGCTCTGCAATTCGTGACGCCCCCGGGCCCCCTGCCCCAGGGCAACATCGATATTCAGATCACCTTTGCCGGTAGCGGCGTCGTGCGCACCATCATCGCATCCGTCGTTGCGGCGAACACGGTCGTGACCTCCTATGTCCAGGGGGACGACGCTTCGGTCACTCACACCCTGAATCCGGGCGTCAACATCACCATGTACGGCACGGCCTATACGTCCTTCGATATCGGTTCGAACGGTCAGATCGTCTTCGGACCGGGCACCGGCAGCTTCCAGAACTCCGAGATGGACCTTTTCGAAGGTTGGAATCCCGGGACGCAGACGCCGGCCGTGGGCATGTATGCATCCGACCTCAACCAGGGCGGTGTCGGCAGCGGCGCCACCTATGATGTGGTGGAGGATCTTGTGCTGCTCACCGTCGACGTGCAGTACAACAACCAGATCCACTGGGGACAGAACGGCAGCAACACGCCTGCGGGCAGCTTCGATGCCCTCTTCGGTGCGAATGGTCCGGGTTCCGTGACGCTGAACTACGCTGGATTCATTCCGGACAGTGATCCGGCTCCGGTGGACGGCATCATCGGCGTGTCTTGGGGCGACCTCGCGACGGCGGGTGCGAACACCAGCTTCACGCCCATCGATCCCATGACGATGGCTCCCTTGCCCACTGGTGACGGCTTCGCCAACGTCATCTTGGGTGGCGGCTACACCACCACGACGGCGCCGGAGTCCTTCGCTGAGACCATCCCCGGCGGCACGCCCGTGGGCGGTGCGACCGGTGTGGTTGTCTACAACTTCATCGATTCCGGCGTGGGGAACTTCATCATCTTCTGATTTGAAGTGACTCGCCTGAAACGTCTCGAGGGGCAGGTCGAAAGGCCTGCCCCTTTTTTCATGGCTGGGGGGGCCCGAAGGGGTCGTTGCCTACGGTCCACGGTTCGGCGCGAAGAGCATCCAAGCGAAAGCCGTCCAAGAGATCCTCGGCGGTGACCGGGGCTCGCTCGACGATGATCCCAGCACTGTGGGCCAGGTATCCGAGGATCTCTTCCGGTTTGACCCCCGCTCTTCGGAAGTGCGCCAGCGACGTGTCGCCGTGTCGCTTGGCGAGGCGTCGCCCGTCCGTCCCCACCATCAGGGGGACGTGGACAAACTGCGGCGGGGAGAGACCGAGTGCCTCATAGAGGAGCAACTGGCGAGGCGTCGATGGGACGAGATCGTCGCCCCGTAGCACCTCGGTGACCCCCTGAGCCGCGTCGTCGACGACCACGGCCAACTGGTAGGCGGGGAGGCGGTCCCGTTTCATGATGACGAAGTCCCCCGCGAGCCGGCCCGGCTCGGGACCGCGGAAGAGATCGTGGAACGGCAACGTCTCCCTTGTGATCCTGAATCGGAGGGCTGCTTCGCGGCCCGTGATTCTGCGGGCTTCCTCGCGATCTCGGAAAAGCCCGCGACACGTGCCCGGATAGACGGGGCCGTCTTGATTTGATCCCTGGGGTGCCGTCGCGGCGCTCTCTACGTCCTTGCGGCTGCACACGCAGGCAAAGGCCAGTCCGGACTCTTCGAGCTCCCTCGCCGCGGCTTCGTAGATCTCCAGGCGGGTCGACTGATAGAGGGGGCCTTCGTCCCAATCCAAGCCCAACCACTCGAGGTCCTCGATGGCTGCTTGATCGGCGCCGGGCTTGGTGCGCGGACCGTCGATGTCCTCGATGCGCAGGATCATCCGACCCCCTCGAGATCGGATAGAGAGCCAAGCCAGAAGGAAGCTGCGGGCATTCCCGAGATGCAGGACGCCCGTGGGGGAGGGCGCCAGCCGTCCGACCAAGGGGGATGTCGAATCCCGCGAAAACATGTCCAAGACTCCCTCGATGGCTTCACGTCGGTCCTGTGCAAGACCCCGGGTATCCTATCGTCTTACGAGGGAGGGCGGAGAGATGGACGGGGTGAACCCTTCGACTGAGGATGAGAGCATGGAATCCACGGCGCGAGCTTCGATGGGCGAACATGTGGACGTGGTGGTGGTGGTCCACGGTATTGGGGATCAGACATTCGGAGAGTCGCTCCAGGAAGTCATCCATCGACTCCTTGGCGGAGATGGACTCCCCGAGGGCGTTTCTCTTGGGGAGCTGAGGACCCGGCTCGAGCAGGAAGACGGTTGGGCCTCCTTCGCGTATCTCCCCGGATTCGGGTTTACGGAGGTCTTCTGGGCCGACGTGGGAAGGAGGGCCGAGTTCCATGTGCTGGAAGAGACTGTCCATTGGACACGCACGATTTCCGCGCGGCTGGCATCGCTTTCCAAGGGGGCGAGAGATCCTCTGGGGTCTCCGAGAGCCCAATCCGCGGCGAGGCTTGCGCTCGGAGACTTGACGTTCGCCTTGGCACAGGTGCGCGGGCTCAACCGATTGCTCCGAGTCCTGGGGACCGGAAGTCGCAGACTGGATCAGCTCCTCGCCCGGTACCTGGGAGATGTTCAGCTCCTCACGGAGTATGGCCGAGCTCGGGAGGAAATCCTCGCCCGATTCGACGCTTGCCTCGAGAGTATCCGTCGCGCAGCCGCGCGTCGCGCCCAGGGGAAGACCGTTCGCATCCACATCGTGGCGCACAGTCAGGGCTCGGTCGTGGCCCTTCTCGGACTGCTTCGTGGCCGCGCGCGCGGCGCCCCGTGGATCACCGGTGTGCGAACTCTCTTCACCTTCGGATCGCCCATCGACGTCTTCTTGATGCTCTGGCCGGAGCTCTGGGCGGGGCTGGGAGATTCGAGAGATCTTCCGTCTCGGGACGTCCCTCCGATCAAGTGGATCAACGCGAAGGACGAGGCGGATCCTCTAGGGCTTCGAACCCAACGGGCTCGGTCCTTCGTGGCTGAGACGGCCCCGGGATTCTTCGACGCCGAGGCGCCCGTCGAGTGGAGCTTCTCACGGTCCGCGGTGCCGGGTTGGGCGCATCTGTCGTACTGGCAGGATGAGTCCCTCTTCGCCGACTGGAGGGGGGCGTGCCTGGGCGCCGACAAACGGGATGGCCCGCCGAATCGCATGCACGGATATGTGGCGCGTCTCGTGCCATTCCTCGCCATCTTTGGGCTGGCTCTCGCTGCGGCGCATTTCGCTGGGTCCGCAGACGAGGGAATGGCAACTCCCGCGGGCGTGCCCCGGGGACCTTCAATCGGCCTGGGCGGCGTTCTTTCCCTGGCGGCAATTCTCGATGGACTGGGTTTGGCGGCCGCCACGTTCCGCGTCGGAGGTCGGCTGCGATGGTTCCTCTTGGCTGTCGTCTTCGTTGCGGCCGGACTGGGGGCTCTCTGGGCTCGCCCTGAAGCGGTGTCGTTGTGGAACTGGGCCCTTGCCGCGGCTCTCCTCTCCGCTCTTTCCGTCGTGATCGCGAGATCGCTCCCCAATCGTTCTCCGGTCCGGCGCATGGCCGCGGTCGGAGTGGGCCTGCTGGCGGTCGCCGGGTCCTTCGCCTGGGCGACGCGAAGCCTCTCTCCTCTGCGGGTGACCGGTCTCATCCTCGATGTCGCCGCTGCCATCGTCTTTTGGGCCTTGGGTGTCCTGGGTTGGAGTCTCTTCATTCTTTGGCGTGAACATGGGGTCGATGAGCGATGCTTCGACGCGATGCGAACTCACCTCCCCGAAGTGCCGCCCTCGGGCCCTCTTGACATCTAAGTCAACACCCGGGCGTTCTGCTGGGGCGTGCCGGGGAATTTGCCGGTGCCGTCGGGGCGATTCCCCCGCATCACGGTCCGAAACACCGCCGAGGGCGGCTCCCCGTCCTGGCACGCCTCTTGCTTTCGCATTCGTGTCCCTCGGTAGCGAAAGGAAGAATCATGTTTCCTCAACGATTGATGCTCTGCGTCGGTGACCTGGCTGATTTCGACGCGATCAAGGGGGAGACCGCATGGCTCGCCCGCAAGCTGGGGGCGGCGCTCGTGGTTTATCACGCCCGTTTCCCGACATGGAAAGACGTGGAGATGCTGCGTGAGGACCGCGCCACGGAAGAAGCCCAGGCCATGGAACGCCTCCTCGAAGCCCCCGAACTGAAGGGACTCGAAGTCGAGATCCTCTGCGCGGACCCTCCTCTGGATCTCGTCGACCAGATCCTTGCGGAGGCGGAGGAAAGAGAGGTGGACCTCCTCCTCATGCCGACCCATAAGCGAAGAGGGTTGGATCGTCTCGTCCTGGGCTCCTTCACCGAACGGGCCATCCGGAGTTGCAAGATCCCGGTCTTGGCCCTGGACCTGGAAGGGATGCAGGGCGAGGAGGGGATGGAGGCGATCGACCGGATTCTCGTTCCGGTCGATTTTTCCGACCCGTCGAAGGCTTCCCTGCCCTATGCTTTCTCGTGGGCGGAGAAGTTCGGGTGCCCCGTGACAGTTCTTCACGTCGTGGAAGAGCACTTCCTCTTGGGGGCAAAGAAGGGAGCGAATGAGCCGGAATCGTTGATCGTCGAACAATTGGAAGAGGATCTCGGTCTTCTCGTCGAGCGGACAGCGCAGGGGTTCTCGGTCGATGTGGAGACCCGAGCGATTCCGGGGCACGTCGTCGAGGAAGTCGCCAAGGTCGTCGGCGAGGCTCGGCGTCCCCTCGTCGTCATGGCGACGGCCGGGCGAGATTCCCTGGGCGATTATATGCTGGGGAGTCGAGCCGAAAGGATTCTACGTTCGGCGCCCGGTTCCATTCTCACGCTCCCGGTCAGCTTCCTCGGGAACATGCGAGCCCGTCCGAGCTTGGCCTAACGCGTTGAAATGTCGGATATGCACGGCGATCATTCCAGGGAAGTCGAAGGCGAGGACGGCTCGCGCGGGAAGGGGATGCATCCCCACATCGCCGCCCTCCCCGACGATCACCTCCTTCGCGTCTTGGTCCGTGAGCACGATGTCATCCGAAGGTGGCTCGGGGAGCTGGAATCAGCCGTCGTGTGTTTGGAAGGGGCCTCCGAAGCGACCCGGCCGGAGTGCATCCGCCGGGTTCTCGACGCGGTGGAGCGAATGAGGAGAACGGACCTTCATCGCCGCCGCGAGGAGCTCGTCGTCTACCCGGCGTGCTTGGACGTTTCGTTTGACGAGGTGGCTACGGCGCTCGAGGGGGAGCACGCGGAGATGAAGCAGAAGCTCGCCGCGCTGACCGACGAAGCGCGAGCCATCGCGCCTTCACCCGCGGCGACGTTCGATCGCCTCCTCGGTGCGATGAGATCCTTCCGCTTCGTCTATGACAACCACATGTACAAGGAGGATCGGGTCGTGTTTCCCCTCCTGGCCAACGCGATCCGAGATGAGGGCGTCTGGAGGCGCCTCCATGTGGAAGCCATGAATTGCGGGGCACTCCTCGATCAGGAGGACGTCTGAGTTCGGGGAATCGTGGGGCGTCCGATGAGGAAATGGGGGAGGCGGATTTCGAAGGTACATCCGACCCGGCCGCATCGTGCCTTCAATTCTCCGCCATGAGCCTCGACGATCGCCTTCGAAAGAGTCAGTCCCAGTCCGGTGCCGAATGACTTTGTCGTGAACAAGGGCTCGAAGATGCGGTTGAGCGTCGCCTGCGGGATCCCGGGACCGTTGTCGCTCACGGAGATGCTCGTCGCGATCGAGTCGCTCGCAAAACGCACCTCGATGCGTCCCTGTTCGCCGAGAGCTTCTGTCGCATTGCGAATGAGATTCGAGACTGCTTGACGCACCTGATCTTGATCGAATGCGGCTCTCCCCGTCACGGCCCCGGGGATGAGTTCGATGGTCACGCCGGGAGGATGGGGCACCTCTTCGATCACGGATTCCAGGAACGATTCGAGGTCTACCGAGTCACGGGCCGGTTCTTCCACCTTGAGGAGTCGCATGAGCCCCGAGACGATGGCGTTCGCGCGAGCCACGCTGCGCTCGATCTTGGCAAGGTGATTCTTGACGTCTTCGGAGGCATCAGCGGCAAGTTTCGACTTTAGAAGGTACGTGGACGTACCGATGACCCCGAGCGGGTTTCTGAGCTCATGGTTGATCGCCGCACTGAACTGACCGATCAACGCCAGACGGTCGATGTTTCGGGTGCGCGAGCGAAGGTCTGTCCAGTAGGAACTGAGGATGATCCCGAGGTCGAAATCGAGAACCTTCTGGAGGGCTGCGGCCGTTTCCCCGAAGTGAAGTCCTTCCGGGAGGGTGATCCTTCGGAGGGCGCCGATGAGTTCTTCACGTAGCCAGTTCATGGCGCCGATCATGAGATGTTCGTCCACACCGGAATTGAGATGGACGATGCCGACCCGAATGCGCTTTTCGGTGTAGGACTCATCGTAGGGGGGCACGAAGAGTTCGGACAACCACCCCGCCAAGGCGATGCGCTGTCGGACCAATTGCTCCCGTCCTCCGCGGAATACGGCCAAGGCTTCGGGATGCCGTTCGATGCGCAGGTAGAATCGATCGGCGATTGTCGGCAATTCCGCGTCCATGGGCTCCTTGAGCCGCCCCATGATTTCCTCGACGCGCGGCGTGAGTTCGAGGATGCGTTGGTAAGCGTTTCTCGGCGCCGCACTCATGGTCTTAGGACTCCGGTAGGACGATGCGAAACACGGCCCCGCCCTCGGGGTGATTGAAGGCCGAGATCGTTCCATTGTGTTCTTCGATCACTCGCTGAGTCAGGGCCAGTCCAAGCCCCGTTCCACGGGTGCGGGTGGTGAAGAACGGTTTGAAGATCTCAGTCGCGACATCCGGCGCAAGTCCCGGGCCACTGTCGTGAATTTCGAGAAGAAAACGCTTGCCGCTTCCCGCGTGGCGGGCGCTCACCTCGATGCGTGGCTCCGGTACGCCCTCGACCGCCAGCAGCGCGTTCTCGAAGAGATTCCGCAGAACCAGGCGAAAGCTGTTCGCATCGAGGGGCCAGGTGGAAACCTGCTCTTCAATGTCAATCCGAAAGAGAACATCCTGGGGAGGCTGATCTCGACGGACCTCATGCCAAGCCATCGTGACGAGTTCACGGATGGACGTCGGATGGCGCTTGACCACGATGGGGCGACTGAAGACGAGGAGGTCATCCACCAATTCGTGAAGTCGCACGAGGCGGTCGAGCATCGTCTTCTTGATCCCTTCCATTCCCGGAGGTTCTCCGGTGGCCTCGAGGATGACCTCGAGGGCCTGACGGATGCCTGTGATCGGATTGCGGATTTCGTGGGCTAACGTCGCCGCCATTTGGCCGATCATTGCGAGCTGTTCCTGGTGACGGAGCTGCCGTTCCAGCCGGTCCCGGTCTTTCTCGAGGCGATGCCTTTCCTTGGCCTTCCGGAAGGCCGCGACAACGGCCTCGACGGGCATGTCCTTCAAGAGGAAAGCGAAGGCCCCTTTTTCGACCGCGGTGATCGCGGACTGGATCGTGGCGTTGCCCGTCAAGACGATGCTCAAACAGTCTGGGTAGACCTCCCCCAGGTGGACCAGCAGGTCTTCTCCCGAGCCGTCCGGGAGTCTCAGATCCACGAACGCGACATCCGGTTGCCGTCTCTTCAGGTGATCTCGCGCCTCCGCGACGCTGCCGGCTCGGGTGATGGAGGCTCCCTCCGACTCGAGAATCTCCTGGAGATTCCCGGCGAAATCGGCATTGTCCTCGATCAGGAGGACGTCGAGGGTGTCAGTTGACCCGGACGTGGTCGCGGTCACGTGGTATTCCCCGTATTGGGCCCGCGAATTGCTATGTTTTGGGGGAGAATCACCCACCCGAGTTCATCCTACGCGCAGGGAAGGGGAATGACCATGACTGCAGTACACAAGTCGCCCGCCCAAACTCAGTCGCCCGCCGAGACGATTCTCATCGTCGAAGACGAGGACCTGATCCGCATGTCGCTCAAGACTCGCCTCGAGCGCGCGGGGTTTCGCGTGCTGGACGCTGCGACGGGGGAGGAGGGACTGAAGCTCCTCGAGGATCGCTACATCGATCTGGTCCTTCTCGACTACAAGCTCCCGGACCTCGACGGTCTCGAGATCCTCAGGCGGATCCGGGGAAAGCATCCGGGCCAGGTCACGATCATGATGACCGCATTCAGCACCGTCGACACCGTCGTGGAGGCCATGCAGCAGGGCGCCTACACCTACGTCAAGAAACCCTTCGAGTTTCCGGAGATGCTGGAGCACATCAAACGCGGGCTCGAGACGACACGGCTCCGTCGCGAGGTGGCTCGACTGCGGGAGGAGTCGGAAAAGGGCGACCAGGCTCCAGTTCTCGTCGGTTCCGGACCGCTGATGGCGGACATCGAGGAGACGATTCAAAGACTCAACGAGGCCGGCACTTCGACGGCGCTCATTCTGGGGGAGAGCGGTACGGGCAAGAACGTGGTGGCAAAGCGGCTGCACTACACATCGTCACGAGCCCGCGGCCCCTTCATGACGATCACCTGTACGGATTTCAGCGAAAACCTGCTGGAAAGCGAGCTCTTCGGCCACCAGAAGGGGGCGTTCACTGGAGCCGCGAGCGCCAAACCCGGACTTTTCGAACTGGCCGACGGAGGCACGATCTTTCTCGACGAGATCGGGGACATGCCGCTCCAGCTTCAAACCAAGCTGCTCAGATTCCTCGATGAGAGGCGATTTCGTCGAGTTGGCGGGACCAACGAGATCTCGGTCGACGTCCGCATCATCGCGGCGACGAACAAGGACCTCGCCGCCTTGATACGCGACAAGGTCTTTCGCGAGGACCTCTACTATCGGCTCGCCGTGGTTCCGATTCGCGTCCCTCCGCTCCGCGAGCGCCCCGAAGACATCCCCGCGCTCGCGAAACTCTTCATCGACACACTCTCGAAAGAATTCCACCGCGAAGTGATCGGGATGACGCCCGCTTTCGAGCAGGCGCTCAAGGCGCACGATTGGCCGGGCAACGTCCGCGAGCTCAGAAACGTCATCGAGCGAGCGCTCATCCTTGGTCGTACTGAGTACCTGGATGTGGATGACTTGCCGCCCGACCTGGGCGGGAAGGGAAGGGGCGGTGCGAGGGAACCCGTGGATCTCGTGTTGGGGCCGGACGGCCTCGACTTCGAGGAGTTCGAGAAGAGTCTGATCGTGAGGGCGCTGAAACTGAGCGGGGGGAACCAGACTGGAGCGGCACGGCTTCTCCACATGACTCGGGACCAAATCCGCTATCGCATGGAGAAGTTCGGGATCGACCTCGCCGACATCTGAGGGGGGGCGGCGAGCGGCTCAGACCGGCTGAATGTCCTCCTCGTCCTCGTGGCCTTCCCCCGCGGTGAGGACCACCCCCATCCAGAGCCCGACGATGCCCCAGGCCAGCGCCATGTGATAGATCAGGGCGCTGTCCGTGATGCCGTTCAACCAACCCATTTGGGTGATCAGGGTTCCGACCATGAGGCCTACGACGACCCCGCCGCCCATCGAGAGAAGGATCTTCTTCATCGGATTGCACGCTCCTGTCGCTGACTGGGTGAAATCCCCCGATCCTCCCGCGAAATCACGCAGTCAGAGTCTTGAGGATGTCCATGGTCGAGATGATACCCGAAATCTCGCCGTTTTCACCCGTCACCAGGAGTCGATGCACCTTGTTTTCCGTCATCATCTCGGCCGCCTCCTTGATCGAGGCCGTGGCGGGAATCGTCAGCAGGTCCGTGTTCATGAAATCCCTGGCCGTTGCCGCGTCATCCAGGGGGATCTCATACTCGTTGTACTCGAAGGTGTCCCCGTCGATGAAGCGGAAGAAATCATGGGGCCGATGAGGCTCCCGGTCGGAGGTGTTGGCGAACCACTCCATCACGTCCCGCCACGAAACGATTCCCACGACGCGATCACTGGCGTCCTTCACGGCGACCCCCGAGACGTCCTGCTCGGTCAAGACCTTCTCGATCTCCCGGGCCGTGGCTCCGAGCGATACCGAGACGATGTTTTCATGCATGACGTCGCCCACTGTCAACAGGTGCCAGCGCTCGACCCGAGGAGTTTGTTCTCCGGTTTCTTGAGTGGTCATGATTCCACCTCCTTTCCACCCGGAGGTCAGCAAGCCGTGTGCCGTAAGCGCGTCGTTGCGGTACGATGCTTGCTACAGGTTCAACAGGCCGCAGGTCGCGTCCCGATTCCTAAGGGCCGGACGCTGTCGCCGAGAAAGGAGACGCGATGTTCCCGAACAAAGTGCTCGTTTGCATTGATGACGTCGAGGACTTCCACAAGTTCAAGCACGAGTTGGGGTGGATCGCCAGGCACCTGAAAGTCGGCTTGGTGCTTTTCCACTCGTCACCTTTGCGTTGGTCCGCCCAACCCCGCGTCGAGGGGTTGCCGAGCGACGATGAGAAACGTCTTTTGGACTTGGTGGACGACGAGGCGCTGGTCAATGTCGAAGTCGAGGTCTACGCAAAGGAAACCTCTTCGCCGCTCATCGATGCCATCTTCGAAGCCGCCACGGAGAAAGGGTGTGACCTGCTCCTCGTCCCGACCCATGCCCGTCGAGGCTTGGAATGGCTGCTCTACGGAAGCGTTGCGGATGCCATCCTTCGCTCGTGTCGGATTCCCCTGCTGAGCGTTGATCTGGAGCGCGTCCCCAAGGAACCCGGTGCCACGGCCTTCGACCGCATCGTTGTCCCGATGGACTTCTCACGACTGTCCGAGCAGGCCTACAGGTTCGCTCTTTCGCTTCTGGATAGGATCCCGGCACCCATCACTCTCTTTCACGTCATCGACGACTTCTACACGACGAGCTATCCCTTGGGTGGGTTGCCCAGTCTCGATTCCTACGTTCCGGCCTTGATCGACCGAGTGGAACACGAGCTGCGCGAAGTCGCGGATCGTTGGAAGCCGTCGCTCAAGACCGAAGTGGACACCGCCGTGCGTGTGGGACGCCTCACCGACGAGCTCGCCCATCTCGTCGGCGAGTACGAGAATCCTCTCGTCGTCCTTTCGACCGCCGGGCGAGACAGTCTCGGAGACTTCTTCCTCGGTAGCCGGGCGGAGCGGATCGTGCGCACGGCCCGGTGCTCGGTCTTGTCGCTGCCCCAGCTTTGGTTGAAATCGGGTTCGGCGCCGGCGGCGGAACGGGCGCCCGAGGGCGGCGAGGGTCTCGTGGGGCTCGACCCCGCCTGAACCTCAACGTGGAGACATTCTCCTGGACCGGCGGCTTCAGCCGCCATGTCTTGGCGCAACCCTTGTTGCGTCCGGTGAAAGCTCATGGCTTCGCACCCGATCCCACGGCGTTCGCTTCACACCCCATCGTCCGCTAAGCTTCCGCCATGGGGAGTTTGAGCGATGTCTTCTGGAGGAGGAGGCGGGCGATCGGTGCCGCCGTGCTCTTGGCGATGGCTCTTTCCGCCTGGATGCTTCCCCGTCTTCGGGTTGATTTCTCCATCTCGCCCTTGCTCGAGGGAGACCAAGAGGGGCTTCGTCGCGTGCAGGCGGACGCCGCCGTCTTCCCACCCAAGCGCTACGACTACATCGCGATGCTCACGTGGCCTCGCCCCTTGGAGCCGGCGGATCTGGCCGTCCTCGAGCGCATAGCTCGTGACTTGGAGGAGCGCTTTCCCCTCGATGTCTTCTGTTTGCCTCGTGCCCCGGTCGTCAGATGGCAGGGAGGTCTTCCCGTTCCCCGGCGATTCAAAGACCTGGCCCTCGAGCACGGGATTCGGGCCGAGTTGGCTCGGCATCCCCTGCTTCGGAATAAGCTCCTCTCAAAGGACGGTCGCACGGCGGCCCTCTACTTAGGCGGTGGCCCTCAGGACGAGGACGACATTCACCGCCTCTTCGAGAATCTGAAGGAGACCCTGCCCCGCCTCGTGCCCGACGGCGTGACGGTTCGCTTCACCGGCGGCGCCAGCATCCAGGCCAGTATCCGTCAGTTGATGAAACGGGGCATGGGAGAAAGCGTTCTCCTCGAGGCCGTGGTCTTCGCCGTCCTTCTCCCGTGGGTGTTTCGCAGCCTCGTGGGCGCTTTTCTGCCACTTGTCGCCGTGCTGGTGGCGGCGCTTCTCGATGCGGGTTTGATGGCCGCCATCGGGCTCGAGGTCTCCATCTTGGACGCCGCGGTTCCGGCTCTCATCGTGATCATCGGTCTCTCGGATGCCGTTCACCTCGTCCATGCCTTCAAGACGGCGCGACTCGCCGGACTCGACGAGCGAGAGGCCCTGACGGAAACGCTGCGTAAGGTGGGCCCCGCCTGCTTCCACACCTCTCTCACGACCGGCATCGGATTCCTCTCGCTGCTCATCGCCGATCATGTCGCGGTTCGCGCATTCGGCGTCAAGGCCGCGCTCGCCGTCTTCGTGACCTATCTGTGCGTCATGGTCATCGTTCCCATGGGACTTTCATTCTGGAAGGGCGCTCTCGGGCCGCCGGACCGGCTCACCGCGGCCATGGAGAACGGTTCGTGGCGATGGAAACGGTCGGCGTATCTGGCCGTCGCCATCGTGTTGGTCCTCGGGATGAGCGGTCTGCCTCGACTGCGAGTGGACTCCCACGTTCTGGAAGAGATTCCGGACGACGACCCCGCTGCCGTCAACATGGCCCTCTATCAATCCGACTTCGGAGGACTCTTCCGATTCGTCGTCGACGTGGAGGGTCCCCTCGACGACCCCACGGTCTTCCGTGCGATCGAAGATGTTCAGAAACGATTCATCCGGAACGAGGAGGTCACGGGCGCCGAATCCTACACCTACTGGGTCCGTGCCGTCCTCGGCGACAGAGAGGGCGCGTTGAGCGACGAATGGATCGAGCGGGGCTTGGCGCTGTTGAAGCGGGCCCCGGAGTTCCCGTCCCATGTCATCGCGCCGTCGTTGCACGAAGGGCGCCTCGTCTTCGATACGATGGATCTGACGACGACCCAGTATCTGGCCCTCGTCGACGACTTCAATGGGTTGGCGAAGGCCTTGCCTACGAAGGTCCACTCGACGCCCGCCGGCTATGCTCTTCTTGCACATCGGAGCGCCCGGCTCGTCGTCACGACGATGCTGTGGAGCCTCCTGCTCTCCTTCGTGGCGATTGCACTGTTTCTTGCCATCATTTTCCGTTCGCTGCGGCTGGGCTTGATCGCGATGCTGCCCAACGTCATTCCCATTCTCTTTGTCCTGGGGGTGGGGGCATGGTTGGGCATCCCTCTGCGCATCGGCATCGTCATGATCTATGCGCTGGGTCTTGGACTCGCCGTGGATGACACGATTCACTTGGCGGGTGCGTTCTTGCATGAGCGTCGTCGTCATCCGGACGGCAGCCCCCGCGAGGCCATCGATGCGGCGCTGGCTTCCACGGGCCGAGCCATCGTCCTGACGTCATTGATCCTGGTCGTGGGTGGCCTCTGCTACCTCCCCTGTGGGATGAAGTCTCTCGCGGATTTCGGCCTCCTGTTGACCGTCGTGGCTGTCAGCGCTCTCGCCGGAGATCTGGCCCTCTTCCCGTCCTTGCTCGAATGGCACGCCCGAACGTCGACGCCACATGCGAGGGAAGACCCAGTCGAAGACAAATGAGTCGGTGTCGAGCAAGTTGAACGGAGATGGTTGCGGAAGCGAAAAGCAGAGCAACCGCCTTATCCGGTACCAACTTTCGTCGGCCTGACAGCAAGGTGGAGAGTCGATTCAGGAGTTTTTCCACTTTTGAGCTGGGCAAATCCAAATCCGAAACCTACGTTCACTCGGACGGCGGGCACGATTAGAAGAAAGGACTCAGCATGGTCGCATGGTCGCATGGTCGCATGGTCGACTACTCCTCGTATTAGCGTTCGTATTCCCACTGATTCCTGCCGGGTCGGCTGCCCAGATAACGGTGTTCCTTCCTCAAGGCGTTCAAGTGAGCGCGGGCAGGACGGCTGCCTCAAGCGGCAATTCGTCGAACTGTCAAATTGCGTGCGCTGCAACGGCTTTGTCAAACCTCTTCGGTCAGGGGACTCCGGGTGGCGAAGCCGACCCCACGGATCCGATCACACTCTTTCTTGCTCTCCAGGAAGCGGTTGGCAGCGATCCCGAAAACTCGGATTCCGTTGCGACGGCCACTTCGTCGCAAGGAGACTCACTTTCGGGAGATTCAACGGGGAACGGTTTTGGCGTGACGACCTATGGTGATGTCCAAGACCCCGACAGCGGACCAGCGGGCGGGCCCACGCCTCCCACCTCAGGAATTGGCTCCAACGAGTCCATGGTTCTCCTGGCCGATTTTCCCAACTTTGGACATGCTTACCTGCTACAGGGAATATCTTTGGGAATCGAATGGAAATTTGTCAAGGAACCTCCGCCCTGGGACGTTGATGTACTTGAGCCGGTGGTCAACAACGATGGAGACATCATTTACTGGGGTTTGTTCTACACCCTGAAAGTCTACGATCCAATCTTTTCGTCGACGATCGATGTGCTTCTAAGTCCGGACGGGGAATGGCTGTATGACGAAGGCATCAACAGCAACGCAAGCGGTTCGTACTATGGGCACTTGGGTGGGGGAATCCGATTGACGAGGAACACGCCATGAACCGACAATCCCTGTGGATCGCTATCGTCATCTTGGCCGTTCTCGGAATCAGCGTCTATTTCGCGTGGTCCGGGGAGGACGAATCACTTCGGCGTACAGTGGGGGCGGCGGGTCCCGATGCGCGGGATGCGGATTCGGCGGAGACAATAACGTTGCTGGAGGGCATTCCGGCGACAAGTCCTGATCGTGGCCCATCCGAAGGGCGGGTGGATGCCCTCGTCGCATCAATTCTCTCGTCGTCAAGCCCCGAGACGGCGGCCCCCGATGGCATGGATCTGGTGGAGTCTTCGGATGTGCTCCTGGCCCGGCTCATTCCAGCATTGCCGTCGCTGCGTCGCATCGCGGGGACAAAGGTGACCAGCAACGGTCGCCGAGAGCCTTTGGTTCGCGAGCTCCGTGTCGAAGGAGGCCTCGGAGATTGGATGTTCGCCGAAAAGCTCATGAACCTCCGGCACACCGTCATCCTCACGGGGCGCCGGCTCCAAATGGAGTTCGTGTGGCTTCGAAAAGCCGACGCCGACGTCATCCCCTGGGTCACCTACGTCATCATCGGGTTCCGTAAGGGGCCACTGGCGGGTAAGAAGTGGCTCACGGTGATGTACATCCATGGAGGCAAGCTCAAGGTCAGTCGACGTGTCTGGAACGGGGATTCATTCGGGACTCCGCCAGGTGCGGTCGTAGGTTCGTTCTCGAAGGACGGTGGTTTCCTCCGCGACGCCTTCGTCAAAAACATGCCCGATGCAAGCTTCAAGTCTTTCGTCAACTGGTAGTGGTGAATCTCTCCCGGCTTGGCCCACGGTCGCGCTCCTGGAATACGTCGATTCCGCGACCGCGGGCTCTGCCCGGGAGCATTCGCCGCCGACCACATGCGAGGTCCCCTGCAAAATCTGAAAGCCTTTGAATCCGGGGGGTGATTGCCTATGGTGTGCAAGCCCAGTCCTACTTGCACCTTCCCACTGCAAACAATTCGACACGAGGATCACACCATGCTGCAATGTCCCGTTTGTGAGCTGGGCTACGATTTGTCCGAGGATGCTCTCGGCGACAAGGTCGTCTGTCATCGTTGCGCTTCCGAACTCCGCGTCAGGAAGAACGACGGTGGTGAGCTCTATCTCCACGTTTTGATCGAAGCCCTGGATTGGCAGCCTGCCGCAGCCGAGGCGGAGGAAGCCGCTCCCCAGGCGGGCGCCGAGTCCGCCAACCACCCCAAGAAGCCCCGGCTCGTCACGCGCCGTCAGAAGATGCGCGCCATGGCGGACGAGGTTCCCGCGGAACGCACGGCGCGCGTGCGACGCACACGGGGCCGCCGCCGCGTCTGACTCGGTCGCGGGTCACCGCGTCGAAGCTCTCCCCCCAGCGGACCAAAAGATCCTGCAGCGATCGCACCGGAAGGCGCGACGCTGCGTGTCTTGCTCCATGACCCCGCCGCAATCGGGGCAGGGGATGTTGCGTACCGTCTGGATGATGGAGACGACGCCGAAGAGTACACTGACCCCGATGATGCCCCAGCCTGCGAAATCCCACGCGGGCTTCATGACGAGGATCAACGTTCCCGCCAGCAAGCCCAGACTCTCACCGAGAGCAACGGGCACGATTCGCGGTGCCAAAAGACTCCTGAAGTCGACCGTTTTCGTCACATAGTCATTCGAAGAATCGTCATCGCTCATCGTCGTTTCCTCCGACGTGTGCCGAGAGCTGGCGTCGAAGCTCGTTCTTGACGCTCTCCGCGCACCCAGGCAGTGTATCCCATCATGCCGACCCATCGCACCGACCGGTTCTTCGCCCTCCTCTTTCTCCTCGCGGCGGCCGTGGCCACCTTCCTGATCTTCGAATTGAAGCCCACTCGGAATTCGTCGCGCGAGAATGCCGCTTCGAGGTCCTACCCGCCTGCCGACATCGCCCCTCGGTCTCCCGAAGCGGAAGCCGCCACGCGAGCTCTCGTCTTGAAGCCGGGGTTCCAGGCCCAGCTCTTCGCCTCCGAACCTGACATCGCCAACCCGGTGGCGTTCGCCTTCGACCCCGACGGCGGTGTCTATGTCTGTGAGACGTTTCGGCAGGAGGAGAAAGGCGTCCCGGACAACCGGGACCACGAGGAGTGGCTTCTCGACGACCTGGCGGCCCGTTCCACGTCGGATCGCCGCCGGTTTTATCTCCGCCACCATCCGGAGATGCAGAAGACTTACACGCAGTACGAGGATCGCATCCGTTTCTTGCAGGACACGGATGGGGACGGACGCGCCGACTTCCAGTCGGTGTTCGCCGGCGGGTTTCGCGATCTGCTGGACGGAACGGGTGCGGGTGTTCTCGCGTGGCGCGGGCGGGTCTACTACACGTGCATTCCCAGACTGTGGTCGTTGCGCGACATTGACGGAGATCACGTGGCCGATCAGCGAGAGGTCCTCTTCGACGGATTCGGCATCCACGTCGCGCTTCGTGGTCACGACCTTCATGGTCTCAGGTTGGGGCCCGATGGGCGGATCTATTTCTCCATCGGCGATCGAGGTCTCAACGTGGTGACACGGGAGGGGAAGCGGCTTCTCAACACCCACTCCGGCGCCGTTCTCCGATGTGAGCCGGACGGCTCCGGATTGGAACTCGTAGCGGCCGGCCTCAGGAATCCTCAGGAGCTGGCGTTCGACGACGTGGGCGACTTGTTCACCGTCGACAACAACAGCGATGCCGGGGATCGAGCGCGCATCGTTCGCATTGTCCCCGGGGGAGAGTCGGGGTGGCGGATGGATTTTCAGTCCCAGGAGGACCGTGGCCCCTGGATGCGGGAAGGATGGTGGAAGACGAGGACGAAAGACCAAGCCGCCTTCCTCATCCCGCCTATCGCGTACCTGGGGAGCGGGCCCTCCGGTCTCGTGCACTACCCGGGCACCGGATTCCCCTCCGATTGCGACGACAGCTTCTTCGTCTGCAACTTTCTGGGAGGTCGTCGGTCGAGCGGAATCCTCCGTTTCCGCCTCGAGCCCGCCTGAGCCGATCACCATCTGAAGGAGAAGGAATCGTTCGTGAGCAACCTTCTGCCCACCGACGTCGATTTCGGTCCCGACGGAGCGCTTTGGATCTCCGACTGGGTGACGGGATGGGTGGGGAAGGGCAAGGGACGTCTCTACCGGGTCTTCGAGCCCGCCTCCTTGGCGACGCAAAAGGCCGCGAGCGCCCGCGCACTCCTCTCCGAACGCTTCGAAGACCTCGAGGTCCACCGTCTGGCGGATCTGCTGTCTCACGCGGACCAAAGGGTGCGCCTTCGCGCCCAACACGCCCTGACCTTCCGTCCTTCCGAAGGGGAGCCCGTGTTTCGCGAGATCATCTGGAGCGAGAGCTTGCCGCGAAGGGCTCGTCTCCACGCGATCTGG
>DRQF01000003.1 GCA_011369445.1 Planctomycetota bacterium | reverse complement strand
GAATCTCTTTTCCCCGGCCGTGATTCAGAAGAAGAACCAGCAGGGCCGCGGCACACCTCCCCAACCTCCTGCGGATCTCCCCATCGTCGAAGCGACCCAGGTCGATGACGTGGACGATCACGTTCGTCCTCGATCCCGGATCCCCCTCCTTGCGGGCGTAGAGTTCCTCGAATTCGCGGGGCGCCGACCACCGACTGGCCCCGTGATACAGGACCACCACGTGAACATGGGGAAAGCGTGCGCTCGGCCCCAGGGACCGTTCGACGTCCTGATAGAGGGTGGTCTTGTGGGCCAAGGCCCTGAGGGGAACGTTGGGGGTTTGTCGACTCAAGTGCTCGACGACGATGAGATCGCAGGGCTCCTCTCCCCCATCCAGCGCGTAGAGGAAATCCGGCTCGCTCCGACGCAGATCCGGGTCGATGAGCACGTCTCTCAGACGCACGAGGCGCCCCTCGGTGGGGCCACAGGGGAGGGGCGGTTCCGCCAGACCATCGAGGATCGCCGCCATGCGATCGACATCGTCCAGGAGGGCACGCACCAGTCGATCGTGGGGTTGAGCCATGGAGTCGCCTCGAAGGACCGGGAAACCCGCAACGAGCGGGCTTGCACCGTCAAGACGGAGCCGAAGGCGTAGGGGTGACGCTCATTCCAAAAGCGGACCGGAGCCCCAATGCTCCCCAGAACCATGGATCTCATCCAACGACCTTCGCGGGGCGAGGGCGCCCCGGCTCCAGCAGAAAGGGCGCAGCGGCGAAGCTGGGAGTGGAGACTCCAGCCTTCACCTGACGCCGCATGGCTTGGATCACCACCCGACCTTCGCGGGACGGGGACGTCCCGGCTCCAAGTCGCATCGCATCGCGGTTGAATCACCACGAAGGGGAGGAGAGCAGGACGAGGAGGAGCTCGTCAATCCAGAGAGGAAGACCGGCGCGTCACGCTCCGGAGGACGAGGAGGTGGTCATTCCAGGGGTCTTCGTGGGGCGTGCATCGAGGAGGGGGCGGAAGATGCGGCGGAAAAGATCCGTCTCGAGGAGGAGATCCGGATCGAGCTCCCGCTTCAGGCGGAGGAAGACCTCGAGGTTTTCCCTCGGATACGCCCGCTCCACCGTCGACGGCCGCATGACGGAATCCTTGGCGAAGTAGAGGCGGCCCCCGGCGTCGAGGACGAGCTCTTCCATGCCTTCCGCCATCGCCCAGACCGCGGACTTTCCGCGCCGCGTCACCTTGATGTCCATGGCCAAGGAATAACCGTCGACAGCATGAGTCATGAGGAAGGGATCGGGCTTGTGCCGTTTCGTGACGCAGAGGTAGGGCGGATGCCCGTGCCGATGAGCGTGCTCGATCAGCTTCTCAAAGACTCGGACCGCGTGAGCTTTCGGCACAAAGGCTTGGAACTGGATCAGCCCACCCGGCAGGTACGCCTTCTTCCAGCCCGGGACGTAGTCGAGGAGGAAGTGATAGGCCGCATGGGCCTGGCGGTAGACCCCCTTGGCGGCGTGCCGCCGACCGGACCAGGTCTTCATCGCATTGACGAGACGCATGCCCGGATCGTTGAGGAAGAACCAAAGGCCAGCCCAAAGCCAGGAGTTTGGAATGACACCGAAAAAGCGACCGGGCAGGTTCTGGTGACTGAGCTTCAACGTCGTCGCGGCGTCGGGGTCCTCCCCGTCCTTCAGATCGCGGGCTCGGTGGACCAACCCCCGACCGAGACTCCTCCCCCCCACCATGCCGTCATGCCACCCGACTAAGTAGTCCGCGTCGGCCTCCAGGCGATCGAAAAGTTCGAAGGTCTCCTCCATCGACGCGACAGCAAACGGTTCGACTTCGAGGAGTCCGGAATGGACCCGCTTCATCCGGTAGGTGATCGACGTGAACACGCCAAGCATCCCCAGTCCGCCAATGGCAGCCAGGTAGATCTCCCGGTTCTCCGTGGGAGTGCACGTGATGAGGCGACCGTCGGTGAGAAGAAGGTCGAACGCAACGATGTTCTCCCCGAACGTCCCCAGCTTGAAGTTGTTCTTGCCGTGGATGTTCATGGCGGCGGCTCCGCCGAACGTGACCTCCATGGTCCCGGGCACGACGGGCAGCCACCACCCATCCTCGAGGGTGTGGCGCCAGGCCTCGCGAATGGTGCACCCGGGTTCGACGCGAAGGAGGCCCTTATCCGGGTCCCACTCGAGAATGCGGTTCATCTGCCGAAAATCGAGGAGAAAACCATCGGCCACAAGGGCGGCGTCCCCGTAGGAGTTCCCGCCTCCTCGACACCCTACAGAGCACCCTCGCCCACGGGCCGCGGCAAAGACATCCCGAATCTCCTCCACGGTTCGGGGAGAGACGACATAGGAGCGGGATTCCTGCACCATCCCCCACGACCTGACTCGCTGGAGAGTTGGCGCCGGTTTCGCGCTCATCAGATGTCCATCCTGCGGAAGATGAAGGACGGGATATTCCGGATGATGAGAGCCACTCCCATCCACCGGGCAGGAACGTAGCGAATTCCATGCCGCTTTCGAATGTGCTTGGCAATGATGCGAGCGGCTCGCTCCGCGGAGATGACCCAAAAAAGCCCCTCTTTCCCCTGGGTCATGGCCGTGTCGATGAAGCCGGGACGAATCGTGACCACGGACACCTTGAAGGGGTGCAGACGGTTGCGAAGCGACTCGAGGAAGGTGTCGAAGCCCGCCTTGGCGGCGTGATAGGCCGGGTAGGCCCGGCGGCCTCGGTCCCCGGCAATGGATGAAATCCCGCAAATCGTTCCGAATCGCTGGGTCTTGAACTTGACAGCCACGGCATCGAGCCAAGCCACCGCCCCCATGAGGTTCACGTCGAGGATCAGACGGTCCTTGTCGGCGTCGTACTCGTCGGGGCCGATGTCCGGGAGAACGCCGGCGGCGTAGACGAAGGTGTCCAGCCCTCCCAGGTCCTGAACGATCCGCTCGAAGAGAACGGCCACCTCGTCGTGATTGCGCACGTCGTGCACGTAGGTCCGAGCCGCCGCACGGCCCGCGATCTCGTTGCAACGCTGAGAGACCTCATCGAGCTTGTCTTTGCGCCGGGCGACGAGAGCCACGTCGAAGCCCTCTCCGACCAGAACGCCGGCCAGGGCGGCGCCGATTCCCGACGATGCACCGATGATGAGCGCCGTACCTGTCACGATTTCCGGGGTCCTCCCTCGTCAACATCGGCGTCGGGGCGGGAAATCCTGAAGATCAGCCAGACCGCAACGAGAAAGACCCCGCCGGCGAGGGCGAGGCCCAACCATTGTTTGGATGACCAGGTCGCGGGGCCGAACTCCGCGAAGACGAGGGCTGGGGTCGAAGGCGTCATTCCACCCCTCCGTCCGGCCCAGGCTTCAAGGCCCTATTCCTCTTCCTGGGCAGCCGGCTCGTAGTTCACCAACTCGATGATCGCCTGCTCTCCGCCATCACCCAGACGACGGTTGCTCAGACGCAGGATACGGGTGTACCCGCCGGGACGATCCTTCATGGTCGGGGCAATGTCGTCGAAGAGGTGGCGGGCCACATCCTTCGCCTGCCGATTGTTCCCGAGGGCTGCGACGGCGCGACGCACATTGGGAATGTTCTTTTCCTTGGCCAGCGTGATGAGTTTTTCGGCGTAGGGCCGCAACTCCTTCGCCTTGGCCACCGTGGTCACGATGCGGTGGTGCTGGAACAGGTGGCAGGCAAGGTTCTGCAGCAGGCGCTTGTAATGGGGCCGACTACGGTTCAGTTTGCGTCCGGCGAGTCTGTGTCTCATGGCTTGGGCTTTCCGCTTTGCGGGTCGTTGCTGATCTCAAGCGTCCTGGGCGACGTCCATCCCCAATTCGAGCCCGAGTTCCTCGAGCTTGCTCACGATTTCCTTCAGGGATGTCTTGCCGAAATTGCGGACGTTGAGCAACTCGGTTTCGGTCTTGACGACCAAGTCCCGCAGGGTCTTGATCTGTTCCGCCTCGAGGCAGTTCATGGAACGCATGGAGAGCTTGAGCTCCTCGATGGGCATATCGAGCTTCTCCTGGAGTTCCTCCTCCTCGGGCGAGGGCATGGCCTGGGGACGTTCGACCCCCACGGGCGTCGACATGTCCGGGCCGGCTTCGTCATACGAGACGAAGGGATTGAGGTGTTTGCGATAGATCTTGCTGGCCTCCACCAAGGCCTGGTCGGGGCGAAGCGTCCCGTTGGTCCAGATCTCGATGAAAAGACGGTCGTAGTCAGTGAGTTTGCCAACGCGGGTGTCTTCGGTGCGATAGCGAACTCGGCGGACAGGCGAGAACGCCGCGTCCATCCAGATCTTTCCGATCTCCTGGTCCGTATCCTTGCGGGCGCCCTTGGTGGCGCCACGGGTAGAGCCGTGCTCATTCTCCTCCGCGGTGAGGTATCCCCGACCCCGGCGCACCTCCACCTCCATGGAGAATTCCCGATCGGAGGAAAGAGTGCAGATATGAAGATCCGGATTGACGATCTCGGCATCCGAGGAGGCCGTGAACATCGCTGCCGTCACGGGCCCCTTCTTTTTCTGCTCGAGGGTCAAGAGGATGGGCTGATCCCCATCATAACGCACCTGCAGCTTCTTCAGATTCAGCACGATGTCGACGACGTCCTCGACGACGTCCTCGACGGGTTGGAACTCGTGGGCCACGCCGGGAATCCGCACCCACACCGGAGCCGTTCCCTGCAGTGAACTCAACAGCACGCGTCGGATTCCGTTTCCGATCGTGTGGCCGAATCCCCGCTCGAAGGGTTCGACTTGGAACTTCCCGTAGGTGTAGGAGAAGGTCTCGCGATCCACGGAAACGCGGCTGGGCAATTCAAGCCCTCTCCAGCGAATCCTCAGGCGGGTGGCGTTCGTGGCATCATTGGTCTGCGTCATACTCTCGTTTCCCTCTCGCCGTTTCCCACTCGGGTTACTTGGACATGCCTTCCACGATCAACTGGTCGTTGATGCTGTGGGGGAACTGCTCGCGATCAGGCATCTGCACCACCTTGATCGTCAACTTGTCCCGGTCGACTTCGAGCCACGCCGGCGTTTCACCCAGGAAGGCCTTGCCCGACTCGACATTGGCAAGCACGTGCTTGCGGCGCTTCTCGTTGTCGGTGATGGTGATCACGTCGCCCGGCTTCACCTGGCGAGAAGGACGGTCGCATCGACGCCCGTTGACCATCACGTGGCCGTGAACGACCACCTGCCGTGCGCTGTTGGGGCCCAGCCCAAAACCCGCGCTTCGGATGACGTTGTCCAGGCGGCGCTCCACCTCGAGGAGGAGGTTGTCACCCGTGTTGCCCTTGCGCTGCACGGCGTGATCGAAATAGATCCGGAACTGCCGCTCGAGAACGCCGTAGATCCGCTTCAGCCGCTGCTTCTCCCGAAGCTGGCGGCCGTAGGTCGACACCTTGCGGCGACTCCACGTATGGACCCCCGGAACGGTGCCCCGACGTTCGACGGCGCACTTGACCGTATGACAACGGCTGCCCTTCAAGTACAGCTTCATGCCTTCGCGCCGGCAAAGACGGCATTTCGGCCCTGTGATTCTTGCCATTTCCGTTTCCCATCAGGGGGTCCCGTGACCCCTCTCGTCAAAATGCTTGAATATGAATCTCAGTGAATCTCAGACGCGACGCCGCTTACGAGGGCGGCATCCATTGTGGGGAATGGGCGTCACATCCTGGATCGCGCGGATGTCCAACCCGGAGGCCTTCAATGCCCGCACGGCGGACTCCCGTCCAGAACCCGGCCCCTTCAGCCACACCTCGACCTCGCGGATGCCGAATTTCTTCGCTTTCTCCGCGGCGCGCTCACCCGCTCTTTGGGCCGCGAAAGGTGTACTCTTTCGGGAGCCCTTGTAGCCGATGGTCCCAGCACTGTCCCAACAGAGCGTGGCTCCGGTGGTGTCGGTGATGGTGACGATCGTGTTGTTGAAGGTCGCCTTGATGTGGGCCACGCCCTTGACGATGTTCTTCCTGATGCGTTTCTTCCCGGGCTTCGCCATGGGTCGATCGCCTCCTTACTTTTTCTTACCTGCCACGGTCTTACGAGGTCCCTTGCGGGTTCGTGCATTGGCCTGGGTCTGCTGACCTCTCACGGGCAAACCACGAATATGCCTCAAACCGCGATATGAGCGAATGTCCTTGAGGCGCTGAATGTTCGAGATGATCTGACGGCGGAGCTGACCTTCCACCACGTGGTTCTTCTCGATCTCAGCGCCGATCCGAGTCACTTCCTCTTCGGTGAGCTCTCGGGCCTTCTTCTCGGGATCCAGGTCCGTGGACCGACAGATCTCGAGCGCCTTATGGGGTCCGATGCCGTAGATATAACGCAAAGCGATCTTGAGCCGCTTGTCGTTGGGAATGTCGATGCCGGCGATACGAGCCATGCTTTGCTCTACCTCTTCCTATGGGCCTCAGCCTTGCCTCTGTTTGTGCCGAGGATTGGCCTTGCAAATGATCCGCACCACACCTCTGCGGCGCACGACGCGACAGCTTTCGCAAATCCGCTTCACCGAAGCTTTGACTTTCATCGTTTCCGTCCCGTCTCCAGGGGGCGAGTGAGAATCACAGGCCCCTCGTCCGTGATGGCGACCGTGTCCTCGAAATGACAGGAGAGTTTCCCGTCCTTCGTGACCACCGTCCATCCGTCGTCGAGGAGCTCGACTTCATCCGTCCCCATGTTCAACATGGGTTCCACCGCGATCACCAATCCCTTCTTGAGAAGGTGATCCCGACGTCGCCGACCGCGATCGACATAGTTGGGAACTTGCGGCTCCTCGTGCAAGTCCCGGCCAATGCCGTGGCCGACATAATCCTTCACCACCGAGTAGCCCAAGCCCTCGGCATAACTCTGGACGGCGGCGCCGACGTCGCTCACCCGTCCTCCCAAACTCACGGCTTCCAACCCTCGGTCGAGGGCCTCTTCCGTGGCCTTCATGAGGTCCGTCGCCTCCCGGCTCAACGTCCCTACCCCAAACGATCGGGCGGCATCCGCGTGATACCCCTGCCAGATCACTCCGAGATCGACCGTGACCAGGTCGCCCTCGACAAGTTTCTTCGGCCCCGGAATCCCGTGAACCACCTCCTCGTTGACGGAGATGCAACTCACGGCGGGAAACCCTCTGTATCCCAGAAAACTCGGGATGCAGCCTTCTTCCAGCATCCAGCGATGGATGCTTTCATCCAACTTCCCGGTGGTCACCCCCGGAATAATTTTTTCTTCCATCCGGTCGAACAACCGAGCCAAGACCTGACCGGCGTGGAGCATCAAGTCTATTTCACGCCTGGACTTATAGAAGATCATGGCATCGTGCCGACTGTTGGGAGCCCGCGATTCTACAAAGCCCCTAGAGCGGCCTCAAGCCGCTCCGAGACCTCGTCCATCGAGCCTTCCGCCTCGACGGTCACGAGCTTCTCCTTCTGGCGGTAGTACTCCACCAGAGACTTCGTGGATTTCTTGTAGACCTGAAGCCGGTGTTCCACCGCCTCCCTCCGGTCGTCCTCCCGTTGAAAAAGCTCTCCCCCACATTCGTCGCAGACGTTGTCCTGCTTCGGTGGCGAATAGGTCTTGTGATAAACGGCCCCACATTGTTTGCAGCTCAATCGGCCGGAGAGGCGCTCAACGAGCACGTCCCAACGGATATGAAAGTAGACGCACGCATCTAGAGTCCAGTGATGGCCGCCCAGCAGTTCGTCCAAAGCCTCGGCTTGCACCGCGGTGCGGGGGAACCCGTCGAGAATCCACCCCTTGGCGCAGTCCGGCTGATTCAATCGCTCGATGACCATCTGACACATGATGTCGTCGGGAATCAACTCCCCCGCATCCATGAACCCCTTGGCTCTCAAGCCCACTTCGGTCCCGGCACGGACAGCCGCTCGCAGCATGTCGCCGGTGGAGATGTGCGTCCAGCCGTGTACCGCTTCCAGGCGGGCGGCCTGGGTGCCCTTGCCGGCGCCCGGGGGCCCAAGAAAAACGAGCTTCTTGATGTCTTCGCTCACGTCCTTCAGCGCCCGCCGCGGGCGCCCTTCTTCGATGCGGACGAGCCCATGAAGCCGTCATAGTTGCGGGTCATGAGTTCGGCATTCAATTTGTCCACCAAGTCCAAGGCCACGCCCACGACGATGAGGATTCCGGTGCCGCCGAGGAATCGGGCGGTCATCCAATCGACGTTGAGGGACCCCGTCACGATGGTCGGAATGATGGCGATCACGGCAAGGAATGCACCGCCCGCGAGGGTGATGCGCACCATGATCCGCTCCAGATATTCGGCGGTCTTGCGACCGGGACGGATACCCGGGACGAACGAGCCGTGCTCCTTCAGATTGTTCGCCATCTCCTGGGGTTGGAACATCATCGAGGTCCAGAAGAAGCTGAAGAAGAAGATCAAGATGATCTCGAGGGTGACGTACCACCAACCGCCCGGAGAAAGCAGGGGCTCCCGATTCCCGAGTGCATTGCTGATGAGGTTGGGGAACATCAAAAGACTCGCCGCAAAGATCACGGGCATCACGTTCGCCATGTTCACACGCAGCGGGAGATAGTGCCGTGCACCGCCATACATGCGGCGGCCCTTCATCAGTTTCGCCTGTTGGATCGGGATGCGCCTTTGCCCCTTGGTGATCATCACGACGGCCAAAACGACCCCGACGTAAGAGAGGATCAGAACGGCGATGATGAGAATCCGACTGCGATTCTCCACGGCGTCGCTGATGATACGTCCAGCAGCCGCAGGCAAAGCGGCAATGATGCCCGCCATGATGATCAGGGAGGCGCCGTTCCCGATGCCGTATTCCGTGATCTGCTCACCCAGCCACATGATGAAAAGCGTTCCCGCCGTCAAACCGGCGACGATCATGAAGACCGCGCCGATGCTGGTGAAGAAGCTGTCACTGTGAAGCAACGGCACCATGAAGTCCTCGACGTTTTGGCCGTAGACGGTGCCCTTCAGCTGCTTGAATTGAACAAAGGCCAGGATCAGTCCCTGAATGACACAGAGCGGGACCGTGGCCAAACGTGTCAACTGGTTGATTTTCCGCTGCCCGGCCGGGCCCTCCTTCGAAAGAGCTTCCAGCTGAGGAATCACCTTCACCAGGAGACTGAAGATAATCGACGCGCTGATGTAGGGAAGAATGCCCAGGGAGAACAGCACCGGGAACTGGAGCTGCCCACCGGAAAGGACGTTCATGAGGCCCAACACAGCGTTGCCCGAGATCTGGTCCTCCACGCCGCGCAACACGAGGACATTCGTCCCCGGCAGCGGAATGTGGAAGCCGATCCGGTAGACGAAGAGCAACGCCAGCGTGATGAAGATCTTCTTCCTGAGCTCAGGCAGTTTGAAGACGTTCAGAAATGCGCTGGTACCGCTCATTGCGCCTTCAACTCCTCGGCGGTCCCTCCGACCTCCTCGATCATCCGGCGCGCCGTCGCGCTGAACTTGTCAGCCTTGATGACGAGACTCTTGCCCAAGGTTCCCTTGCCGAGGATCTTCACCCTCTTCGTGTTCTTCTTGACCAGCCCGTGGGCCTTCAGCACCTCGAGGTCGACCGTCATGCCCTCATCGAACAGCTCAAGCTGCCCGGTGTTGACGATCTCGTACTCGACCTTGAAGAGAGCGTTGGTGAATCCCTTCTTGGGCAGACGACGATAGAGGGGCATCTGCCCGCCTTCGAAACCCATCCGCCGAGAGAAACCCGACCGCGACCTCTGCCCCTTGGTACCGCGCCCGGCCGTCTTGCCGTCGCCCGAACCGGGTCCGCGGCCCTTCCGTTTCCGGAACTTGCGCTTCATCGGCACGGCGTTGAGATCCGAGAGATTCATCCGATTTTCACTCCGCGCAGAGCCTCGACCTGTTCCTTCGTGCGAAGGCGGCTGATGGCGTCCAAGGTGGCCTTCACCAAGTTGATGGGATTGTTGTTGCCGAGGGACTTGGTGACGATGTCGTGAATGCCCGCGTGCTCGAGAACGGCTCGCACAGCGGCGCAAGCGACGATGCCCCGCCCCTTGGGGGCAGGACGCAACTTGACGCGCGCCGCACCGAATCGGCCAACGATCTGGTGGGGAATCGTGGAGCCCGCCATGGCGATCTTCACCATGTTCCTGCGAGCGTCCTTGTTCCCCTTCTCGATGGCTCCGGCGACGTCTTTCGCCTTACCAAAGCCGTGACCCACCCGGCCGCGGCCATCGCCCATGACGACCAGAGCCGAAAAGCTGAAGCGACGGCCGCCTTTCACCACGGCCGCGCAGCGGTTGATGGTGACCACGGTCGGTTCGCGGAATTCCGAATCCGCCTGATCGCCTTGGCCATCGCGTCCCCGGCGTCCGCGCCCCTGATTGCTGCCTCTGGGATTTGCCATCAGAACTCGAGCCCCTTCTCTCTCGCCGCATCGGCCAATGCCTGGAGGCGGCCATGGTACTTGAATCCGTTGCGATCGAAGATGACGGACTTGATGCCCGCCGCCAACGCTCGCTCCGCCAGCTTTTCACCCACCGCTTTCGCGGCCGCGACATTCCCCCCGTGAGGGATCGCCGATCGCAATTCCTTACAGGCAGTCGACGCCGACGCCAGAGTTCTGCCGTTCATATCGTCGACGAGCTGTGCATAGATGTGCTTTGAGGAGCGGAAAACCGACAACCTGGGCCGGGTCTCCGTACCGAAGAGCTTCTTCCGCACGCCCAGTTTCCGACGAAGGCGGCGCTTGCGCTTCTGAATGATCGTTCTGCTCGACACCTTGAAGACTCCTACTTGCCGGCGACGGCCTTACCGGCCTTCCGACGAATCTGCTCTTCCGCGTATTTGATGCCCTTGCCCTTATAGGGTTCGGGAGGACGCACTCGGCGAATGTTGGCCGCGATCTGACCCACGGCCTGCTTGTCGGCGCCCTTGATGATGATGCGTGTGTTCGAAGGCGTCTCCACGGTGACGCCCTTGGGCATCTCGAATTCCACCGGATGGCAGAATCCGATGTTCAAAGTCAGCTTCGACGGACCACCGGCTTTCGCCGTGTATCCCACGCCGTTGATTTCCAACTGGCGTTCGAAGCCCTTGGCGCAGCCTTCGACCATGTTGGAGATCAGGGAACGATAGAGTCCGTGCCGGGCACTGTGGGCCCGGGTCTCGGCCTTCGCCGTGACTTTCACGTCCGTCCCGTCCACCTCGACGGCCACGTAATAGGGTTCGAAGGACTGCGTCAACTCGCCCTTCGGCCCCTTGACCTTCACCTGGTCACCTTCCACCTGGACGGTGACCCCCGAGGGAATGGCGACCGGCTTTTTTCCAATGAGGGACATGGTGGGTCTCTCCTACCAAACCGTGGCGAGAACCTCGCCACCGGAATTCTTCTGTCGCGCCTCGAAGTCGTTCAGGATGCCGTGGGAGGTGCTCACGATGGCGATTCCCAGGCCGTCCAAGACCTTCGGCAGTTCCTTTGCGCCTCGGTAGACCCGGCACCCGGGCTTGCTGTAGCGCTTGATTTCGTTGATGACGAACTCCCCGTCGGGACCGTACCTGAGATCGATGCGCAGGGTGCGATCGACGGGACGGTCCCCCTCCAACACCCGGAAGTCGTTGATGAATCCACTGCGCTTCAGCGTCTCCGCGATGCCCAGCTTGATCTTGCTCAGCGGCATGTCGACGGTGCGCCTTTTGATGGCATTTGCATTGCGGATGCGTGTCAACATGTCCGCGATCGGATCGGTCATGCTCATTTCAGCGTTCCTCGTTCAATCGAAGAGCCCGGTACGTGTGTGGAACTCATGGCTACCAACTCGCCTTCTTGAGTCCGGGAATGGCGCCCTGGTGGGCAAGATTACGCAAGCACACCCGGCAGAGACCGAACTTGCGATAGTAGGCTCGGGGGCGACCGCAGAGATTGCAACGGTGATATCCCCGAACTTTGAATTTGGGCTTGCGTTGAGACTTTTCGATCAGGGCTTTCGTGGCCACGATTGATTCTTCCTATTCAGTCCTTACGGAAGGGCATGCCGAGCTGGGTCAGCAACTCCAAGGAGTAGGCGTCGTTCCCACCGGAGATGGTGAAGGCGATGTCCATTCCCTGGTTCCAGTCCACCTTGTCCACATGGATCTCCGGAAACACGAGCTGGTCGGGCAGCCCCATTGCGAAGTTTCCGCGTCCGTCGAAACTCTTCCGCTTGATTCCGCGGAAGTCTCGAATTCGGGGGATCGCCAAGGTGAGCAAACGATCCAAGAATTCCCACATGCGGTCACCCCTCAGGGTGACACGACAGGCGATCGGAACTCCCTGGCGGAGCTTGAAGCCGGCCACAGAGCGCTTGGCCTTGATGATCTGGGGCCGCTGGCCCGTGATCACGCCCAAGTCCCGCGCCGACGACTCGAGGCGCTTTTTGTTCTCGATAGCGCTCCCGACTCCCATGTTCACTGTGATCTTCTCCAAGCGCGGCACCTGATGGGGATTGCCGAGCTTGAACTTCTCCCGGAGGCTCGCGACGATTTCGTTCTCGTACTTCTCGAGCAACCGGGGCTTTGTCTTGGTCGCGGTCATGGGCGACTATTCCTCCTTGCCGGCCTTCTTCTTGGCCGGCTTCGCATCCGCGGCGGGGGCGCTCGCAACGATGCGCTCCCCGGATGCCGCAGACACTCGAACCTTCTTTCCCTTCGCCTCACCGGCCCGTACGCGCACGCCCTTGCCGTCCTTGTCGGACCACGGCATGACGTTCGAGATGTGGATCGGCGCCTCTCGCTCTTTCCGGCCCCCTTGGGAGGGGTCCTGGGGGTTCTGTTTCAGGTGACGCACCTGGATGTTCACACCCTGTACGATCACTCGATCCCGCTCGGGAATCACCTGCAGAACTCGTCCCTGGCGCCCCTTGTCCTTGCCGGCAATGACGATGACGATGTCGTCCTTCTTGATCCGGGCAGCCATGGTCACACCACCTCCGATGCCAGAGACACGATTTTCATGAAGTTCTTCTGACGCAACTCGCGCGCCACGGCGCCGAAGATACGCGTACCCTTGGGGTTGCCGTCGTTGTCGATGATCACCAAGGCGTTCTTGTCGAAGCGCACATAGGAACCGTCGGCGCGACGCACCGCACTTCGCGTGCGAACCACGACACCACGAACGACGTCACCGGTCTTGACGCTTCCGCCGGGAATCGCCTTCTTGACCGACCCCTTGATGACATCCCCTACGCTGGCGTAGCGCCGGCGGGAACCTCCGAGGACCTTGATGCACATCACCTCCTTCGCACCCGTGTTGTCGGCCACGTCCAGTCGGGTCTGCATCTGAATCATGACTCACCTCCCTGCTCGGCGGCATGGGCCTTGCCCCGTCGCACGATCCGAAGCAAGCGGAAGTACTTCGTCTTGGACAAAGGACGACACTCCATGAGTTCGACCACGTCGCCGACACGAGCCTCTTCGTTCTCGTCATGGGCCTTGTAGGTCGTGCTGCGCTTGATGTATTTGCGGAAGTGGGGATGTTCGACCATCCGCTCCGCCTCGACGACGATGGTTTTGGCCATCTTGTCGCTGGTCACGCGGCCGACCACGGCCTTGCGACGATTTCGTTGTGTAGTCTCGCTCATGGCTCTACTCGCTCACGTGCGGTCGTTCGCCGCGAATTCCTTGGTTACGTTCGCTCAAGACCGTCAGGATGCGGGCAATCGTGCGGCGCAACTGCCGAGCGTGATGGGGGCTCTCATTCTCCCCCGTGGCCGACTTCAGTCGGAACTCGAAAAGCTGACGTCGACTGTTCTGGAGGACGACCTCCAGGTCCGCATCGTCTTGGGCTCGAATCTCATCCAGTCTCATGTTCTGTGCCTCCTACGAACGAGGCGGCACCGGATCGGCAACTTGTGCGCCGTCCGGGCCAAGGCCTTGCGGGCCACTTCCTCGGGAACACCGCCCACCTCGAAAAGGATGGTCCCCTCCTTGATGACGGCGCACCAAAACTCGATGTCACCCTTGCCCTTACCCATGCGGGTTTCGAGGGGCGTCGAGGTCACCGGCTTGTGGGGGAAAATGCGAATCCAGATGCGACCACCCACCGTTCTCGCGACCTGGTTGGCGGAAATACGGCCGGCCTCGATCTGACGACCCGTAATCCATCCCGGTTCGAGAGCCTGCAACCCGAAGTCCCCGAAGGCCACCGTGTTTCCACGGGCCGCCTTCGTGCGGATTCGTCCGCGCTGCTGCTTTCTGTGCTTGACTCTCTTTGGCATCAGAGCCATGGTTTGATCTCCTCGTCAGTTCCCGCGTTCAAAGTCGCGGACGCTGGTCGTCCCCAAATTCCCCGCGGTTGATCCAGACCTTGACGCCAATCACCCCGTAGGTGGTGCGCGCGACCACGCAGGCGTAGCTGATGTCCGCACTCAACGTCGTCAGAGGAACACGGCCCTCCGTTTGAATCATCACCCGCGCCATCTCGGCCCCGCCGAGTCGGCCAGCCAAACGCACTTTGATCCCCTCCGCGCCCGCCGCCATGGTGGCGGGAAGGGTCTTGCGGAGAATGCGGCGGAAGGCGATGCGCTTTTGCAGTTGCTCCCGAATGCTCTGTCCCACGATCTCGGCGTCCAGCTCAGGTCGACCGAGCTCGGTGATGTGGACCTTCATCACTCGGTTGTCGGCGCCGAGGAGCTTTTGCAGGTCCACCTTCATCTCGTCCAGCTTCTTGCCCTTGCGCCCGATCAAAAGGCCCGGGCGAGCGGTGGAAATGATGACGGTGACGTTGTCCCCTGACCGCTCGATTTCGACCTTCGAGACACCGGCGTAGTCGTAGTTCGTCCGGATGAACTTCCGAATCTTGGCGTCTTCCGCGATCAGACGAGGAAAGTCCTTCTTGGAGGCGTTCCAGCGGCTGATCCACGGAAGGGTGACGCCAATGCGAAATCCGGTGGGATGAATCTTCTGACCCATGAGTTACTCCTCGCCCCCTTCCTGCTCCTGAGCGGCCGCTCGCTTGGAGCGCCCGGCCTGCGATTCCGCCACCTTGAGGGTGACGTGAATGTGACTGGTCCGTTTCCGGTAGGGCTTGATGCGGCCCATGGCGCCCGGGCGCCAACGGATGCGCCCTTGCTGCAGAGGCCCTTCATTCACGAAGGCCTCCTTGACGTAAAGCTCGCTGCTCGACAGGGCGGTCTGCTGGCCTGCATTCGCGGCGGCGGACCGAATCACCTTATCCAGCATGAAACTCGCTCTTTGATGGGTGGTCCTCAGTGCGTCGAGGGCCGCGTCCACCGGCATGCCGCGAACCATGTCCGCGACAAGGCGAGCCTTGCGAGCGGAGATGGGCGCGTATTTGTGACTGGCTTTGTATTCCATCGCGGAAACTCCCAGGGGATCTCTCCTCGGTCGAGTTACTTCTTCTTGTCCTTGCCGTGGCCGCGGTAGGTCCGGGTCACCGAGAATTCACCGAGCTTGTGGCCGACCATGTCTTCGGTGACGAAGACGCGTAGATGGGTTCGACCGTTGTGCACCATATAGGTATGCCCCACGAACTCGGGCGCGATGGTGCAGGCGCGCGCCCAGGTCTTCATCGGCTCCTTCGTCCCCTTGGCGGTCTGCGCCAGGGTCTTCTTCAGGAGCTTCTCGTCGATGTACGGGCCCTTCTTGGTGGAACGACTCATCGTGAATTCCTACTCCTCAACGCCTCTTCTTCTTGCGCCGGCGAATGATCAGTTTGTCACTGGCCTTGTTGGGTCGGCGGGTCTTCCCGCCCTTGGCCAAAACGCCCGTGGGCGAACAGGGGTGGCGACCCCCTCCGCTTCGCCCTTCACCGCCGCCCATCGGGTGGGCGACCGGGTTCATGGCCGAACCCCGAACCTTCGGACGACGCCCCATGTGCCGACGGCGCCCCGCCTTGCCCAGGGATACGTGCTGGTGGTCCGCGTTGCCGATGGAACCGATGGTCGCACGGCACTCGACATGGATGCGTCGCATTTCACCCGACGGCATGACGACGACGGCGTAGTTGCCCTCGCGAGCCATCAGTCGGGACACGCAGCCCGCGCCACGCGCCACCTGACCGCCCTTGCCGGGGGTCAATTCGATGTTGTGGATGTCCAGGCCGACCGGGATGTCTTTCAGCTTCATGCAATTCCCGACCTTGGGCTCGGCCTCGGAACCGTTCATGACGATCCGGCCCACCTCGAGGCCCTTGGGCGCGAGGATGTACCGCTTCTCCCCATCCGCATACGCCAAAAGGGCGATATTGGCGGAGCGATTCGGATCGTACTCGATCGTCTTGACCCGTGCGGGGATGCCGTCCTTGTTCCGTTTGAAGTCGATGATCCGGTAGTGCCGCCGCGCCCCGCCGCCGCGACGCCGCGACGTGATGTGCCCGTGGGCGTTCCTGCCGCCGGTCTTCTTCAGTGGTTCCAGGAGTGACTTCTCCGGTGTGTCGGTGGTGATCGTATTGCGGTAATCGATCACCGATCCGTGACGTCGTCCTGGAGATGTGGGCTTGAATCGCCTGATGGCCATGATTGTGCTCCTCGAATCCTCAGATGAGGTCGATCTTGTGCCCCTCTTGCAGGGTGACGATGGCCTTCTTCATCGCCCCCTGGGTATAGAAGTCATATCCACGCCGCTTGGGCTTTCCCTTGTAGCGCACCGTCTTGACCGCCTTCACTTTCACCTTGAAGAGACGCTCGATGGCCTGGCGGACCTCGACCTTGTTGGCGTCCGGAGACACTTCGAAGGTGTAGGTGTTCCGGGTATCCGCGCGGTGCATGTTCTTTTCCGTCAACAGGGGCCGACGGATGATTTGATACTCGTTATCACGACTCATCGGTTCTCTTCCTCAAGCTCGCGAGAGCGTCGTCCGTGATGATCACGTTCCGATAGTGCAAAAGATGGAAGGCGTTCACATCGTCCGCGGGGATGACGTCGACCCTCCGCAGGTTGCGGGCGGAGAGGAGAAGATTGTCATCTCTCTCGGCGACGATGATGAGGCAGCTCTTGGCGTATCCCAGGTCATCCAAGATGCCCGCAAGGCGGCTCGTCTTCGGCTCCGGAAAGCTGAAGCTGCGCGCCAGGGTCACTTCACCGTCCCGAAACTTCGAGAGCAGGGCCGACCGCAGCGCCTCCAACCGAGCCTTCTTGGGCATGTGGTAGGAATAATCCCTGGGTTTCGGCCCGTGGGGGATGCCGCCGTGACGACACTGGGTGGCCGCTTGGTGGCGCACGCGTGCCCGCCCGGTTCCCTTCTGCTTGAAGAGCGGTGCCTTCCGATAGTGGAGTTCGCCACGGCTCTTGGTCTTATGGGTTCCCGCCCTGAGATTGCTCTGATACATGCGGACGGCGTGGCGCAGAAGCCGCACCTTCACCCGGTCTCCGAGAAACTCCGTATCGAAGTCCTCGGTTTGCACTTGTCCGTCGCTCCAGACGCTGGTTTCCATCGTCTCAGTTCCTCAATTCAGGCCTGTTGGCTCGCCTTCGCGCACTTCGCGTAGGAGACCTCCACCAGGGCCCCGCGATGGCCCGGGACCGCGCCCCGAACCAGCAAAAGATTCCGTTCCGTGTCGATGTGCATCACTTCCAGGTTCTTCACCTTGATGCGATCGGTGCCAAAGTGTCCCGGCATCCGCTTTCCCTTGAACACCCGGCCGGGATAGGTGTGCTGACCGATGGCGCCCGGAAAACGCCGACACATGCCGCCGTGGGTCATGGGACCGCCGCCGAAGTTGTAACGCTTCATCGCGCCGGCAAAGCCGCGTCCCTTGGAGACTCCCGTCACGTCCACCCTCTCGCCGACCTGAAACACGTCGACTCCCAACTGCGCCCCCACCTCCAGGTCGGCGGGGCTATCCAAACGGCACTCCTTGAGGACGCGCAGAGGAGGCAATTCCTTGGCCTTCAGGTGCCCGAGCTCCGGCTTGCTCAACACCTTCTCTCGCACCTGGTCGAAGCCGATCTGCACGGCGTCGTAGCCATCCCGCTCGGCGGAGCGAACTCCGGTCACCCAACAGGGCCCCACCTCGAGGATCGTCACGGGGACGCACTCCCCTTCCTCGGTGAAGATCTGCGTCATGCGCCCTTTGCGGCCAAGCATGAATTTCATGGACATCTTTTCGTTCCTCTGAACGGAGCGAACCGACATCCCGAAAGATGTCGGTTCGGTGAACTCACGCCTTGATCTTGACCTCGACGCCAGCGGGCAAGTTGAGCTTGCTCAGGGCATCGACCGTTTTCTTCGTCGGATCCTTGAGATAGAGAACCCGCTTGTGGGTCCTGATCTCGAACTGCTCCCTCGATTTCTTGTCGATATGAGGGGAGCGCAAAACGGTGAAACGCTCGATCCGCGTCGGAAGCGGGATCGGCCCCACCAGGGTCGCTCCTGTCCTGCGCGCCACCTCGACGATCTCCGAGGTGGATTGATCGATCGATTCGTGATCGTATCCTTCGAGTCTGATCTTGATCTTGTCGTTCATGACCTTGCCGAAAGCCGGTTCGACCCGGATTCCGCCGTAATGGTTTCACAAAACACGCCCGGAACGTTCGCGATGCGAGATTCCACGGCATCCATAAGTGACGTCCCCCTAAGGGGTTGCACGCATCGAAACTCCTTCGGGAGTCCTGGTCGAGCGTTCGAGCCTGCCTGAAAGGAACCCGAGACGGGGTTTCAGGTGGTCCTCAGTGGTCACACGCCGCAACCTGCGGCGAGGCACCTTGTAACAACGGTTGTCCCCACCTCAATGGGAACGTTCAAATCCCGATTCGTGGGGGCTCCTCCCGGAACCTACCAAGCGAAATGGGCATTCATCTTGTTGGCGTCCGCCATCTTGTGGGTGTTCTCACGGGTGGTCATCGCCGCGCCTTCTTTGTTGAAGGCCGCGATGATCTCGTCCGCGAGACTCCGGTGCGCGGGGCGCCCTTTCTTCTTGCGAATGACGTCGAGAATCCAGCGGAATGCCAAACTCTGCTGACGACGACGATTGACCTCGATCGGCACCTGGTAGGTGGCGCCACCGACACGCTTCGAACGCACCTCGACGAGAGGCTTCACATTGTTGACGGCAACGGTGAAGATCTCCTCGGGAGGCCTGTCTTTGATCCTTTGAGACACGAGATCCAACGCATCGTACACCAGCTTCTGGGCCACGGACTTCCGTCCGTCCCACATGACGCAATTGATGAACTTCGCAATGAGCAAGCTGTTGTACTTGGGATCCGGCTTCAAGAACCGTTCCGTCGACTGGTACTTACGGGGCACCTGCCTGGTCTCCTTCCAAAGGCCTTACTTAGGCCGCTTCGTTCCGTACTTCGAGCGTCCGCGGCGACGATCATCCACACCCGTGGCATCGAGACAACCTCGAAGCACGTGGTAGCGCACACCGGGAAGGTCACGCACGCGCCCTCCTCGCACCAACACGATGGAGTGCTCTTGGAGGTTGTGCCCTTCACCGGGGATATAGGCCGTGATTTCCTTTCCATTGGAGAGGCGAACACGGGCGATCTTCCGAAGAGCGGAGTTCGGTTTCTTCGGCGTGAGAGTCTTCACCTGAAGGCACACGCCGCTTTTTTGGGGACAACCCTGCAAAACCGGTGCTTTGCTCTTCTTCTTGATCTTCTTGCGGCCCTTGCGAACCAGCTGATTGATCGTCGGCATGACAGACGTAAATCCAAATAGGACAATGAATTCGATCAGTTCCCAAACCCGCCCTCAATCTCACCGGGTGAGTGGAGGGTATCCTGGAGGGGGCGGATTCTAAGAAGGTGAGGAGGCACGATCAATCGCACCGCCCCCGCTTTCGAAGAAAGGAGCGTCCCACGGGACGTTCCTTTCTCCGTCAAGACACACATCCGGTCAAACCGCCGAAGCGGCTCCCTCCTGACTGGACTCGTCCGTCTCGAAATTGTGCTTGATGAGCGTGTTGTGGTACTCCTGGAAACCGGTCCCCGCGGGGATCAAGTGCCCCAAGATCACGTTCTCCTTCAAGCCCACCAGGTGATCCACCTTGCCGGCCAAGGCCGCTTCGGTGAGGACCTTCGTGGTCTCTTGGAAAGACGCCGCGGAAATGAACGACTCGCTCTGAAGCGCGGCCTTGGTGATTCCCAACAGACGAGGCTGAGCCGTCGCCGGCTTGCCCTTTTGCTTCTTCACGCGCTCGTTCGCCTCCTTGAAGGTGTGGCGATCGATGACCTGCCCCATGAGGAACTCGGTATCGCCCGGGTTTTCGACTTCAACCTTCCGGAGCATCTGGGCCACGATGGTCTCGATGTGCTTGTCGTCGATCCGCACGCCCTGAGACCGATACACGGTTTGGATCTCGCGAAGCAGATACTCCTGGAGGACGTCCATGCCGGAAATCCGCAGGATGTCATGAGGGATCGGGCTGCCGTCCGTGAGGGGCTCGCCCGCACGAATGAAGTCGCCGCGGTGAACCCGCAACTGCTTCGAGTGAGGCACGAGGTGAGCGTGCTCCACGCCTCCCTCCCCCTTGATGATGATCACTCGCTTGCCGCGCTTCTTGTCGCCCAGCTCGACGATTCCGTCGATCTCCGCGATCACGGCCGGGTCCTTCGGCGTCCGCGCCTCGAAGAGCTCGGTGACGCGGGGCAGACCACCCGTAATGTCCTGGGTACCCGACGCCGCACGCGGCGTCTTGGCCAACAGGGTACCGGCCTTGATCTTCTTCCCGTCTTTGACCTCGAGGTGGGCCTTTTCGGGAATCGGATACGACGTCACCGGATTGCCATCTTTGTCCTCGATGACGATCTGGGGATGCAGCTCGCCCTTGTGCTCCATGATCACCATGCGGCGAATGTTGGAACCGGGCTCCTTCTCCCGCTTCATCGTTTCGCCTTCGACGATGTCCTCGAAGCGAATGATTCCCCCACGTTCGGCGATGATGGGCGTGTGGTGGGGATCCCACTTGCAGAGCATGGACTTCGATTTCACCGTCTCGCCGTCCTCGACGAGAACGATCGCTCCCAGCGGAACCGCATAGCTTTCGAGCTCGCGATCTTTCTCGTCCATCACGGCGATTTCACCGTTTCGATTCAAGACGACGGTCCCCTCCGGGGTCTCCACGCAACGGAGATTTCGGAACTCGACCTTGCCCTTGCCGCGAGCCGTGATGTGCGACTCCGCAACGGCACGGGAGGCGGTTCCTCCGATGTGGAACGTCCGCATGGTGAGCTGGGTGCCGGGTTCGCCGATGGACTGCGCGGCCATGACGCCCACGGCCAGCCCCTGCTCGGCCAGGCGCCCCCGGGAGAGATCCATCCCGTAGCAGCGGGCACAGACGCCGCGGGCCGTTTCGCAGGTGAGGGGCGAACGGACGCGAACCTTTTCGTAGCCCAGGTCCTCGATCCGCTTGGCCACCGCCTCGTCGATGAGACCGCCGGATTCCACGACGACTTCGCCCGAAACGACATCCTTCACGGTGTCGCAGGCCGTCCGACCGCGGATGTTCTCCGCCAGGGAGACCTCGACGTGGTCACCCTTGTACACCGCACTTTTGAAAACGCCACGCGTGGTTCCGCAATCCCTGGCCCGAACCACCAGGTTTTGCCCCACGTCCGTCAACTTTCGGGTGAGGTAACCCGAATCGGCCGTTTTCAGGGCCGTATCCGCCAGGCCCTTACGAGCCCCATGGGTCGAAGAGAAATACTCGAGAACGCTCAAGCCTTCCCGGAAGTTGGCCTTGATGGGGGTCTCGATGATCTTGCCGTTCGGCTTGGCCATCAGACCACGCATACCCGCCAACTGGCGGATCTGCTCCACCGAACCACGGGCGCCTGACGCGGCCATCATGTAGATCGGATTGACGGCGCCCGCCTCGCCGAAGTCGTTCTTCAACTCCGCCATCATCTCTTCGCCGATGAGCTCACGCGTATGAGTCCAGACGTCGATGATCTGGTTATACCGCTCGCCGTCGGTGATGACTCCATTCGCGAAGTTTTCTTCGATCTTGAGGACCTCGGCTTCAGCCTTCGAGATGATCTCAGGCTTTCGGTTCGGCATCCGCATGTCACCCTTCGCGAACGACATGCCCGCACGGGTCGATGCCTTGAATCCGAAGCTCTTGAGATCGTCGAGAAGCTTCAGTGTCGCCTTCTTGCCCAGGAGCTTGTGGCAATCGATGATCACCCTCGAGAGCGCCTTCTTCGTCATTTCGACGTTATAGAAGTTCATGCGATCATCGAGGATGTCATTGAAGAGGATTCGCCCGACCGTGGTCTGGACGATGCCGTTCTCCAACGTGACCTCACCCTCCCTGTTGATGAAGGTCTTCTTGCCCGGAAAACGGACTTTGATCTTCGTGTGGGTGCGCAGCTTCTTGTTCGCCCAGGCGGAAAGGACATCGAGCGGCGATCCATAGGGACGCTCGATGACATCCTCGTGCGGATGTTCCGCTGTCATGTAGAAACCGCCCAACACCACGTCTTGGGTCGGCGAAATGATGGGCTGACCGGACGCGGGCGAAAAGATGTTGTGGGCCGCGAGCATGAGGGCCCGCGCTTCGATCTGAGCCTCGAAGGAAAGCGGAAGATGGACGGCCATCTGGTCGCCATCGAAGTCGGCGTTGAATCCGGTGCACACCAGGGGATGCAAGCGAATGGCGTTGCCCTCGATGAGAACCGGTTCGAAAGCCTGGATACCCATGCGGTGAAGCGTCGGTGCGCGGTTCAGGAGCACGGGATGCTCGTCGATCACCTCCTCGAGGATGTCCCAGACCTCGTCGTCCTTCCTCTCCAGCATCTTCTTCGCCGAACGAATCGTGTCGGCGTACCCCAATTCCTTGAGGCGTCGGATGATGAACGGCTGGTAGAGCTCGAGAGCGATCTTCTTCGGGAGGCCGCACTGGTGAATCTTGAGATCCGGGCCGACGACGATGACCGATCGCGCCGAGTAGTCGACGCGCTTACCCAGGAGATTCTCGCGGAAACGCCCCTGCTTGCCCTTGATCATGTCGGTGAGCGACTTCAGTGGGCGGTTGTTGGAACCGAGAACGCTGCGGCGGCACCGAGCGTTGTCGAAGAGGGCGTCGACGGACTGCTGAAGCATCCGCTTCTCATTGCGAATGATCACCTCGGGCGCGTTCAAGTCGAGGAACTTCTTCAACCTGTTGTTGCGGTTGATGAGGCGGCGATAGAGATCGTTCAGGTCCGAACTTGCGAAGTTGCCCGACTCCAACAGGACGAGAGGACGCAGGTCCGGCGGGATCACCGGGATCACGTCCAGGATCATCCACTCGGGGCGGTTCGGTGAATCTCGCAACGCCTCCACGGTCTTCAACCGCTTGACGATGTCGCGCTGACGCTGCTTGCTCCGGGTCTCGGTGAGCTCCTGGCGCAATTCCTCGGCGACCTTGACCAGGTCGATCTTGGAGAGCAGCTTGCGAACGGATTCGGCGCCCATCGACGCCTCGAACTTGTCGCCGATCTTCTGCCGCGCGGCGCGGTACTCCTCTTCAGTGAGGAGCTGCCCTTCCTGCAGTCCCGTCTCCTCCGGATTCCCCGGGTCGATGACGACGTAGTCCTGGAAGTAGATGACCTTCTCGAGATTCGACGTCTTCATGGCAAGCAGAGTGCCCAGTCGCGACGGCATCGCCTTGAAGAACCAGATATGCGCCACCGGAGCAGCCAGATTGATGTGGCCCATCCGGGTCCGTCGCTCTCGCGAGTGGGTCACCTTCACGCCGCATCGGTCGCAAACGATGCCTTTGTGCTTGATGCCCTTGTACTTCCCGCAGGAGCACTCCCAGTCCTTTTCCGGCCCGAAAATCCTCTCGCAGAAAAGGCCGTCCTTCTCCGAGCGGTACGTCCGGTAGTTGATGGTCTCCGGCTTCTTCACCTCGCCGTACGACCAATTGCGGATGTCCGCGGGCGATGCCATACGAATGGTCACCGCGTCCACGTCGTTCACCCTGTTGTAGTTTTGCAGCATGCTCGCCGTCCCCTATCGCTCAGAGTCCCAGGACCGCCGTCTCTTCCGTCGAACTCCGCCTCAACTCGACGTTCAGGCAAAGGCCGCGCAATTCATGACACAACACGTCGAAGGATACCGGCGTGCCGGCCTCCAGCGTGTTCTCGCCCTTGACCATGGATTCGTAGATCTTCGTCCGCCCGTCCACGTCGTCCGACTTCACCGTCAGGAGTTCCTGGAGGACATAGGCCGCCCCGTAGGCTTCCAGCGCCCAGACTTCCATTTCTCCGAACCGCTGCCCACCGAAGCGCGCCTTGCCTCCGAGGGGCTGCTGCGTGATCAGCGAGTAGGGCCCCGTCGCGCGGGCGTGAATCTTCTCGTCCACCAAGTGGTGCAACTTCAGAATGTACATGCAGCCGACTGTCGTCTTCTGCTCGAAGGGCTCACCCGTTCGGCCGTCGAAGAGCTGGACCTTGCCCTCCTTCGGGAGGCCCGCCTTCTCCAAGGCATCCTCGATGTCGGCCTCTGTCGCGCCGTCGAACACGGGCGTGACTGCCTGGAAGTTGCTCACCATGGCGGCCCACCCCAGATGGGTCTCGAGGATCTGACCCACGTTCATTCGACTCGGGACGCCCAGCGGGTTCAGACACACGTCGAGGGGCGTTCCGTCGGCCAAGAACGGCATATCCTCCTCGGGGAGGATCCGAGCGATGACGCCCTTGTTGCCGTGACGACCGGCGATCTTGTCCCCCACGGACAGCCGTCGCTTGGTGGCGATGAAGACCTTCACCATCTCCAACACACCCGTGGGAAGCTCGTCGCCTCGCGACAGGCGGTTCACCAACTTCGTCTTTTCGCTCTCGAAGGAGTCGATCCGTTCGAAGTAGGTCTTGATGGCATGGAGCGCCGATTCTCGCTTCTTGCCCTTCGTGAAGGTGGCGTCGACCGCCGCCAGGATCTGCTCGCGCACCAACTTGCAGAGATAGTAGTTCTCCGCCGCCTCGGCGGTCACCTTCTCCTTGGTGTTGGGATCGATGAGGTCGCCCTTGCCGATCTCCACCAAACGGTCGATGAGCTGCTTCAGGCTTTCGCGGTAGCGCTCGAGAAAACGGGTCTCGGCCTTCTTGATCTCGGCCAGGTTCTTCTGCCGCTCCTCCTCGGTCATGTTCACCTTGCGGGAGAACTTCTGCGCATCGATGACGACGCCTTCCACGCCTGGAGACACCTCGAGGGAGTCGTTCTTTACGTCCTCACCGGCGCGACCGAAGATGGCGTGGAGAAGTTTCTCCTCCGGCGAGAGCTCGTTTTTGCTCTTGGGCGCTACCTTGCCGACGAGGATGTCGCCGGGCCGGACATGGGTTCCGATGCGCACGATGCCCGACTCGTCGAGGTTCTTGAGCATCCGCTCCGGAACGTTTGGAATATCGCGCGTGAACTCTTCGCGGCCCAACTTCGTCTCGCGGATTTCGATCTCGAATTCGTCGATGTGGATCGACGTGAAGACGTCTTCCTTCACGAGCTTCTCGCTCACGAGGACGGCGTCTTCGAAGTTGTAGCCGTCCCACGTCATGAACCCGACGAAGACGTTGCGCCCCAGCGCCAGCTCGCCATTGTGGGTGGCGGCGCCGTCCGCGATGATCTGCCCCTCCTCGACCTTGTCGCCCAGCCGCACCGTGGGCGTCTGGTTGAGGCAGGTCCGTTCATTGAGACCGACGAATTTCCGGAGAGGATAGAGGTCATCTCCTACCTCGATCTCGACGGACGTCACCTTCTTGACGACGCCCGCGTGTCTGGCCCGGACCACCATTCCCGAGTTCTTTGCGACTTCCTTCTCCATGCCCGTGGCGATGAGCGGAGGCTCGGTCACAACGAGCGGCACGGCCTGGCGCTGCATGTTCGATCCCATGAGGGCTCGGTTCGCGTCATCGTGCTCGAGGAAGGGGATGAGACTCGAAGAGACTCCCACGATCTGCATGGGAGACACGTCCATGTATTGGACTTCCTTCGCGTCCACCCATTTCATGTCGCCCCACGCGCGAGCGAGAGCGCGGCCCGCCGGGACCCGACGGTTCCGGTCGAGGGCCGTGTCCGCCGGGACGATCACGGATTCGCTCTCCTCGTCGGCGCGCAACCACTTGACCTCATCGGTCACCTTGCGCTTCTCCACGACCCGGTAGGGCGTGATCAGAAAGCCGTACTCGTCCACGTCCGCGAACAGGCCCACGGATGCGATGAGGCCGATGTTCGTGCCTTCCGGCGTCTCGATGGGACAGATGCGGCCATAGTGAGAAATGTGTACGTCTCGCACCTCGAAGCCCGCACGCTTGCGGTTCAGGCCGCCGGGTCCGAGAGCCGAGAGTCGACGCTCATGGGTCAACTGGGATAGCGGATTCGTCTGGTCGACGACCTGGGAGAGTTCACCTCGCCCGAAGAAGTAGTCGATGGAGGAACTGATCGTCTTCGCATTGATCAAGGTGCGAGGAGTGACGTTCTCCTTCTCGATGTTCATCCTCTCCTGAGCGGTCTTGCGCAGCTTGAGAAAGCCCTTGCGGAACTCATCCGCGGCCAGCTCCGCAATGGTTCGCACCCGCCGGTTGCCCAAGTGATCGATGTCGTCCACCTGCCCCTTGCCGGCACGCAGATCGAGGATGTACTTCATGGCGCTGATCAGGTCCTCCACCTGAGGCGTCATGCAATCCTCGGGAACATCCTGCTTGAACTTCCGATTCAGACGGAAGCGCCCCACCTTACCCAGACGGTAGCGGGCGGGGTCACGGAACTTCTCATTGAACAGGTCCTTCGCTTTCTCGATCTGCGGCGGGTTTCCGGGGCGGAAACGGCTATAGATCTTCAGCAACGCGTCTTCGTGGGTCTTGACGTTGTCCTCGCGCAGTGTGTTCAAAACGAGGAAGTCGGAGACCTTCTCGATGACCTCGACGCTCTTCATCTTCGAAGCCTGAAGGATCTTCAGGTACTCCTCGGTGAGCTGCTCGCCGCTGGACATGAGCACCTCGCCGGTTTCGGAGTCGACGATGTCGCCGACGACGTGCTTGTCCTTGAGCTTCGGAAGGTTCCGCGTGTTGACCGTGTACTTCTTCGTCTCGTGGAAAAGCCGGATGATGTCCTCATCGCTGCTGTAGCGACTGTCCATCGCCCGAAGAAGCGTCGTCGCGAGGAACTTTCCGCTCTGGTCGATCTTGACCTGGAGGACGTCCTTCTTGCTGACCGAGATTTCGATCCAGGAGCCCCGCTCGGGAATGATCCAGCAGGAATGAAGCTTCTTCTCGTTCGCCTGGACGTCCACGGAGAAGTCGACGCCGGGAGAGCGGTGGAGCTGGCTCACGATGACGCGCTCGGCGCCATTCACGATGAACTCACCCCCTCCCACCATGATGGGGATCTCACCCAGATAGACGTCTTCCTCCACCGGCTCCGCCTTGTTGAGACGACACCGGATCTTGAAGGGCATGCTGTAGGTCAGTCGCAGATTGCGACACTCAGACGGAGTGTACCGTGGTCGTCCCAACTCGTAACCGAGGTACTCCAAAGAAAGAGTCTTGTCGTAGCTCTCGATGGGGAACACCTCTCGGATGATCGCCTCGAGGCCGTGCGCCGCCCGATCGGCGGGTGCAACATTGGGCTGGAGAAATTGCTCATAGGCGTCCAGTTGGAGCGCGATGAGATTCGGAACGTCGAGGACGGTCCTGTGCCTGCCGTAGTTGCGGATTTCCGTGGGGAATGCTGCCCGTGCCATGTTCGCTCCCTATTCGCCGGCGCCCGAACGGGTCCCCTGCCGCCTGGGGGACACCGCGACGCTCACATCCGCGATGAGGAATTCGGCTCCCGCCGAGTCCCGCTTCCGATACCAGGGGCGTGAAATTCCGCCCCCTCCAGGTCTCAACGGACAGAGGGCGGGGGCGCGAAAGCCTCCGCTTCCGCGCCTCGCCGTCCCTGTCCTCGCTTCGAAGTCGCTGCAGGCCGGCAGCCCTCCGATTTCAGGCCGGACGCCCAAGGCATCCCTGCGGACCAAGCTTACTTGATCTCGACCTCGGCCCCGGCGTCGTCAAGTTGCTTTTTGATCTCGTCAGCCTCGTCCTTGGAGACTCCGGACTTGACCACCTTGGGGGCGCCGTCCACCAATTCCTTGGCTTCCTTCAGCCCCAGACCGGTGATGGCCCGAACGGCCTTGATCACGGCGATCTTGTTGCCGCCGATGCCCTTCAGCTCGACGTCGAATTCGGTCTTTTCCTCGGCAGCGGCTTCACCGCCGCCCGCGCCGGGCATCGCACCCGCGAAGACGGGCGCCGCGGCCTCGACCTTGAAGGTTTCCTTGAAAGCTTCCTTCAGCTCGACGAGTTCCATGACGGTCATGGCACCGATGCTGTCCAAGATCTGCTGAGTCTTCTCAGAGTATTCCGACATTCTTCTGCTCCTGCGATTCCGCGCCCGTCCGAGGCGCGGGAGTTCCAAAGTTCATCCCTGGAAGGCCGATTCAGCCTTCCTCCGTTTTCTTTGTCTCGAGGGCTTCCAACAAGCCATGGACCTCGGTGAAGAGGTTTTCCATGGAGGCGTGGAAGTCGCTCACGGGGCCAAAGAACCCCTGAAGGACCATGGACTGCAGCTCCTTGCGGCCGGGCATCTTCGAAAGAGTCTCGACACCGGCAGGGTCGATGACCTTCCCGTCGATGAATCCTCCGATGACTTTCAGCGCCTTGAGCTTCTTCGCCTGCTCCATCACGATCTTCGAGATCGCGATGGCCCCCTCGCCGCCGAAGGCCATGGCCACCGGTCCAGCAAGCAGGTCCTTCAATCCTTGGAAGCCTTGTTCTTCGAACGCGATTCCGGCCAGACGATTGCGGAGGTGGAAGAGGCGAATGTCCTCTTTCCTCAGCTCCTCGCGCAAGGTCTGATTCTCTTCCACGGTCAACTTGGATTCGTCGACCAGTACAAGTGAATCCTGCCCCTCGAGGGTCTGGCGGATCTGCCCGACGATGGCTGCCTTCATGGCTCGACTCATGATGGTTTTCCTTTCGTCGTCAACGTCAGACCTTCAACGACACCGAGGGACTCATGGTGGCGCTCAAGGCGGCCTTCTGCATGTAGGTCCCGCGGGCCGCGGACGGCTTGACCGAAATGAGGTGGCGCAGAAGGAATTCCACGTTCTCGACGATCTTTTGAGCGTCGAACGAACGCTTGCCCACGGGTGCGTGAACGTTCCCCCCCGAATCCACTCGGTACTCGATCTTGCCGGCCACGAACTCGGACACCGCGGTGGTCACATCCGTGGTCACGGTGCCAGCCTTCGGGCTCGGCATTTTCCCCTGCGGTCCCAAGATGCGACCGAGTCGACCCACATGGCGCATTTGATCCGGGGTGGCGACGGCGACGTCGAAGTCCATCCATCCCCCCTCGATCTTCTTGGCCAAATCGGCGGACCCGACTTCAACGGCACCGGCAGCCTTGGCTTCCTCGGCCTTGGGGCCTTCCGCGAAACAGATGACCCGAAGAGTCTTGCCGATGCCGTGGGGAAGCGAAAGCGCTCCACGCACCATCTGGTCGGACTTCTTCGGATCGACCCCGAGCTTGACGGCCAGTTCGACGGTTTCATCGAACTTGGCCTTCGGCATCCCCTGGAGGATGTCGACCGCGGTCGACACGTCCTGGGGCTCCTGCGGGGCCAACTGCTTCGCCGAGAGGAAGCGCTTGCTTCGTTTCGGCATACAACTTACTCCATGGGGCGCGGGTGATGATTTCGGTGGTCAAACGGCGCCCCGGGCGTCTCCCACCGAAACCCTGCGGCGACGCCGTCAGTGGCGCCGCCCTCTCGATCGTCAGTCGACGACCTTGATTCCCATCGATCGGGCCGTGCCCTCGATGATGCGCATGGCGGCCTCTGTCGAAGCCGCGTTGAGCCCTTCCTTCTTGATCTCCGCGATCTCCTTCACCTGATCGCGCGTCACCGTCCCCACGAAATGGGTGTTGGGCTCACCGGAGCCCTTGACCACACCGGCCGCCTTCTTCAAGAGAACGGCGGCGGGAGGCGATTTCAGGACGAAGTCGAAAGTCCGGTCACTGAAGACCGAGATTTCGACGGGGATGATCATTCCGGCCTGGTCCCGCGTCGCGTCGTTGAAACGCTTCACGAATTCGCCGATGTTGACTCCATGCTGACCGAGGGCCGGACCAACCGGCGGGGCCGGCGTGGCCTGCCCTCCCGGGCACTGCAATTTGATCTTGGCTTTGACTGCCTTGGCCATGGTGGGCGTTCCTTCAGATCTTCTCGGCCTGCCAGTACTCCAGTTCCACTGGAGCCGCTCGGCCGAAAATGTTTACCGTGACGCGGATGCGGCCCTTCTCGGGCATGATCTCTTCGACGACCCCATCGAAGTCCTCGAAGGGGCCATCCTTGATTTTCACTTGCTCCCCCACCTTGAAGTCGATCTTCAAGACGGGCTTCTCAGCCTCCTCCTCCGTACCGCCGAACATCTGGGCGGCTTCTTCGTCGGTGAGAGGATAGGGTTTCTTGTTGCTGCCGGCGTGGGAACCGACGAAGTCGCCCACCCCCGCCGTTTCCCGGATGAACAGCCAAGCCTGATCGTCCAGAACCATCTGCACGAGGACATAGCCCGGATAGATCTTTTCAGAACGCACCCGCTTGCGGCCGTTCTTGATCTCCTCGAACTTCCGGACCGGAACCGCGACATCCTTGATCTTGTCTTGGAGACCGTGGGTTTCGATCTTACGAAGGAGGGTCCGCTTGACCTGTTCCTCCTTGTTGCTCTGCACCCGGATGGCGTACCAGCAGGGAGCCTCGGCTTCGGGCATCGGATCCGCCTCCGTCATATCAGGATCAGATCGAAGATCTTCTTCAAGACCACTTCGACCACCGTGAGATAGAAAGCGGTGAACGCGACGAAGATCAACACGATCACCGTCGACTGACGAGCGTCATCCCAACTAGGCCAAGCCACCTTGCGCAGTTCGGTTTCCGTATCGATCAACAGTTGGCCGATTTTTGGACCGTTCAACCATTTGAAACACAGATATGCCGCCACGACCGTCAGGACGATGCACAGGGCGACGCCGGTGGTGAGGCGCTGCTCATACACAGGCACCGGGAAGCCCCCCACGAGGACGTGCCTCCAGACCTCCCAACGAGAGAGCCACAAACTGAGATCCTTGAATCCCCACACGATGAGGATGAGTAGGCCGTAGAAGGCCACCCGACGGGTCAGCTTGCCCTCCCCTTTCTTATAGATCTCCACGCTGCGTCCTCGCGTCTCGGTGACATCCGGCGACTTCGCCAGACAGGACACCGCGGGAGCCCTAGGAGCCCCCGCGGCCAACGATTCTTTTCTCACGGCCGGTCGACGACGACCGCTCCGTGTTCGTCCTACTCGATGATCTTCGAGACGACACCGGCGCCGACGGTCCGTCCACCCTCGCGGATGGCGAAGCGCAGCTCCTGGTTCATGGCGATGGGCTTCATGAGCTCCACCGTCACCGTGATGTTGTCTCCGGGCATCACCATCTCGACACCCTCGGGCAGAGTGATCG
>DRQF01000002.1 GCA_011369445.1 Planctomycetota bacterium | reverse complement strand
TTCCAGGCGTGCCGAAAGACGGGGCTGAGCGCGTTCGCGCGGAACGGTCGATCGAGCTCGGGGTCGAGGGGTGGCACTCCACGGGACTCTATGCCGCGCCGGGGGAGGCCATCACGGTGCGGATTCCGAAGGACGCGGCGACCCTGGGGCTTCGCTTGAGGATCGGTTCCCACAAGGATCTCCTCTGGCACAAGAAGACGTGGAAGAGGGTTCCGTCCATCACGGCGGTTCGGCCCCTCGACAGGGCCGAGGTCCGCGTGACCACGCCTTTTGGCGGCCTCCTCTACGTCGTCGTTCCACGGGGGCTCTCGCCCCATCCGTTGTCGGTGGCCTTCGAGGGGGCCGTGGAGGCGCCCTTGTTCGTCCTCGGGAAGACATCTCTCGATGCATGGAGATCGCGCATCCGATCGGCTCCGGCCCCTTGGGGCGAGGTGGCCTCCGACCGCATGATCGTGACGGTTCCTTCGGAAAGCCTGCGGCAGCTGGATCGACCGGATCTTCTCATGGAGACGTGGAATCGGGTGCTCGAACTGGACGCGGAGCTTTGCGGTCGTTCGGCGGCGAGTCGGCGTCCCATGCGCATGGTCTGTGATCGCCAGATCTCGGCTGGATACATGCACGCCGGCTATCCGATCATGACGTGGATGGATCAGAAGAAGAACCTGGTCGACAGGGAGAATCTCCTTTCCGGGAACTGGGGGTTCTTCCACGAGATTGGTCACAACCACCAAAGTCGTGACTGGACGTTCGGCGGGACCGGCGAAGTCACGTGCAATCTGTTCTCCCTGTACGTGTTCGAGAAACTCTGCGGGATCGATCTGAAGGATCCTCGCAGCCGCATGAGCCCTGAGCGGCGCAAGGAGATCACGCGGGACTGGGATTTCGAACACCCGGATTTCGGGCGTTGGAAATCGAAACCCTTCTTGGCGTTGGTGTTTTACGTCGAAATTGCGGAGACCTTCGGGTGGAAGCCCTTCAAGTCGGCGTTTCGCGCGTATCTCGAGCTTCCCAAGGACGAGAAGCCGAAGAACGATCGTGAGATTAGGGATCTCTTCCTGGTGATGATGTCCAGGGCCGTGAAGAGGAATCTTGCGCCCGAATTCGATCGCTGGGGAATACCGGTGAGCGATGCGGCGAGAGAGAAGGTCGAGGCGTGGGCGCCCTGGGCCTACGGCCGCTGAGACGCCCACGTCACCGCGGCGGGCTCAGCGCCAGCGAATCATCATCGTCTTGGGGTTGAACTGGAGATGGATGCCCGAGGGTGGCGGCCCCGTGTGAGTCTTCAGGAAACTGAGATCGACGCGTTCGCCTTCCGGCGTCAAGGCGACCACGACGGAGATGAGGTCGCCCAGACTCTCGATGGCCGGCGGGATCTCGTTCTCCGCGCAGTCCTCGCGGTGCGTGTGCCCCGAGATCCAAATCTCGGTGTCGAACTCGACGGCGAGGCTCTTGAGATCCTTGATCTCCTCGACCGAGACGGTGTTGAGGTCGGGCCAGCCCTGAAGTTCCACGAGCCCCGGAGTGAATTGGGCATGTTCCTTCAAGAAGCCCATGGTCGTTCGGAGGCGTTCCACCGAGAACTCTCCGCTGCGCCAGACGTAGATCTGCTTGTGGCGTTCCACGCGAGCCATGATCTCCGCCCTTTCGCGGAGATCGAAAGGCTCGATCATGCGCTCGAGGACCTCGTCGTCGTAGGCACGAACTTCATCGATGCTCTTGCCGTAGACCGCGTGAAGGGTCTCGACGTTGTTCATGGCGTGGTCGATGGCGATCGTCGTCATGACGGCGAGCTTTCCCGTGCCGTGTCGACTGACGAGGACACCGATGTTGCCTCGCCCCAGGCCGCCGTCCAGGATCTTGTCGAAAACCCGCAACGGACGGTTCATCTCCTTGCTGTTCATCTGGACGGCTCCTAGCTCTTCTTCTCTTCTCGTTGCTTGCGGTACTCTTCGATCAGGCCTTCCTCGACGTCCTTCGGCACGGGGGCGTACTTTTGGAATTCCATCGAGAACTCAGCCTTACCCTGTGTGACGCTTCTCAGATCCGTGGCGTATCCGAACATCTCGGAAAGAGGAACCTCGGCCTCGACGCGCACGAAACCTTCGTCCTCCGCCGTGCCGACCAGGATGCCCCGGCGCTGGAGGATCGTGCCCACGACGTCTCCTTGGAATTCCGTGGGCGACTCGACGACGACGTTCATGATGGGCTCGAGCACTTGAGGCTTGCCCTTCATGTAGAACTCGCGAAAGCAGCCTCGGGCCGCGGCCTGGAAGGCATTGTCGGACGAGTCGACCGAGTGCGAGTTGCCGTCAGAGAGTTCCACCGTGAGTCCATCGAGGGGAGCGCCGATCAACAGGCCGGTGTCGAGACAGGAGACAAACCCCTTCTCCACCGAAGGAATGAATTCCTTAGGCACGTTGCCACCCGTGACCTTGACGATGTACTCCCACTTGCCCTCCTCGTTCGGAGACATGGTGCCGATGATGCGACCGTACTGGCCGGAGCCGCCGGTCTGCTTCTTGTGGGTGTAGTCGTACTTGACTTCGCGGGTGATGCGTTCCCTGTAGGCGACCTGGGGGGCACCCACTTCGACTTCGCAGCCGTACTCGCGACGCATGCGCTCCACGTAGACTTCCAGGTGGAGCTCACCCATCCCCGAGATGATGGTCTCGCCGCTCTTCGGATCGACCTTCACCCGGAAGGTCGGGTCTTCCTTCGTAAAACGCTGGAGGGCTTTCGACATGTTACCGGCCATCTTGCGATCCTTGGGCTTGATGGCGAGGTCGATCACCGAGTCCGGGACGTGCATCGAACTCATCGTCAGTGAGCACTTGTCGGACCGGAACGTGTCGCCCGATGCGCAGTCGATGCCGAAGATCGCGACGATGTCACCCGCTCCGGCTTCGTCGATGTCCTCCATCTTGTCGGAGTGCATGCGTGCGATGCGGCCGAGCTTGAACTTGCGACCGGTGCGTGCGTTGTAGATCGTGTCGGCCTTGCGAAGCCGCCCCTGGTAGATTCGGACGTAGGTGAGCTGTCCGTACGTTCCGTCCTCGAGCTTGAAGGCATAGCTGAGGAGCTCGTCATCCGGGTCGTTGGTGACGGGGATCTTCTCGTCCGGGTTGTTGGGGTCGAGCGCGTAATTGACGACGTCCTTGGGAGAGGGCAGGTATAGATCCACCGCATCGAGCAGGGGTTGCACCCCCTTGTTCTTGTAGGCGGAGCCGCAGAGCACGGGGCAGAGCTGGAGAGAGAGAACGCCCGCGCGGATGGCGCGGTGAATCATTTCCTCTTCGACCTTGTCCTCGAGGATGGCTTCGAGCAGCTCGTCGTCAAACTCGCTCACCGCGTCCAGCATGACTTCACGGCGCGTGGTCGCCTCGAGCATCAGCTCTTCGGGGATGTCTTCCTCTCGGATGACCTCGCCTCCCTCGCCATCGAAGTAGATGGCCTTCATTCGAACGAGGTCGACGATTCCCTCGTGCTCGGCCTCGAGGCCGATGGGGATCTGAATCATGACGGAGTTGAGGCGAAGCTTTTCCCTCAGCTGGTCGCAGACCCTGGCCGGATTCGCGCCCACCCGGTCGCACTTGTTGATGAAGGCGAGACGGGGGACGTTGTAGCGACGCATCTGTCGGTCAACGGTGATGGACTGGCTCTGAACGCCGGCCACACCGCAGAGCACGAGGATCGCACCATCCAGCACTCGCAGTGCACGCTCGACTTCGATGGTGAAGTCCACGTGGCCCGGGGTGTCGATGATGTTGATGTGCTTGTCCCGCCATGACACGTACGTGGCTGCGGACTGAATCGTGATGCCGCGTTCCTTCTCCAACTCCATCGAATCCATCGTGGCGCCAACGCCGTCTTTGCCGCGAACCTCATGGATCGCGTGGATTCGTTTCGTGTAGAACAGGATGCGCTCCGTCAGCGTCGTCTTCCCCGAATCGATGTGAGCGGAGATGCCGATATTCCGCATCTTTGAGATTTCGGTGCTCATGGCTAGGTGGACCTTGTCCTCGAACCTGGTGTCTGGGGATTGGAACGCTCGCCACCGAGGTTCCTCCCATGGGATGGTTCGCAATCTGTCAAGAGGGTGCGCGCGTCCCAAGGACAAATTGGGCGAGGAGTGATTTCCAAGGGGAGTGGACTGAGCCCAAGGTGGCTTCCCGGAGTGCGCTGGAATCGGGATTTCTCCCGCAACCTCTCGTCACCGGTGCGGTTTCCAACAAGGATTCGGGGTGGATTGGCCCATCTCGAACCGTCAAGAGACGGCGCAAGTCAATTCGCCACAACGTCTTTAGGAGATTCTCCCATCATGAAGCGCTCACTACTCCGCAGCGGGGCCGTTCTGGGCTTGCTGGTTCTGTTCACCGCATCCCTCACGGCTCAGGACCAGAAGAAGTACACCTTCAAATGGAAAGTGCCCTCCGTGGGCGAGACCATGGGGATGCAGATGAAAATGACGATGGACAACGAAACCACCGTCAAAATGGACGGTGAGGTCATGCAGTCCATGTCCATGAAGATGAAGAATAGCGAGAAGCGGGAGATCGAAGTCCTCGCGACCGACGGCAAGTCCATCACCAAGCTCAAGATCAAATACCTGGAAATGTCGAACGAGATGGACGCTGGCGAGATGGAGGGGATGCCGGGAATGCCCGAGGTCGGTGAGAATCTGGCCGAGCTCGTGGGGAACACCTACATCGTCGAACTCGTGGACGGAGCGCCCAAAGTCACGGATGAGGCCGGCGAGGCGGTTGCGGATTCCGTCGCCGAGACCGTCAAGGCGCAGGAGGTGAAGGACGGTCGGTTCACGACATGGTCGCCGATCCTCGAGAAGATCATCCCGGATCGTCCGATCTCCGTGGGCGAGACCTTCACCATCAAGGGTGAGGATGCCAAGGACCTCGTTCCCATGGGAGGCCCTATCGACGGCGAGGGTGGCTTGGAAGACCTTTCCGTCGAAGTGACGTTCAGTGGCACGAAGAAGATCCTGGGAACCGAGTGCGGTGTCTTCGACATCAAGATCAACATCGGGAGTTCTCCCGTTCCCGGTGTCGAGCTGAAAGGCGCTCCCACGGGACAAATCGTCGTCGGAGTCGACAACATGTGGCTCTACCAGATGAAGCTCAACGGGGATATGACCATGAACGGTACTCCCGATATGGGCGACCAGCCCGCGCCCGTCGACATCTCGATCGACGCCACGATCAAGATCAGGGCGGACGGCTTGGCTCTCTACGGCAAGAAGAAGTAGGTCTCGCCGGCCGGTCCGGAGGGTTGGAATCGATGATAGGGACGCGCGCCGGCGCGTCCCTATTTTTCGTGTGTCGTGGGCCGGGTAGAGTGGCCCTCGAAAGGAGTTGCCATGTCCCACGACGTCGTTCTCATTCCCGGTGACGGGATCGGTCCCGAGGTGAGCGAAGCCACGAGGCGAATTCTGGCCGCCGCGGGGGCAGATATTCATTGGATCACCCGCCGCGCGGGTCTTGCTGCTCTCGACGCGGGGTCCGATGTGGTCTTGCCGGATGAAACCGTGGATGCCGTCAAGAAGGTCGGCGTGGCCCTCAAGGGGCCCTGCACGACGCCCATCGGCGGAGGTTTTTCATCGGTCAACGTGGCGCTTCGTAAGCGGCTCGAGCTCTACGGAGCGGTCCGACCCGTTCGCTCCATGCGCGGCATCACCACCCGATTCAAGGACGTGGACCTGGTCGTGATTCGGGAGAATACGGAAGGTCTCTATGCCGGCATCGAAAACCTGATCACGGAGGGCGTCGTCACCTCACTCAAGGTCGTGACCGAGGAAGCCTGCCTGCGGATCGCTCGCTTCGCCTTCGACTACGCCCGCCGGAGGAATCGCCGGAAGGTGACCGCTTTCCACAAGGCCAACATCATGAAGCTCGGCGATGGGCTGTTTCTCGAATGCGCGCGGAAGGTTCACGAGAGCGAGTTCGAGGACATCGACTACGACGAGCACATCATCGACGCCGCGTTCATGCGTCTCGTCCAGGACCCGTCTCGATACGACGTGCTCCTCTGCGAAAACCTCTACGGCGATATCGTGTCGGATCTGTGCTCGGGGCTCGTCGGCGGACTGGGGCTCACGCCGGGTGCGAATTTTGGAGCGAACATGGCTGTCTTCGAAGCCGTTCATGGGTCGGCCCCCGACATCGCCGGGCAGGATGTCGCGAATCCGATGGCGCTTCTCGCCAGCGCCGTTTTGATGTTGCGCCATCTGTCGGAGGTGAGAGAGGCCCCGGAGTTGATGGACGTCGCGGAGTCTATTCGCACCGCCTACAACGACGCTCTGGAGGCGGGGGAGAGAACGCGGGACCTGGGCGGAACCCTCAGCACGACGGAGTTCACCGACGCCGTCATCCGGCGGTTGAAATGAGAGCCTCCGCAGCGGCTGCCGCACTGGAGTCGACGGCGCTCGTGTCGAAACCCGGCCCGGTGTCGGAGGCCGTGCTTCCGCCCGCTGCGGTGGTTTCCGCGTTGGGATCCGCTGCGCCGGATTCTCCGTCACCGTCCCGTTTCTTTTCACGAAGCTCCTCCCGGGCCTTGCGCTCCACTTCGAGGGCGCGCTTGCGCGCTGCATAGTCCGCGCCCGACGGTTGAGCCGGCGCGACGGCGGCCTGAGCCACCTTGCGAGCTTCGCGAATCGTCGACTGGGGATCGCCGGAACTGGACTTGATGCTCACGGGCACCTCGCCCTCCACCGCATAACGGCGCCCGTCGGGCCCGACTTCATAGGTGAAATGCGCGGAGCCGCCTCCGAGAGCCGCGATGTGGGCCTGCTCGTGCCTACGCACCTCCTGATCCCTCGCCTTGAGTTTCGACACCTCCTGCTTTTCCTTCTCGGAGAGCTGTTCAGGCTTCTTCGGGCCGGGAGAGGCGTCCGAGGATTCGGAGGCTTCCGCATCCTGCGCGGCGAGCCGCCGGCCGGCCGCACTGATGGAAACTTCGTCGGGCTGCGAAGGGATGCCCCTCGATGCCTCGGCCCCCGTGGGGCCTGCCGGCCGTGCATCCGGCTTCAAGGGAGCCAAGAGACCGGTCGGTCGACTGTTGGAAATGCCTGCAATGCTCATGGGCGATGTCGGAATCATCGACAGTGGGGCGAGTCTCGCTCGAGGGATTCCCATCTTTGCGGTCTCGGCTACGTCCCGCCTCCTCTCCGTGTCGATAGGATCTCCGGGGCATGTCACTTGGGGAAACACCCAGGGTCAGGCACCCTGAAGGATGCTCTCGGAGAGTCGCATGAATCGTGAACGGTTGGCGATGGTCGCGGTGGCCCTGATGCTCGCGGTGGCGGGCGTGACTTGGGTGTTGACCCAGGAGGAGGAGGGGGGGAGCGAGCTGGACGCCCTCGTCGAGGATGGCCGATCCGATCTGGAACCCCGGGATTCGAGTGCTCCCCAGACGGGTGTCGTCCATCGGCAAGGCGAGTCGAAAGAGCGGCCTTTGTCCGAGGGCACTGCTCCCGGGAAGTCGGCCGAGATCCCGCCTCCCGATGTGATGCCCAAGCCGTTCGAGGCCGCGGCTTACGGCCGCGTTTTCACCCGTGAAGGAGGCGAGGAGAAGCCCCTTCCCGATGCGGTCGTGGCGATCTGCCGGGACGTCTCCGACCACCGAGGACTTTCTCTTCAAGGCGCGGTGCTCGAGCACACGGTGACGGATGCGCGGGGGCGGTTCTATCTGGGATCGATTCCCTCGGACGCCCGATATCTCGTGCGCGTGGAGCACCCCGACTTCGCCTCGCGATTCGTGCCGAAGATCAGCTTCGAGTCGGGGCAAAGGCGCAGGTTGGACATCGAGATGAAGGCGGGTCTCACCCTGCGGGGGACCGTCACTGCAGTCGACGGTCGCCCCCTGGCGGGGGCCGTCATTCAAGTCGCCGATCAAACGATGCGCGTGATGGACCAGATGCAGGGTGTCGAACGACAGGGGACGACCGATTCCGAAGGGAACTTCATCATCCGCAACCTGACGCCGGGGTATAAGCGTGTGCATGCCCTGATGAAAGGCTTCGCGACCCAGTCGAAGACCAACGTGTATCTCGTCCGTGGCGACGCAGACCCGTTGAAATTCGTTCTTGGGCCCGGAGTCAGCTTGGCTGGCCGCGTCGTCTTCGACGCCGACGACAGTCCGGCTGCGGGCGTCTACGTGACGGCTTTCGGTCTGCAACGCGATGGCGGCGGTCCCTTTTCCTACCCGCCAGTCATCACGGACGAGCAGGGGCGTTTCCTCTACGAAGGCCTGGCGAAGGGCGACTATCGCCTTACCGTCGCGAAGCCTGGCACTCTGGCGCCGGGGGGGCGGACGACGGCGCGGACCGGCGGGGAAGAGGTCGTCATTCGCGTGAAACGCCTGCCTAGGCTGCGAGGGGCCGTCGTCGACCCGTCGGGGAACCCGGTGTCCCGTTTCTCCATTGTCGCGGTGTCCCGAGACTCCCTCATGTTCGCCTCGAAACGCCTCATGCGGCACTTCACGTCCGAGGATGGGTCCTTCGAGTATCCCTGCGAGATTCGCGGTGCGAAGGTCTGGCTCTTCGCCGAGGCTCCCGGCTTCGCGGGGGGCCGCGTGGGGCCTCTGAGCACCCAAGGGGCGGAGATGATCGATGGCCTGCGCATTCAATTGTCCAGGGGAGCTGAGGTGACGGGGCGCGTGGTGGACGCCTCCGGCAAGCCCGTCGGAAATGCTTCGGTGCGGCTTCTCGGCGTGGGTGGTGGTTCGAATCCCTTGGCTGGCTTCTTCGTGGGTTCACTCAGGGGCCTCGATCGCAGTGCGCGAACGGACACCGCAGGGGTGTATCGCATCGAGAACGTCCCATCCGGCGACTACCGCTTGGGGATTTCCGCCGGCGGCTTTGCCTCCTCCGAGAGTCAGCGATCATTTCAAGTACGCAACGATGAACCCGTTCACCTGCCGGACGAGAAACTGCTTCGGGGAGCGACCCTCGAAGGAATCGTGGTGAACAAGGACGGACAGCCGACTTCCGGCGTGACGGTGAAACTCTCGCTCAAGGGAACTCCCATTCTCGCGTCCGCATACACGACCCGGACGGACGGGGCGGGCCGGTATCGCATCGAGCACATCCGCGCCGGGATCTATCGCGTGGAGCTTCTCGAGACGAGTGCGGTCGGCGGGGCCCAGCGAATTTTCTCGGGACTGGGCGGAATCGGAGCTCAGGCCCAGGAAGTTGCCCTTGGTGACGAAGAGCTGCGAACGATGAACCTCAGCCTCGACTAGGCGGACTCAGATTCGTCTTTCGACGATGTCGCGGATCTTTCTCTCCAGTTCCTCAGCGCGTTCCTTCAAGGCCGTCACCTTCGCACGCATGTCCGCCACGAAGTCGGAATCTTCGATACTTCCGAGATTGACGAGGACGTTGTAGACGGCTCCGAGCGCCCCCGATCGAGCCATCAGGGCTCCAACGCCCGCGTCGGTGACGCTCGCGGGGAGTCCTGACTCCGCCGCCTCTTCGCAGAGCTGCATGGCCTCGAGGCAGAGTTCCGCTGTCCGCAGGGGAACGCGGGTCGCCGACTTATAGCCGTCCTGGATGGCTTGCGTCCTTTTGGTTCGCTCCTCTTCGGTTGACTTGGGAAGGCGCATGGCGGCGATGACGTCGTTGAAGGCGTCCGTGTCGGCGTCGACCGCTCGGAGGAGGTCGTCCTTGATTCTTTGGCCTTTGACGGCCAAGCGTTCCATGGCCTCGCGATGATCTTCCATGCCTTTCTTGAAAAAGGTGAGGTTGCCCACCATGGCCGCGAGAGCGGCTCCAAGCGAGCCGGCCAGAGCGGCGATGGAGCCTCCTCCCGGTGCGGGCGTGGCCCGCGAGACCTCGTCGGCGAGTTCGACGGCGTTCATTTGAACCAAGGGCCCCTCCCGCTTCGGGAGACCGAGAACGGATTTCTCCGCATCGAAGGCTGCGACGTCTTCGAGGCCCATGGACTGGGCCGCCGTGCGAAGCAGGTCGGGAGTTGGAATTCCCCGAGAGGCTCCCTGGCGCTCGAGGTAATACTCCGCGGATTCCTTGATGGCGGCGAAGGGGATGAGCCCGACGAGTTCGGAGCCGGTGACCTGGAGTCCTCGGTCTCGGGCAAGGTCGCGCGCGGCCTCGAGGACCGCGTGCGCAGGCGTGATCTTGTAGTTCGTCAGGTTCAACGAAATCTGGGCCAGTCCGTATTCGGGGATGTACCACCCGACCCCGCGGCATTCCTTGAACATGCCCCGCCGCATCACGTTGACGCCCTCGAGATGATCGGGGTCGCGTCCGAAGAACTCGAACTCGGCGGAGAGGTCGAGCTGGTGAGCCTCCCTAGAGTGGGTGGCGAGTTCCTCGAGTGACGTCGCGACCTCTTCACAGTACCCGCAGGGGAACTCCTGGCGTGAAGGGGCGTACTTCACCAGGCGTCCACTCGACGTGTAGGGAGTCTTCATGTCCCTGCGCAGGGCTCGTCCCTTCTCCCGCAACTCGAAGGCGATGTCGTCGGCGTATTCCTTGCGCGTCGTGTTGAGGTCGATGTTGTACGCGATGAGAAACTCCCGAGCTCCGATCGTGACGACGCCGGTCTTGGGGAGGAACTCGGCGGGGCCGAAATCCGGCGCCCATGCGGGGTCCTTCATTTTTCGGGGCAGGGCTTCGTACTCTCCCGCCCGCACCTTGGCGAGGGAACGCCTCTCCGGAAGGAGGGCTGCTTGGTCGTAGAGGTAGACCGGAATCTTCAGCTCCTCGCCCACGCGACGGCCGAGGTCCCTGGCGAGCTGGATGCAATCCTCCATCGTCACCCCGGAGACGGGGACGAAAGGACACACGTCCGTGGCCCCGTGACGGGCGTGCGCTCCGCTGTGTCCCCGCATGTCGATGAGTTCGGCCGCTTTGGCGATGAGCTGAAAGGCCGCCTCCGAGACGGCCTTCGGAGGCCCCACGAACGTGATTACGGTGCGGTTGGTGTCCCGCCCGGGATCGACATCGAGGACCTCGACACCTTCGACCGCGGCCGCTGCCGCCACAATGCGTTCGATCTTGGCCGCGTCACGGCCTTCGGAAATGTTCGGGACACACTCGACGATGCGTTCATTCATGGACATGGCTTTCGGATTCCTTTTCCGTTCGAGCCGGTATGATGACTCGGCCCTCCTCGGGGCGAAAGGTCTGTGTCAAGGAGCGCACCATGAGACGATCGAAGTTGTCGGCCGCATACCTCGTGTTGGTTCTTTCAGGGATGATGCTCGGACAGCAGTCAGACGCCCCCCGCACCCGCCCCTGGACGGTGGATGATGTCGTCAACCAGAAATCGGCCTCGGGATGGTCCCTTTCCCGGGACGGCCGCCACGCGATCTTCATCGAGCGCGCTCCGGACGAGAAGAAGAACGGCTCGATTTCCCGCCTGATGTGGATGGACTTGCCCGAAGGAAAGGTTCGCCGGCTCGATCAGGGCAATACGGGCGTCTCGTCGGCGCGGATATCTCCCAGCGCACGCTACGTGGCCTTCTTGTCCGGGAGGGGTTTTCCCCCGGGCATGAAGGGGCTGCCGAAAGGGGAGGGCGGGAGCCAGCTTTGGATTCTGGACATGCAAGGAGGCGAGGCACGACCCGTCACTCGCATTCCGCAGGGCGTTTCCTCCTATCAGTGGGTCGACGACGACACGGTCATCCTCGCGGCGCGCGAACGGCGGACTCGGAGGGAGGCCCGGGCCAAGAAAGCGAAGGACGACAGCCTCGTCGTCGAAGACCCCCTGGCGATGAAGGACCGCGGGCGACGGCTCTTCCGTTTCGAGATCGCGACCAAGAAACTTCGACGGCTGACGCGGAATGAGGAGGGTGTCCAGGGATTCGAATTGTCCCCGGACGGTCGTCATGCCGTGGCCGTCCTGCAGAGGTCGCCGAGTTACGGGGCCGAGGGCGACATCCCTCCACGCTGCGTCGTCTTCGACCTCGAGGATGGTCGAGCGCGCGAGATTTACGCCGATGTCCTGTCGAAACCCTTCACGTTTCGTTGGCGCCCGGACGGAAAGGGTTTCTTCGCCTTGCGTCCAGCCCCCACGGTGGACGGCGAGGCGGAGGGGGCGATTCGCGTGGTCGACGAAGTCTCGCTCCCGGATCTTGCAGTCCGTACGGTGGCACTCGACCATCCCTGGGGGATCACCGGCTCATTCATCCCGACGGAGGATGGTTTCCTCACTGGGCTTTGCAACGGTGTCCACCCTCTGCTTGCGCGCTACAAGCGGGGACCGGACGGAGCCTATTCGAAGACTCTTCTCACAGGCGCTCATGCCGGCCGCATCTTCTCGATGGCCAAGGCGAGGGACGCGGATCGAATTCTCTACGTGACGGGTTCCGCGTCCGACCCGGATCGCGTCTTCACGGCCGTGTTGACGGGTAACACGGTGAGCGACGAACGGCAGGTGTTTCGCCCGAATGGTGGGTTCAAGGGGCTACGGTTGGCTCGCACGGAAGTCCTTCACTGGAAGGGTGCCTTGGACGAGCAGATCGAGGGTATTCTCTACTATCCCCATGACTGGAAGCCCGGGGACGGGGGACGCCGGCCCCTCGTTCTCATCACTCACGGCGGACCGCACGGCGCCGATCGGGATCGCTTCAGCGAGCGATGGGCCAATAGCCCGAACCTCTACGCCCAAAGGGGCGCCTTCGTTCTCAAGACCAACTACCACGGGAGTTCGGACTACGGGCTGGCGTTCGGGGAATCGATCAAGGGTCGCTACTACGAGCTGGAGATCCTCGACATGTTTCGGGGCATCGAGTCGCTCATCAAGGACGGCAAGGTCGACAAGGAGCGGATGGGCCTCGTCGGCTGGTCGAACGGCGCCATCCTCTCCATCGCGAGCTTGACGCTGGCGCATCTCTACGCACCCGGATTCGACTACGAATTCAAGGCCTGCGCTCCCGGTGCAGGAGACGTCAACTGGTCGAGCGACTACGGCAATTGCGCGTTTGGCGTGACCTTCGATGACTACTACCTGGGTGGGGCGCCCTGGGAGATCCCGGGGCTCTACCAGAAAAAGTCGCCCCTTTTTCACGTGGAGAGAGTCACGACGCCGACGATCATTTTCTTCGGGACGCGAGACACTTCGGTTCCGACGGAACAGGGGTGGCAGTGGTATCGCGCGCTGCACAAGCTCAAGAAGGCGCCGGTGCGATTCGTCCTGTTCCCGGGCGAGCCCCACGGCCTGCGGAAGCTCACGCACCAGCGTCGCAAGCTTCAAGAGGAACTCGCGTGGTTCGACAGCCACCTGTTCCAATCGAAGAAGAAGGACTCTCTCGAAGATCTCCTTCAGAAGGACTCACCCCTGGATCGCGCGCTCGCCTCCCGTCGATACAAACGCTATGGCGTGTCCTTTGGGGAAGTCCACGAGAATCACTTAGTCCCGGAAGTCGTCCCGCTCGAAGACGGGCTCATGGTTGCGCGTTTCGAGACCACACGCGCTCAGTGGGCCGAGTTCAAGCCCGCAAGCCGGGATCTCTTGCACCCGAATCTCCCGGTCACGGGGGTGTCGGGAGCCGACGCCGCCGCCTATGCGCGTTGGCTGTCCGGCCTCACCGGAGCGACTTGGAGATTGCCCACGCGAAAGGAGTGGGAGAGGATCGCGCGTCACAAGGGTTCCGATGAGAATACGCTGGCCTGGTGGACGGGGTTCGAGCCCGCTCCTTCGGAGGTCCTCGCATTGTCCGCCGCCGTCGCGGCCCTGGGGCCGGATCGCGCCCTTTGGAACGTGGGAACGTCGGCGCCCTCGAGTTGGAGCGTTGGCGATCGAACCGTTCGTATCCACGATTTGGGTGGGAACGCCGCCGAGTGGGTTACGGCCGGCGGGGGAGACTTCCAGGTCGTCGGGACATCGGCGGTTACGCCCTTGGACGATCGTGGCGACGTCCCCCGTCCCCCCGATGCGTTCGTCGGTTTCCGGCTCGTGAAGGAGGCGCCGAAAAGATAGATTCGCTCCCATGGACCCGATCTATGTGAGCGAGCGCAACCGCGGCGTCGTGCCGGCGAGACCCGGCGAGTTTCCGTCGCTGAGGCTGGGGCCGCTGTCGGTCTGGCCGCCGGTCGTGCTGGCCCCCATGGCCGGCATCACGAATTACCCTTTCCGTCGCATCTGCAGGCGTTTCGGAGCGGGGTTGTACGTTTCGGAGATGATCACGGCGCGCGCCCTCGTGGAAGGGCACGACAAGACCCTGAAACTCGCGGCCTTCGGGCCCGACGAGGCGCCGCGCTCCCTCCAGCTCTACGGTGTCGACCCCCGCCACCTCGCGGAGGCGACCCGCCGTCTGGTCGGAGAGGGGCAGGTCGACCACATAGATCTGAATTTCGGTTGTCCCGTCCGTAAGATCACGTCGAAGGGCGGCGGGGCCGCCATCCCCTACAAACCGCGTTTGTTGCGGAGGCTCGTTCGCGCCGTCGTCGGCGCTTCGGAGGGAACGCCGGTCACCATCAAAGTGCGTCTGGGAATCGACGAAGAGCACATGACCTTCAGGGCAGCGGGTGACGTGGCGGAGGGGGAGGGTTGCGCCGCGATCGCTCTCCACGCCAGGACAGCCGCAGAGCTCTACGACGGCGAGGCGCGGTGGGAGTTCATCGGAGAACTGGTCGCGAGGCTGAGCATCCCGGTGCTGGGAAACGGCGACATCTGGGAGGCTTGGGACGCGCTGCGAATGATGCGAGCCACGGGAGCGGCCGGGGTCGTGGTGGGGCGAGGCTGCATGGGACGCCCTTGGCTCTTCCGGGACCTCGCTTGCGTGTTCGACGGTGCCGCCCCGCCCGATCCCCCGACCCTGGGCGAGGTCGTGGACGTGCTGAAGGAGCATGCCCGTCTCATGGAGGAATGGTTCGGCACGCGGAGCGGTCTGCGAATGATGCGGAAACTCACCGTCTGGTACACCAAAGGGTTCCCGAAGACGGGACCCGTGCGCGATCGCCTCATTCGGATGGATTCTCTCGACGACATCGACCGTGCGTTCGAGGGGCTGGATATGGGGACGCCGTTTCCGCCGGCGGCCATGCGCATTCGGCGGGGCAAGAGATCGGGGAGACAGAAGGTTGCGCTCCCCCACGGCTACCTGGATCAACCCGACGATGACACTCCGCCGACGGCTGCAGCGGGGGATTCTTCGCCCGGAGGATAGTCCCTCATCGACCGGTGAGGGAGAAGCGGATGGGCACGCGGACCGTGTCCTCGACTGGGACGCCATCGCGGCGCGCCGGAGTGAATCGCCATTTGCGGACGGCCCGTTCCGCCGCGCGATCGAACATGGTCCGCCCCGAACTCTCCGCGATCATGATCTCGATGGGGCGACCCTCCCTGTCGATACGAACGAGGAGCACGACCCTCCCTTCGAGCTTTCTTCGGACCGCCGCCCGCGGGTAGCGAGGCTTGGGGCACGAGCCGGGGATCTTGCTCGCCGTGACGAATCCGGCGGGCGTCTGCCGGCGCGGGACCGTTCCCGGGACAACTGGTCGGAGAGGCGGCGGCGCCCGATCGACCACGGGCTTGGTGGGCGGGCTCGGCTCGGTGGGTGGAGTGCGGGGTAGAACGCGCGCCATCACCGGTTTCCAAGTCGGCAGAGGGATGATCCTCTCCTCGATGGCCTCGGGCGCGGAGGCGACGGGCTCGAAGGTCTCCCTGGACTCGCGGGCTTCCCAAGGGGGAAGGGGAGGTTCCTCGGAGGGCTCCGCCGGGGTCAGGTCCGCGTCGGGCTCGTCGCACGGGGAGGCCTGTGAGAACTGGAAGAGGACCAAGGGGGGCTCCCGGTAGGGTTCGGGGGGAGCCGGGGGATGCAACAGGGAAGGCAGGGCCGCCAAGATGAGGACGGCTCCGTGGAAGAGCACGGAAAACCCGGTTCCAGGCCGGGAAAGCCCGAGGATCAGACGTTCGTTGAAGATCTTGTTCCAGAACATGGTGGCCGATTCGCGTTCCGTCATCATAACCGGAGGCTCGGAGCGGGGCCACGGCCGTTCGTGTCCGGTTCTTCGGTCCTACGACAAGAAAAAAAATGAACCCGCGAACTCTTCGCCCGTTCCCGCTCCCGACCAGCTTTGCGGCGGTCGACGGAGATGAGAAAAGGGGAATCTGCCATGATCGAGACTTGGGGGCGGGGTCTGCAGGCCCTCCTGGTGATGAGTGTCTTGGGATCCACTGCCTGGTCCCAAACGGAGAAGGGGACGCGGCCGGATGATGCCGCCAAGACGCGTGCCGAGAAGGTGAACCAGGCCGTTCAGGACCTGGACGAAATCGTCGTCACGCCCGGACGAACCGAGGAGCGTATCTTCGAGACGCCTTCCGCCGTCGTTCGACTGGACGCCAAAGACCTTTTCACCGAACGAGTTCCGTCGACCCTTCCGGATGCACTTCGCGAGGTGCCCGGAGTCATGATTCAAAAGACGGGACCGGGTTTGGGGGCTCCCTACATTCGCGGTCTCACCGGGTTTCGGACACTCATGCTCGTGGACGGCGTGCGCGTCAACCATCCGGCGATGCGAAGCGGGCCGAATCAGTACTTCGCCACGGTCGATCCTCTCAGCCTTGGACGCATCGAGGTCCAAAAAGGTCCGGCTTCGGTCCTCTACGGGAGCGATGCCGCGGGAGGAACGATCCAGGCTTTCAGCCGAACTTTGGACCTCGGTCTGGAAGGCGAGGGGTGGGATCTCGGCGGGGAGGCCTATTACAGGTTCAACTCCGCGGAAGCGTCTCACGTCACCCACGAGTCGTTCCGGGGCGGTTACGACGGACGGTTCGGTTTTGAGATCGGGGGCAGCTACAAGAGCTTTGGGAACACCGACGCCGGCGGAAAGCTGGGGAGACAAAGAGGGCTCGAGTACGACGCCTACGCGGTGGACGCTAAGCTCACGGCCATCGTCGACGAGAACCTCGAGCTGGATTTTCTCTTCCAGCGCGTCCGGTTGAACGACGTGCCGCGGCACCACTCGACGGCCGACGGCATCAACTTTCACGGCACGACACATGGGAGCGACCGCAAGCGCGCCTTCGATCAGACTCGCGATCTGGCTCTCCTGACGGCTCGTATCACGGACGGGTCCTTCTTCGACGAAGCCGTTTTCAAGATCTCCTATCAGGCTCAGGACGAGGTCCAGGACCGGATTCGCTCGAGCGGTCGCCGCGACAAGTCGGGTTTCGACATCGACACCTTGGGCGTCTTGGGGCAACTGACGTCCGAAACAGGAATCGGCACGCTGGTCTATGGCTTTGATCTCTACGTCGACTGGGTGGACAGCTTCAAAACCCGCCTGAACACCGACGGGAGTTTTCAGGTCTTCCCACAGGGGCCCGTGGGGGACGATTCCCGCTACCTTTCCCTTGGGGTCTACGTCCAGGACACGCTTCCTCTCGACGACTGGGGGGAGATGCAAGCGGGGATTCGTTTCAACTATGTCGATGTCGTCTCCGATCAGGTCATCGACCCGGCGACCGGCGGCGTCGGGTCGCTCGACGCCAACTACGAGGCCTTGGCCGGTTCGCTGAAGTTGCTCGTCCACGCGACCGACAACATCAACGTCTACGCCGGCGCCTCCTCCGGGTTCCGCGCACCCAACCTCAGTGATCTGACCCGTTTTGACGCGGCACGTTCAGGCGAATTCGAAATTCCGTCCCCGAACCTGGACCCAGAGTACTTCGTCGGGTTGGAGTTCGGCGTGAAAGCGCAGTGGGAGAACTTCCGCGGAGAAGCTTCGTACTTCTACACGATCCTCATCGATACGATCATTCGTTCGCCGACCGGTGTCGTGAACGGCAGCGGGGAATCCGAGGTGACGAAGAGCAACGTGGGAGACGGCCATCTTCAGGGCGTCGAGTTCGCGTTGGCTTGGGACGTGATGGACGACCTGACCCTGAGCGGAAACTTCGCGTGGGTCGACGGCCTCGTCGACACGTTCCCCACGTCGGCGCCCGTTGTGGAGTCGGAGCCGCCGAGTCGGTTGCCACCAATCCACGCTCTCGTGGGGGTCGACTGGCGCCCGTCCTTTCTTGAAGGATTCTGGGCGCGGTTCGACGCGGAGATCGTGGGAAGGGCTGACCGTCTCAGTCCGAGGGATCGGGCGGACACCCAGCGTATTCCCCCCAACGGAACGCCGGGGTACACGATCTACAACCTGCGTTTCGCCTACGACGTCAATGAGAACCTGAACGTGTTTCTTCACCTGGAGAACCTCACCGACAAGAACTACAGGATCCATGGGTCCGGTTCGAACGAGGCGGGTTTCAGCGCCGTGGCGGGCTTCCATCTGAGGTTCTGAGACCAGGGCTTCCGCCGAACTCATCAGATTATTCGTGATAAGTTGCCAGAAACAATGGAATGTGCTGTGATTCCATATTTTGGAGAAAGATGATTCTGGTCACTCCATCCGGGTACGCTTGCACGAGGAGGAGAGACTCTCTATCATGGTAGCCGCGAGACGCATGCAGCCTGACGGAGAAACGATTGTCCTCGATGCGGCTGTCGGTGCGAGCCTGCCGCGCGGTCACGAGAGAGTCAAAGGATTCACGATGCAGAAAAAACTCACGTTACTGGTCTTCGCCTTGATGATGGGAGGGCTCGCTGCCCAGCAGCCCAACACGCCGTTTGCCGGCTTGAACGTCGACGGCCCGGCGTTCCCTCCGGTGTCCGCTCCGGTCACCATGCCCGTTTTCACTGACTCGGACATCATGTTGAATATTCACGGTTTTCCGGGCTCCAACCCGGTGGTCGTGTTGTTCGCCACATCTTTCGCCGCCGGCGGGTCGATCTCATTCGACGCCGTTTCGAGCTTGAATCAATACGGATTCCAGCTGGATATTCCCGATCAGGGCGCGGCGGGCTATTCCGACCAGGAATACGTGAATGGTTACGTCCAGCCCGGTTCGTTGAGCTATACGGACAACGTCGGCGATCTTCAGCTCATCATCAATCTCCCCGCCTGCGTCACGGTGAACAACCAACCGATCTGCATCACTCAGCCCAACTGGGAAGTGACGGCCCAGGCGCTCGTGGTGGATCCGACCAATGCACCTTTCAATATCCGTAGCACCGGCGCTGGCACGGGCCAGTTCTCCAACGGATACCAGGAGTTTTCATTGAGCGGTGACCAGTTCGCCACCTTTACTTTCTTGGGCGGACTCACCGTGCCGTTCTACGGGAACGTCTACTCCCAGGCTCGCGTGTCGTCGAACGGTTTCGTTGCGTTCACGAACAACACCGGTGGCTTGGCCGGCTTCCCCAATCCGACGCCGAACGGCATCGCCAGCGGCCCCCCCCAGATCATGACGTTCTACAATGACCTGGAACCCCAGATCACCGCATTCAATCCCCGGGTCTACGCACAGCAATTCGTTGAAGTGGGGCCGGGCGGCGGCTTGGTTCGCAAAGTGAAGTTCGTCCACGAACGGCTGGCCGAATTCAGTAACACCACGGGTCCTCACGGCGGCGAAGCCGTCATCACCGAGAACGGTGACATCGCCGTTCTCGTCGCCGGCTACAACTCGACGCCTTCCATCAATACCGGGGTCGGCATCACCCGTGGCTCCGGCGGCCCGGCGGTCGTGGGTTTCGGGCGCGACTTGTCCATGGACGTCGCTTTGGGCCCGACGACCGTTCCTGCCGGCCAGCATGCCTTCGAATTGTTTGACCATGGCAATACGACCCCGTCCAATGCCCTCGACTTGGTGAGCCTCGGTCTGTTCTCCAACAACGGTGTGGGGCCGGGTATTGCTTTCCTTCTGAATCCGACGACGTCAAACACGTCGCCCGCGACGACGAGCTACATCATCCAGTAGTCTCGTCCTCGCGACGTCTCTCTCCAAACCCCACGGCCTCAGCCGTGGGGTTTTTTTGTGGCGTCCTCGTGCGAATCCGCCTCTCGGACGTTGACGGAGTTCCTCTATTCCGGCATCTCTTCCAAGGTGCCGAGATGTCCCCGCGGCGACCACGGAAAAGTGACGAGCCTTGCGGAATCGCCATCGGCCGGATTAGGATGCGGCCATCGAGTCGGGCGCATCCTTGTCCGGGACAAATCGTCCCGGTCCATGAGACTCCTTTGGAACGAAAGGTTTTGGAGGAGAGAAAAGGGAAGGATTTGCCATGACCCGTGTTCTGCCCATCACCGTCTTGCTCTTGGCCTGCCTGGGCTTGCCCGCCCAACAACAAAATAGTCTCTTCGCGAGCTTGAACGTCGACAGCCCTCCATCCCCCACGATGGCGGCTCCTGTCACCGTCAACGTGCTGACGGACTCCAACATCAAGCTCAACCTTCACGGGTTTCCGGGCTCGAACCCTGTCGTCGTGCTCTTCGCCACGTCGTTCGCACCCGGGGGGGCGCTCTCGATCAACGCCGTGCCCACTCTCAACCAGTATGGTTTCGGCATCGACATTCCCGACCAGGGGAGCCCGGGGTACTCGGATCAGGAATACGTGAACGGATACCTGCAGCCCAGTCCGTCGAGTTTCACCGACTTTGTCGGGAACTTGAGCCTCACCATCAATCTTCCCGCCTGCGCCGTCGTCAACGGCCAACCGACCTGTGTGACGGCGCCCAACTGGGAAGTCTCGGCGCAGGCTCTCATGGTCGACCCCACCAACGCGCCTTTCGGCATTCGGTCCACTGGCGCCGGCGTCGGGCTTTTCACCAACGGTTTTCACGAGTACACGATCGGGACCGATGGATTCGCCACGGCCAACTTCCTTGGAGGGTTCTCCTTTCCGTTCTACGGCAACGTCTATACTCGGGCCTACATCTCCGAGAATGGGTTCGTCGCGTTTTCCTCGGCTGGAATCAGCGGATTCCCGACGTTGACGATTGGCGACATCACCTCGGGCCCGCCTCGGATCATGACCTTCTACGAGGACCTCGTGCAGGGCACTTCGGGAGGCGTTCAGGCTCGCATCTACTCCCAGCAGTTCTCCGTAGCCGGGCCAGGGGGCACCCAGGTTCGGAAGATCAAGTTCGTCCACTGGATGCTTCAGGAGTTCGCGAACACGACCGGCCCCCACGGAGGCGAGACCGTCATCACCGAGAATGGAGACATCGCCATACTCGTCGCCGGCTACAATTCCACGCCCTCGATCAACACCTTCGTGGGCATCACCCGCGGTTCCGGGGGGCCTGCGGTGGGAGGATTCGGACGTGATCTCTCCATGGACGTGGCGTTCGGTCCAACGACCGTCCCCATGGGGCAGCATGCGTTCGAACTCTTCGACCACGGGACGCCGGGTGGCGCCGCCAACGGGATCGACGTCGTCGCCCTCGGTTTCTTCAACAATTCGAACGTGGGCCCCGGCATCACTTTCCTTCTGGACCCGACGACGCCGAACGTGACGCCGTCGACGACGGGCTACATCATTCAGTAGGCCGACGGGGACGTGCACCCCGGCAGGAGATGCTGCGGGAGGTGAGGCAGGGTATCGGGGCGCTCAGGCGGCCCGATGTCTTTTCTCGTGCGATGCCGACGTGCGGGCTGCCTCGGGCTGGGCCTGGAAGTGGAAGGCGTCAGTCGTAAGACTGGACTCCGAAGGAGTCATGCCGTGCCCCAGCACTATCGATCGTTCTCCCGCACGTTTCTCCGCTTTGCGATCATCATGCTCGTGTTCGGAGGGTTGGCGGGGGTGTTGTTTCAGGAAATGACGAAGCACATGAGCTATGCGGACTACCCCCCCGGCCTCCGACTCGAGGGCGTCTATCATCTCGCGCTGCTTCACGGACACTCGTTTCTCATCGGAGCGGTGATGCCCATCGCGTGGGTTGTCGCCCTCAAGATCGGTTTGGAATTGGGAGGCAAGCCTGTGACGCAGCGAGCGCTTGCTTGGATCAAGTGGAGCTACCTCGTCGGTGCCGTGAGCGTCCTGGGCCTGATCACCTATAAGGGCATCCACTTCGTCCTGTGTCTCCAGGACGGTACTCGGGACTTCGCGCAGATCCAGGAGAGTCTGTTCGGCGGCAATCATCTGATGCGAGGCCTCGCCTACGGCCTCAGCCACACCGTGGCGACGGCAAGCCTCATCGTGTTCGGGTGGATTCTCTGGCGGAGCTTGGCGGCTTCGACGGATGACGACGGCGGTACGTCGTCCTCGTGACTGACCCCCAGAACATCCACAGCGTCCTCCGCGATCACTTCGGCCACGAAGAGTTCCAGGGGTTTCAGGAGGAGGTCATTCGGCACGTCCTGGACGGCGGCGATGCGTTGGTCATCCTTCCGACGGGCGGCGGCAAGTCACTCTGCTATCAACTGCCGGCTCTCATTCTCCCAGGAATGACGGTCGTTCTCTCGCCTCTGATCGCATTGATGCAGGACCAGGTCGAAGCTCTGGAAGCCAAGGGCGTGCGGGCAACGTGCATCCACCACGGGATCGTCGGCCAAGAGCGCAAGGCGAGAATGCAAGGTCTCGAGCAAGGAGAGTACGATCTTCTCTACGTGACACCCGAGCGCTTTCGGAAGCCCGAATTCGTCGAACTCGTTCGCCGCCTCGACATCAGCCTCTTGGCCGTTGACGAGGCCCATTGCATGACGTCCTGGGGGCATGATTTTCGTCCCGAGTACGGCAGGGTCGGTCACATTCGCGAACAGTTGGGGTGCCCTCCCACGATCGCCCTTACGGCCACTGCCCGCCCACAGACCCAGGACCGGATTCTCGATGTCCTGGGGATTCCCGATGCACGCCGATTCCTGGCGGGGATCGAGCGTCCCGAGCTGTTCCTCTCGGCGCGGCCGATCCATTCCCAGGAGGAGAGATTGGAGAGGATCATCGAGGTCATCGAAGGCGTCGGGGGCCCCGGAATTATCTATATGACTCTCATCCGCTCCTTGACGGCTCTGGAGGACGAGCTGAGGCAGCGAGGATTCGACCCCTGGGTCTACCACGGGAAGCTTTCGGCCTGGGAACGTCGCACCATGCAGCAGGAATTCCAGGCGTCGAAGGACGGGATCGTGTTGGCGACCAACGCCTTCGGAATGGGAATCGACAAGCCGGACATTCGATTCATCATCCACGGGCAGATTCCCGGAAGTCTCGAGTCCTACTACCAGGAGGTCGGTCGCGCCGGTCGTGACGGACGTTTGGCTCTCTGCGAACTCCTGTACCTGGAGGAGGATCTCGCGACACAGCAGAAATTCATCGAGTGGGCCAATCCGGCCCCCGAATTCGTTCGTGGCGTCGTGCAAATCCTCGAGACTTGGGGGGAGCATGCGTACGCCCACAGCGTCGAGGAAATCCGCGACACACTCTTGCTGAAGAACCGCGGGGATGGTCGTGTCGAGACAACACTTGGGCTCCTCCGGTCCCGCGATGTCGTTTCGGGAGACTTCGAAACGGGAGACCTCGTTCTCCTCCGCCCTCTGGAGGTGGGGGAGGAGTACGCCATCGTTTCCGAGGAGAAGAAGTCTCGAGATCTCATGCGCCTTTTGGAGATGGCGAGGTGGGTCCGTGCCGAAACGTGTCGGCGGGTCTCCTTGCATGAGTGTTTCGGCGTCGCATCGGAGCCTTGCGGGGCCTGCGACGTCTGCCTGGGCGGGTCGTCCATCGACCTGATCAAGTTTCGCCATCATGGAGGGGGCGGTCGGAACATGCCCTGCGACGAATCGGGGGAGGCGCCTCCGCTGAGACGGGGCGATTGGATTCGCGTCGGCCGCCGAAAGCTCAGGGTCCTGAAGGTCGACCGGGGACGCAGAGGGTGGAGCGTTGAGGCCGAGTGCTCCGACAGCCTGGAGATCAGGACCATCGAGCTGGAGCGAACCCGCTGGTTCCGCCTCTGACGGCGCTTAGTCTCCTTGGGACTCGCGGGGGCACACCCACCGCGGGTGCGCTGAATCGCCTTCAACGGGGCGTTATACTCCACGAAGATGGATCAGCGATGGCCGTGACCGTCTGGGGAGTTGGGACATGCCTGAGTCACTCAAGGGTAAGCTGCTCATTGCGGGCCCTCATCTTGTGGAGGGGACGTTCATGCGGTCCATCGTCTTGCTCTGCGAGCATTCCGCCGAAGGGGCGCTGGGGCTCATTCTGAATCGTCCAGGCAAGATTCCCGTGCGGGAAGCCTTTCCCGATTTCGCGGGGGCATCCCCGGACGAGGCGCTACGTTGCGGGGGCCCCGTCCAACCCGAGGCTGTGTTCATTCTTCACGATCGCGAGGGAGTGGGGGGAGAGCAGGTCGGAGACGGTCTGTGGTTCGCCGCGGACGTCGATTCCTTCGAACGTCTCAAAGGGCTCTGCGCGACGATGAACCCGCCGCGGCAGAGGCTCTACACCGGATACTCGGGGTGGAGCGGAGGGCAGCTGGAGTCCGAACTCGCTCGCAATGATTGGATCGTGACGGATTGTCCGGATTTGCTTCCGTTCGAGGTGGGAGGTCTCGAGAGCTGGGCTCATCACCTCGAAGGTTTGGGAGGGACGTTTGCGTTGCTCGCCAAGGCACCCATCGACCCGACTTTGAACTGAGGCAAGGTTCGTGGCCGGGTCCGTCCTCGCGCGGGCCCGCGAAGGATCACTTGCGGACTTCGACGTGGTCCGTGTGCTTGCGCAGGCGGGGGCAGAACTTCTTGAGTTTCAGCTGCCCTTCGATGTTGTTCTTGTTGCGGCTGGTGCGGTAATTCAGATCGCCTGTCTCGGTGCATTTGAGCCAGACGTACTCCCGCGCCATCCCCTTTTTGCCTTTTTTGGCCACGACAACTCTCCGATCCAGTGCCAGACGAGGGCTATTGTGTCCCAGGATCGCCGCATCACAAGGGGGAACCTCCTGCGGTGGCATGGAAACAGATCAGTGCTTTCGGAGTCGTAACTCCTTTCGAGTCATATGATTGTGGTGCTGTCCGAGAGTTTCTTCATATGGTGGCGCCTCGGAATCTCCGATAGGATGGACACAAGCCGGGAACTGAGACGGAGTCTTTCATGTTCGAGCGTCCGTTCGCGATCATCTTCGGGGCGTTGTTTTGTTGCGGAGTCGTGCTCTTCGTGGCCTGCGACCGCTCACCGCCGAAGTCGAAAGGCGGGGCCACAAGCTCAGGACCGGACCACGTGATTCGCGTTTGGGTGCGTGCCATGAAGGAGCGCGACCCGACGGCCCTCATTCCGATCACTCGAGGCGAATTACGGCTCTTCTACAAGGCGGCCGCTCGTATCGGGGAGATCCAAAAGGAGGTGGTGGGGGTGTTTCGGGAACTCTACCCCGAGGAGGCAGACGACCGCCGCTTGACGAGGATGGAGGAGGACTGGCGCCGCGCCGTGTCGGTTCTCGAGAACGTACAGCTGGTCGGGCGACTGCCCGAGGCCTCCGTCGATCGCCGGGTCTATCTGGTCCGATTCGTGGATCGATTGCATATCGAACGGGATGTCGAGGTCGTTCTGCGCAAGGACAAGAAGGGCTGGTACGTCGAATCCTGGGGCCGAGACACGCCGAATCCGGCGGTCATCGGTTACGAGAAGACGCAGAGAAATCAGCTGGAGTACACCTACAAGCCCTGTCTGAAGGCCATCCGTGAGCGCCATCCGCGGACTCTTCTCGCCGCCATGAGGCTTTTCAGTGACGTGAGGAACGCGGTCTTGAAGCAGGGAGAGCCGAGCCATGCCTCCGCCGGAGATTCCAAGAACTCCGGGAAGTGACTCTCCTCGTGAGTCGGCCGCAAAGCGGAGGTTTCGGAATGGAGTGCTGCTCCTTTTGGTCCTCTATGCGGCCGGAGGGGCCTTGAGTTCCTTGGCGTTGGCATTCGTCGACGATCTGACTCTCCTTGCCAGGAACGAATGGTTGGAGGGACGTTCCTCGGACCGGGTTCGAGAGTGGCGGGAACGCTTAGGGGATCCCGCCCGCGATCTGGGGCGCAGCCCTCGGGTGCTTCAGGAACTCTCCATGGAGGTCCTGGCGCGCATGCCTCTGGATGCCTATCGGAATTACCCCTTGTGGCGATCCCTGAAGCGGGGGCTGCTTCTCCGAACCGTGCTATTCCTTTTTCTCATCGTCCTTGCCGTACTGCGCTGGCGCCGGTGGAACACCGGCCGATGGATGGGTGTCGTTCTGCTTGCGTTGGCCGTGTCGCCTCTCGGGGACCTCCATGTCCTTCGAGAAGGGCTCGGGCACTTCCTCTCCGACTTCCTCCGCGACCGGGACATCAGTTTCCAGGCGTTCATCGACGAGATTGGTCAGAAAGACCGTATCGCGGATCCTTGGGGGGGGCTCTCCACCTGGAGACCCTCGGGAATTCGTCGATTTCTCGTCGCTTGGTGGCTCGTGTTCTCGGTGCCGGCCCAACTCATGTTCTTGATTGCCGGCGGGGGGCGGCTTTTCGCCACGGGGCCTGGTGGACCTTCGGCCCCAGCTCGATCGAAGGGGGGGAAGTCGGAGTCCGACCATTGAGTCCGCGCATTCCATGGAGAATCACTTGCTAAACACGCTTCGACGGCGTCCAATGACATCATGATCCGGGTCGCTTTTTTCTCCTTGGCCTGTTTCGCTCTCGCAGCCTGCACGTCGCCCGGTCGACGAGAGCCCACCATCGGCTCCCGCGAACCGGAAGCGATGGCTCTGCTCGAGCAGGGCAAGTACAAAGAAAGCCTCGCTCTTTTTGAGGAAGAGGCCTTCCGCGCCGACGGGCCCAACTATCGCATGCTGGTGGGGGCCGCCACCTGCGAAGCCCACCTCGGACACGAAGACCGCTTTCAGCTGGCAGCCCTGTCCGCCGCGTCCGAAGCCCCTTGGTCCGAGGAGGCGTTTCTGCGGTTGGGGCACATGTACCTCACGGGAGCAGAGCGTTTTCGCTCGCTCCCCTCATCACGCCTTTACGCGGAGCTCGCGGTGGAGTACTTCCGCCGGGTGTTCGCCCAGGATCCGGAAGCTCCGAACCTTCTTCACAACCTGGGCCTGGCCCTATTCCTCTCCGGGAAGGCGCCCGCCGCCGCCCTCATGCTGGCCCGGGCTCATGAAGAGCATCCGGACAATCTGGCGACTCTGGAGACCTATCTCATCGTTCTGCACGCCTTGGGGAACAAGAGGGAAGTGGAGCGCCTGCTGGAGCCGATGGAGGCGGCCGGGCGTCTGCCCGAGCCGTGGAAGGCCACCTTGAGGTGGGCAAAGACCCCAGGGTGACCCTGGACGAAACTTTCGGGATCCTTATGATATGCCCAGTGAGTGACTTCGTCGGAGCTCGACGAACCCTGAGCCGCGACGAGGCTGATCTGATCGTAATCCTCCCAGACGAGATCGAGGAATGAATATGCTGGCAACGAGGAAGAGAACCGCCACGAAGAAGAAAGTCGTTCTTCTCGTGGAAGACGAACCGGACATCGCCGAAGTTCTGCGCATGACCCTGGAAAAGGAGGGGTTTCGCATGGACTGGTGCGCCAGCGGCGAGCAGGCCCTGGAACGTGTTCGCCAAGGTGGCGTCGACATCGTGCTGTTGGACATCCTGCTCCCGGGCGTCGACGGCCATGAGGTTTGCCGGCGGATTCGCAAGGATGTCGCCACGGCCGACATCCCAGTGATCATGTTGACGTCGCTGACGGATGAAACCGATCTCGTGGTCGGACTGGACATGGGCGCGGATGACTACATCTCCAAGCCCTTCTCCAACAAGGAATTGCTGGCTCGTATCCGGGCGGCTCTTCGGCGCACGGGCCGTAGCACGGTGGCGCCTCGACGGGTGATCCGCGCCGGTGCTCTCGAGATCGACGCCGATCGCTACGGCGTTCGCGTGGCGGGAAAGTCAGTTCACCTGACCTTGGCCGAATTCCGGCTGCTCTATTACCTGGCGCGGCATCCAGGCCGGGCATTCGGTCGAGCCGAGCTGTTGCCCCACGTCGTCGGCGAAGGCGTCTACGTCCTCGATCGCAATATCGACGTTCATATCCGCAACATCCGCATGAAGTTGGGGGAAGCCGCCAACTACATCGTGACGGTTCGGGGCATCGGTTACCGCTTCGAGGTCGAGGCGGACTGAAATCCGTCTTGGAACCGGGAATAACCGGACCATGAACAACGTTCGGACTCTGGAATGGGGGCGACGCGCGAAGCGTCGTCTCCATCACGGAGGAACGTTTCATGGATACGTGGCAGTCTCCGGCCGGCCCTTGCACAGGCCGTCCGCTTCTTGCGCGGGCTGAGTGGCCCGATTCAGGGGTCTCCGCATTCGAAGTTCTCAACATCGGTCCGTACGAGATTCGCGATGCGGCGACCTACCCGCTCCTCTTTCTCGTCGCCCCCTCTCGCTGGCTGCGCCAGCGCGTCGCTCACGCCATCCATCTCGAACGCTGTCGTAGCGGAATCCTGCTTCACCTGGATGCCCGCGTCGTGGGGTGGGAAGCCCTCATCGAATCTCCGCGACCCTCACCTCTCGGAGATTTCGGCACCCTGTACATCGAAGGAGCCGAGGCTCTCAGCCGGGCGCAGTTGACACGCCTGACGGCGGCCGCAGATCATCTGCCACCGATGATTCTTGGAACGCGATGGGCTCCGGAGACTTCCTACGATCCTCCCATCTGGGTTCTTCCCTCCCTGGCCAAACTCAAGGCCGATCTGCCCCGAATCGTCCGCGAGTGGTTCGCATCCTGGCGTCAGGCTCCTTCCCTCACTCAAGGGGCGATGCGTGCTCTCGAGCAGCATCACTGGCCGGGAGATTTCGATGAGCTCGCCTCGGTTCTGCAGAGGCTCGGGGAGCAGGCGAAAGGGGGAATCGTCTCGAAACAAGACGTCCGGCGGCTCATCGCCCTGGATCCGGGGAGCGGGACGGAGAACCTGACCCTGGCTGATCTGCAGAAAAAGCACATCCTGGCCGTTCTTGAGCGCTGTGACTGGAACCGAACCCGAGCGGCCGCCATACTCGGTATCGATGTGAAGACCCTTTACAACCGGCTCAAACGCTACGGTGAAGCGGGCGGTCCGGCATAACGTCCTCGGCCGCAGAGTTCCTTGTAGAAACAGTTCTCACAGGCGGGGCCGTTTTCGATCATCGGGAAGGCCCTTTCGACGTCCTTCAGGGGAATGTTGTTTTCTTTGTCCTCGAGGAGTTCTTCCATGCGTAAGAAGTCGTCGCGGATTTTCGTCTCGATTGCAGCCAACTCCTCCGCATTGCACGGGTACTCGCCGATCTCGTCGTCCGCCAGATAAAACGCCATGAGCCGAATCCGGTCCGGCGCGTAGCCCCAGCGGTCCCTCGCATAAAGAGCATATGAGAGCAGCTGCGCCTGGTCGTGAGGGCTCCGGCGCCCCGTTTTCCAGTCCCAGATCTCGCAATGACCGTCCTTTTCTCGTGCGAAGTCCGGGAGAGCCCAGATCGTTCGGTCATCCAACTTCAGCTTGGAGGACTCGTCGAAGGAGGGCTCCTCGTCCACCGCGAGCCAACGGCGGTGCTCCTCATTCTGGAGTTCTCGGAATAGCTCGCTCTTCGCAAAGTTCTCGATGCAGCGGGCGGCATGAGCCCCGGCCCGCTTGAGCTCTTCGGGAGACGGCGCGGACCCGTAGTAGAGTTCGAAAACAGGGGGATGGTTCTTGGCGGATTTCCGCCACAGTTCTTTCTTCGCGTCCCGCCAGACTTTGGAGAGAATGTTTCGGCGTACGTGATCGGCCGGGTTCTCGATCGTACACCGTCCCGTATCCCGAACACTTCGCAGCATGTCGCGGATCGTCTCGTGGACTCCCAAGCCGACGAGCATGGGGATATTCGTCATTTTCGTGAAGAAGTAGGCCTGGCGGGAGTCGTCGGGGGCATCCCAGTTCCAACCTCCCCATTTCAGGTAGTACTGGTAGTAGTAGGCGCGGGGGCAGGTCTCGAACGTCGAGATCCGCGTGCGCGACCAGGAAAGTTCGTTCTTGATGCGGGCCATGGCGTCACTCCGGAGGATCGATGTTCCCGTTATAATCCTTCCCCCTGAAGAGAGGAACGCCGGACATGCCGTCTTTCACTTCGAACCATGGACCCCTGCAGCGTGACCGCACGGTTCTCGTTCTGGTCGACGTTCAGGAGAAGCTCTTTCCGCTGATGCAAGGACGCCTGGACCTTCAACGTCGGCTCACATCACTCCTCTGCGGGTTTCGCCTCTTGTCCCTCCCCGTCGTCATCACGGAACAGAACCCCCAAGGCCTCGGTCCGACGATTGCCCCCCTTCAGCCCGCGGTGGGAGAGGCCCGCGTCGTGGCAAAGACCAGCTTCTCGTGCTGCGGTGAGCCTGCGTTCCTCGATGCGTTGCGGGAGACGGAGCGAGATCAGGTCGTTCTGGCTGGAATCGAGACTCATATATGCGTCGCCGGAACGGCGATCGATCTGTTGGCGCAGGGATACGAAGTCAGCGTTGTGGCCGATGCCGTGTCTACGCGGTTGCCCCACACCCATGCGATCGGGCTGCAGCGCATGACGGGAGCGGGTGTCGTCCCGTGGACCGTGGAGGGCGTTCTCTTCCGGCTCGCAGGCGATTCAAAATGCCCGGAGTTCAAAGACCTCTTGCGCCTCGTGAAGGAGGGAGTCTGACGTGTCGGAGGTCTTCCACTGTGAGCGGCGTGTGGGGTTCGGCGAGGTGGACTGGGCGCGCATTCTCTACTACCCCCGATTCCTTCACCACTGTCATCTCGCTTTCGAGCTCTTCATGGAGGAGGCCCTCGCCCGCCCCTACGCCTCCTTTCTCGAGGCTGACGACCTGGGCTTTCCGACAGTTCACGTGGAGACCCGCTACATGCGACCGATCCCGTACGGGAGCACGCTTCGCATGGCGGTTTCGGTGGCCCGGATGGGGAGATCGTCGATGGACGTGCGATACGTCGGGTGCATCGATGGGGGGGAACCGGCGGCCAGTGCGCTCGTGACCAACGTCTTGGTTCGCATGTCGTCCTTCGCTTCGCTGCCCATGCCGGCGTGGGTGCGGAAGGGGCTCGAGATGTATCTCGAGGCGGACGCGTAGGCGGCTTGGCCCAGGCGGCTCGACGGGGATTCCCCTCGGGTGGTAATGTGCTGCAACGCCGACGATTTGAATCATCGAGAACCGCCCGTAGAATCCTCGGCACTCATTCCAGAGGAGGTCCCTCATGCAGTCTTCGGTCGACGGCAAGATGTTGCAACGTCTCGACTTCTCCAATGCCCGCGTCTTCGTGACGGGGGGAACGCGGGGGATCGGTCGCGCCATCGCGGTGGAATTTGCCAAGTCGGGCGCACGGGTCGCCATCAACTATTTGCGCAACAAACGCAGTGCCAGCGAGGCCCTTTCCGAACTCGAAGGTTTCGGAGAGGGGCACCTGTTGGTGAAGGGCAACGTCGCGGACGAATCCAAGGTCGAAGCGATGTACGAGGCCATCGAGGAAGCGTGGGGGGGGATGGACATCCTCATCTCCAACGCGGCTTCCGGCGTCTTGAAGCCCGCCATGGAGATGACGATGAAGCATCTCCACTGGACCCTCGATATCAATGCGGGTGCGCTGCTGCCCTTGGCCCAGGGGGCCGTTCGACTGATGAATGCGGGATGGGGCAAGATCGTGGCCGTCTCATCGCTGGGCGCCACGCGAGCCTTGCCCAACTATTTTGCGGTTGGCGCCTCGAAGGGCGCCCTCGAGAGCATGATCCGCCACCTCATGGTCGAGCTGGCCCCGGACGGCATCAACGTCAACGCCGTGTCCGCGGGGCTCGTCGACACCGACGCTCTCACCCATTTCCCGAACCGTGAAGAGATGCTGGGGGGGGCAATCGAACGCACGCCCTCAGGCCGCTTGACGACGCCCCTCGACGTGGCGAACGCCGTCATGTTCCTCTGTAGCCGTTACGCCGCGCAGATTCACGGCCAGACGCTCATCATCGACGGCGGCAGTTCCGTCCTCGCTTGAATCCGTATCGAGGACGCGTCGGCACGTGATCGCGCGGGTCTACTCCTCGTAGACCTCTTGGTGCTCTTCGGGGATGTATGCGTTCAGGTGGGTCAGGTTCTCGGCTTCCTTGAGAAGTCCGCGCGCCACGACCAGCCGCTGGATCTGGTTCGTCCCCTCGTAGATCTGCGTGATCTTGGCGTCTCGCATGAGCTTCTCGATGGGGTAGTCTCGCATGTAACCGTATCCGCCGAAGATCTGCACGGCATCCGTGGTGACCTCCATGGAAACGTCCGTCGCATAGAGTTTGGCTTGGGCGGCGACGAGGGTCGTGTTGTCCAGTCCCGCGTCGAGTTGGCGAGCACAGTAGTAGACGAGTTGGCGGGCCGCTTCTGTCTTCGTGGACATGTTGGCCAGCATTTCCTGGACCATTTGGAAGCCGGAGATCGACTTGCCGAACTGTTGGCGACGCATGGCATACACCGTGGCGAGTTCGAGGGCGCCCTGGGCGCATCCGACGCCCTGAGCCGCAACGCCCGGGCGGGCGCGGTCGAGGGTCATCATGGCATGACGGAATCCCATGCCGGGTCGACCGCCCAGGAGGCGGTCGTTGCCGACCTTGACGCCGTCGAAGACGGTTTCGACCACGGGGACCGCTCGGATCCCCATCTTGTCCTCGACCTTGCCGATAGAGAAGCCCTCCATGTCCTTCTCGACCAAGAAGGCTGAGATGCGGCGGGAACGGCTCGTCGGATCGGTCACGGCGAACACGGTGTAGATATCGGCGGCGCCGCCGTTCGTGGTCCACTTCTTCTCGCCGTGGATGCTCCACGTCTCTTCGCCATCCTTGATGGCGCGGACCTTGAGACCTTGGGCGTCCGATCCGGCCGTTTTCTCGGAAAGACAAAACGCGACCAGCTTTCGCCCGGCAGCGATCTCGGGAAGGAATCGCTTCTTCTGTTCGTCCGTGCCTCCCACGAGGATGGGAAACGATCCCAGGGCGTTGACGGCGTAGAGGACCCCAATGGCGGGGTCTGCGCGCGAGATTTCTTCCACCACGATGCACAGATCCAAGACGGGTGTCTCGCCAGCCTGTCCGCCGTATTCCTTGGGAATCCAGACCCCCATCAACCCCGCTTCGGCAAGGGCGTCCTTGATCTCCCAGGGATACTCCTGGAGTTCATCGTACTTCTTGGAAAGTGGACGGATCACCTTCTCGGCGATGTCGCGGGCCGTTTGCCGCCACCGAGCATTTTCGGGCGTATCGAGTCGAGACATGGAAGCACTCCTCCGGAGCGTGGACGTCGTTTTGTCCGTGGGCCGTGGACGTCCTCGTCCACTTGGTGTTTTCGGACGACCGTTCGGTCGAGACCCCGTCGAGATCGAAGGTTTTGCGACTCTCGGGGCGGAGGATTCTAAGAAGGTGGCACTGGGGCGGAAAGGGGATCTCGATGGTGGGGCTCGGTCGAAAAAAAGGGCGCCGCGACAAAGCCGCGACGCCCTGGATCAGTCACCGTCCCGAGGGAGGTGCGCGTCCTGAACGATCAGAGGATCACCCAGAGACCCGAACCGGACTCGAGGAAGGTCAGCGGGCTCGTCCAAGAAACGGGGCTGTTCGCCAGTGTGAGCTCGCCGACGGAGTCGTTGTTGCCAGGCGAGACGTAGGCGCCCTGAGCGCCGCCCAGACCGCCGGTTGCGGTGAGGTCGGTGTCCGTGCCCGCGGCCGTGAGGCTCGCGTCACCGTCGGAGACGCCGGTGATGCCGTCGTCGGTGGCGAGGGTGGCGGGGAGGAAACCGGAATGGTCGAAGATGACCGAGCCTGCAGCACCCGCGACGGTTCCGAGGAGGTCGAAGGTCACGTTGAAGCTACCGGCAGTCTCGTTCGAACTCCAGTGGATCTGGTTGTTGAACTGGCACTGCACCGTCATGTTGACCGTGTCCTCGACCACGTCGTAGGTGGCGCCGCTGCCGGTGCCACCGGGGTTGAGGTCCGAGTAGTAGAGGGCCGCCATCGGGTTGTCCACGCCGTTGGCAACTCCGTCGAAGAACTCGGCCATGGTTTCGCTGAAGTCGCCGGAACCCTGGACGAAGGTGACGAAGCCGTTGGAGTTCAGGATCACCTGGTTGTACATGGTGCCGTAGTAGCTCACCGGAACCGTGGTCGGGACCGTCATGAAGCCGTCATCCGCAAGGGTGAAGCTCTGGACGATCATGCCCGGCGCGGTGACGCTCACTTGGATGGTGAACGTCGCGCCGCTGGCGAAGTTCACCTGGAGGTCATGCATGCCGGTGTTCGTGAACACGGGGGTGATGATCTGCAAAGCCTGCATGTCACGGTGCTGCGGGAACGCGCCGGCATTCGGGATCGAAAGCGGCTGTGAGGCCGTGTCGTCCAGGATGCCCACGATGGACGCCGGGAAGGGGCCGCCTTGGAGGCCGGCGGGATCGAACACGACGGTGCCGGCGCCGGAGCCAGTAGGATCGAACCCGAAGAAGGAACCAGTGACCTCGATGGTCTCGCCACCCGCGGACGAAAGCGAGCCCACGCTGATGCCCTGGGCGTCGTCGGGGGGCGTCGGGCCCAGCGGAATGCTGGTGTAGCCAGAGTCGCCCGTCACGACCGCGGTCGTGGGCAGGAACTGCACGGAGTTGCCATTCCAGTTGAGCGTGTACTGGTTGTATCCGCGGGGCGAGCCCAAGCCGTCGTAGCCCAGAAGGGTCGCCGCGGTGCCGTCGAAATCATGCTCTTCGACCTGGGCTTCGTTGGCAAGGCCGGTCTGAACGGCCGTGCGGAGGTTCACGTCGAACGCGCCGCCGGCGATGACGGCACCGCCGGGGGTGTGGCCGACGAGGCCGTTTCCGAAGTCGGTCACCGCCGCGGGATCGAGGATGGTCGTGTTGATGGTGAACTGACCTTCCAAGGGGTTGCCGCCCATGCCGTCGTCCGTCTCGAGGATGGCTTCGAAGGTGTTGGCGTCCGTGTCGAAAAAGTGAGGAATGCTCCCCAAGCTCGTCGTGACGGGATCGCCGTAACGGATGGTGAGCGTGGTTCCGATTTCGTCATAGAGCACGCCGTCGGTGATGTTATTCCCGTCGGGCGACCAGTCGCACAGACCGAGGAAGATGGCCGGCTCGGCGTTCACCGCGGCCACGTCGTCGTTGTTGAAACCGCCGCCGCCAAGGGTGGTCTGGGCGGCGAAGTTGATGAAGCCGTTGCCGTTCACCCAGATGTCGGGGTACGCGACGCCGTGGAAGTTGAAGACATGGCCCGCGACCAGCGGAATGTTGACGCTGCCATCATCGCCGGTGAGGGCGATGAACTGTTGGCCGACCTGGAAGTTGGCGTCACCCGCCTGGGTGTTGTCGAAGAAGAAGGGAGGCACGGTGGGCTCTTGGATGATGCCCTGGAAGGCGATGTGGACGCCATTGAAAGCCGTCCCCGCGGAGTACGCGAGCAGGAACGTGGGAGGCGTGCCGAGCACGGCGTTCCCGTTGTCCGTGGCGAAGAAGGGGTCGGTGACCGGGTTGACGGTCAGGCCGACGCCGTCGCCCACCAGCGTCACGTTGCTGATGGGGGGAGGCGTCGAGCTGCCGATGTCGACGCTGCCGCCCCAGGGGGTGGCCACGACGGCGCCGGTGGGATCGACCAAGCTGGTCATGAGAATGACGCCGACCTGCGGATTAGCGCCCGAGGTGATCTCGAGAACGAGATTGCCGGGGAGGGCGACGTTGACGTTGTGTCCGGCCGGGTCCGCCACGTCCGGCGAGTTGCCGTTGATGGTGAGCGCGGCGTTCGGGCCGTCCGTGTCGAACTGAGCGGAAAGCGTTCCGCTGAGCGCGACGGCGACGACGGCCGCTGTGAGTGTAAACTTGAATCCAAGCTTCATGTTGAAGATTCCTCCAGAGGAAAAAATTAAGAACACGGCGAGAGACCTCGCTCCTCATGTCCGCGGCCCAAAGGACCGCGCCATGGGGGGGCGAATCTCCCCGAGGGGGTTCGATCAAGGGTTGTCAACCGATTCTGGCAAACTGCGTTCGAGTTGTCCGACGCGTCGTTCCGGGGGCCTCAGTCTTGCATGGTTCCCCGGCCACGAGTTTTTATACAGGAACGGACCCCCAGGTCAAAGTCCTTGGGTTTTTATTGAGTGGGGAGGGGGAGTTCGCAGGGGAGCTTCGCTGTGCCCTCGCCGGCAAATGCGCGTGCGGCTGCGTGCGCCACGGTCGCCACCGAAGTGCGCTGTCCCCCCAGTAGGCTTCGAAGATCAGTCATGACCGCCGGCGACAGGCCGCAGGGCCGGACGGACTCGAAGCCTCGGCGATCCACGTCCACGTTGAGGGCCCACCCGTGGTAAGTCACCCAGCTCCTTACGGCTACGCCAATGGAGGCCACCTTTTTCCCGTGGCACCACACCCCCGTCCACCCCGGTCGGCGTTCGCCCTTCAAGCCGAAGTTTCCCAAGACTTCGATCAGGCGGTCTTCGATCAGGCGCAGGTGAGCGTGAAGATCCCGTGCGCCGGGTTCGAGTTTGCGGATCCAGTACCCGACGAGCTGACCCGGGCCGTGCCAGGTGATCTTGCCTCCGCGCGACGCCTGAATGACCGGCGTGCCGTCGTTGGGGACCTCTTCGAGGCGGCTGCTGCGGCCCATGGTGTAAACAGGCGGATGCTCCAACAGCAACAGGTGATCGGGCTCGATATTCTTCGCCCGACGATTGACGAGTTCTTGTTGGAGCGTCAGGGCGTCCTCGTAGCTCACCCGGCCCAACCAGCGGACCCGTGTGTTTGGAGAGTTGCCCCTATCGCCCATGCCCGCCTCCGCCTCGATCACGGATTGAGAATGTGGATGGCCATCCCATGAACCGCTTCGGCGGCCTCCATCAAGCTTTCGCCCATCGTCGGATGGGGATGGACCGTCAAGGCGAGGTCCTCGGCACACAATCCAGCTTCGATGGCGACGGCGGCTTCGCTGATGAGATCGGATGCCGCATGGCCGATGATATGGACGCCCAGAATCCGATCGTCCTCGGCGTCCGCCACGATTTTCACGAAACCCTCCGTCTCACCGCAAGTCAGGGCCTTGCCGAGAGCCGAGAAGGGGAATCGCCCCACGCGGACCGAATGCCCCTTGGACACCGCTTCATCTTCGGTCAGACCCACGGTGGCGATCTCCGGTTCGGTGAAGACCGCGGCGGGCATGGCGCGGACGTCATAGACCTCGTCATCACCTGCGATGACTGCTGCCGCCACCAGGCCCTCCTTGGAAGCCTTGTGGGCCAGCAACGCACCACCCGTGATGTCGCCGATGGCGAAGATATGGGGTGTGGACGTGCGGAGCTGGGCGTCCACCGGGATGAAGCCCCGTTCGCCCACCTGCACGCCCGCCAGGTCCAAGCCCAAGTCTTCCGTGTTCGGGCGCCTCCCCACGGAAACGAGAACCTTGTCGCAGGGGATATCGAGCGTCTTGCCCTTGTCGGTGGTCACCTTGACTCTGATGCCGTCGCCGTCGTCTTCGAAGCCCTCCGCGCGCGCATTCAGGTGCACCTTGATCTTGCGCTTCTTCAGCGCGCGACTGAGTGTCTTCACGATGTCCGCATCGATCCCGGGGAGGATCTGATCCATCATTTCGACAACGGTCACCTCGGCGCCGAAGCGATGGAGATACATGCCGATCTCCAACCCGATCACTCCACCACCGATCACGCAGAGTCGCTTGGGGACGTCCTCCAGGTCCAAGGCTTCGGTGCTGGAGATGATCCTTTTGCGGTCGTAAGGGAAGGGGGGGATCTCCAGCGATCGCGATCCCGTGGCGATGATCGCCTGCTCGAAGCGGATCGTCGTGGCACCGTCTTCTCCCTGCACGTTCAGGGTGTGGGGATCTTCAAAGCGCCCACGTCCCGTGACGACTTCGACGCCCGCCTTCTCCAGCAGGACGCCGATGCCCCCCGTGAGGCGTTGGACGATGGAATCCTTCCAGGCCTTCGTGCGCGCGAGATCGATGCGGGGTTTGTCAGCCAAGATTCCCATGGTCTCGGCGTGTTGCATGTGCTCGACGACCTTCGCCGCATGGATGAAGGCCTTCGACGGGATGCATCCCCGATTCAGGCAGACGCCCCCGACGCGGGACTTCTCCACGAGGATGGTTTTCACTCCCCTTTGCGCCAGGCGGATGGCCGCGACATAGCCACCGGGGCCGGCGCCCAGGACGACCGCTTGCGTGCTCTTGCTCATGCTCAACCCTCCAGGAGGAGCCGGGTGGGATCTCCGAGAAGCCGCTTCATCGTGTTCATGAATCGGGCGGCTTCCGCACCATCGATGATGCGGTGATCCAGCGTGATGGACAGGTACATCATCTTGCGCACGCGAATCTCGCCGTCGATGACGACGGGACGGTCTTCGATGCGGTAGACGCCGAGAATCGCCAGCTCCGGGTAGTTGATGATCGGCGTCGCGAACAGACCGCCGATCGACCCCGCGCTCGTAATGGTAATGGTCGATCCGTTGAGTTCCTCGCGGGTGATCGATCCGTCGCGACCGGCGCCGCTCAGGCGTTGCAGTTCACTCGCCAATTCGAAGACGTTGCGGCGGTGGGCGTTTCTGATCACGGGCACCATGAGACCGCGGTCCGTGTCCAAGGCAAAGCCGATGTGGACGTCGGAGAATTGCAGGATCTCGCCATTCTCCTCATCCAGTCGACCATTCAGGGTCGGGTGCTGCTTCAGCGCGGCGATGAGTGCTTTCATGATGAAGGGCAGGAACGTCACCTTGACGCCGCGTTGCGCGGACTCTTCCTTCACCCCCTTGCGGAGCTCGTTGATGGCGGTCATGTCGACCTCTTCGACCAGTGTGAAATGGGGGGCGCTGAAGGCACTCTTGACCATCTGGTCGCCGATCTTCTTCCGGATACCCCGGTATGGGATGCGTTCCACTGCTCCGGCTTCGACGAGGGGCGCGGCGGGACTCGTCTGCGCCGCCGCCGCCGCGGGGGCCGTGGGCGTCGCGGTCGTCGGCGCCTGGAACAGGCGGACGTCATCCTTGGTGACGCGGCCCCGTGGCCCCGTCCCCGTCACCTGGTTGATGTCGATGCCCAGGTCGCGGGCGAGCTTGCGCGTGGCGGGCGTGGCCAGAACCTTGTCGTCGGCCTTCGCGGGCGCTGGGGCGACGGGCACCGCGGGGGCAGCAGGGGCGGGTTCGGGCGCCGCGGGCGCGGGGCTCTCTTCGCGCGGGGCCGGCGCGGGGGTGGGGGCCCCTTCACCGCCGATGACCACCAGCACCTCGCCCACGGGGACCACGGCCCCCGGTTCGGCCAGGATCTTCTCCACGACCCCGGACGACGGGGAGGGGATCTCCACCGTGGCCTTGTCCGTCATCACTTCGACGAGAGGCTGGTCTTCCTCGACCTGGTCTCCCACCTGGACCTTCCATTCGACAATCTCTCCCTCGGCAACGCCTTCGCCGAGGTCGGGCAGTTTGAATTCAAAAGACACGGTACGTCCTTCTTTCTCAGAATTGGATGACTTGTTCCACGGCGGCCGTGACGGCGCCCACGGTCAGACATGATTCGGGTGCGACAGTCGCCGGCAGGGGGCACGACGGCTGAGTGACTCGGAGAACGGGACCCTCCAACCATTCGACGGCGCGCTCCACGATCAGAGCGGCCAGGCTCTCACTGAGCCCGGCGTTCTTGGGTGCGGCTTCGACGATGACGACGCGGCCCGTTTTTCGCACCGCCGCGAGGAGAGCCTCTTCGTCCCAAGGACACAGCATGGACGGATCCCATAGCGCCGTCGAGATGCCGCGTTCCGAGGCGGCATCCGCGGCCGAGCATGCCGTTCCCAACGCGTCGCCCCAGGCGATCAACGTGATGTCGGTGCCTTCTCGCAGGCATCGCGCTCGACAGGGTTCGTGTACGGATGACTCGGCGGGGAGAACGTCCACGCCATAGGCATCACGGGATTCCAGCAGCGCCACCGGTGTGGACGATGTGCAGGCCCACTCGAGCCAGGCCCGGGCTTGCGCGGACGTCGCCACCGATCCCACGACCCAGCCGGGCAAGGCCGCCAGATGGCGGGCGGCGTGGGACGCCAGACCCGGCCCCGCGCCGTGGGAGGGACCGGAAGGGATGCGAAGGACCATGGGGCACGCGCGCTTGCCAGAGCTCTCCCAGCTCACGCGTCCGGCGCGGGCGAGAGTGGGAAGGGCTTCCAGGATCTCCTCGCCCAGAGGCATTTCCACGATGGGGCGTTGGCCCGCGAGGCCGAGCCCCAGGGCAACGGCCGCCCGGGCCGCGGCGCCAGCGGGCACGTCGATGACGCGCCGGTCGTCGAAGCGGTTCGCGAGATCCCTTGTGAGACCGAATGGCCCCCCTCGCTGAGCGTCGGCGGTGAGGAGAACGGCCTTCGGGTCCTTCTCGAAGACCTTGCCGAGGGCCTCTTGGACGGCGCGTCCGAGTGTCGTCATGAACCGTGCCCTCCGAAGGCCAGGTGAGAGGCGTCTGGGTCCTCGCTTCCCCCGTATTCCCGGCCGAAGCGCAGCCAGGCGTCTCGCGACCGGTTGGGCGGAGCATCGCTCTTCGGGCAGGATTCGAAGATCTCGGTCACTTCTTTCGAGCGGGCGGGCAGAGCCAGCGCGGCGTCGATGGCTGCTCGGACGTCCGCCCGGACGGCCTCTAGGATGGATGCATCCAGGTCGTCGTCGAGCACCCCCGCTTCCCGAAGAGCGCGGCCGAGGGCGCTGGCGGGAGAGTCTCCGGACACCAGGATTTCCAGGAGAGCTGGCCGGTTCTCTTCGCGGAGTCGCCGCGTGAGTCCTTCGGCGGCTTGGACGATGGCCAGCGCATCGGTTCCCGCCACGGTGGCGTTGATCCATCCGAAGCCTTCCCCCAAGGGGGCGAAAGCCGGGTGGCCGCCCTCCTCGCGGAGAGCCACGAAGAATAAGGGGGCCTTGTGGGCGCTCGCCATGGCGAGCGCCATGTTGAGTGGGCCTTCCGTCAGATGGGCGTCGCCGAGGACGGCGGCCGTCACCACGTCTGCATTCGCGCCGAGGGCGTAGCCCACGGCTTCGAGAGGACGCGTGGGCTGCACGAGGGCGGCGGGTTGCAGGCCGAGCTCGGGGACGCCGGCCTCGCCAAAGGGGACGGGATTGGCGTGGGGGCCCCGCTCGAGGATCGCTGCGGTGAGGTCCTCGAGAGCCCAACCGCGCAGCAACGCAAGTGCGAGACTGCGACGATTCGGGAAGATGGCGTCCTGGGGGCCGAGATGACTGAGGGCACCCAGGATCGCGGGTTCCACTCTCGGGTCCGCGAGCCACGGGCGTCCCCGCGGTCCGGCCATCCGTGGCGCGAGGGCGCGATCTAATTCCTGGGCGATGCGCACCAAGCGATGGATTTCCAGCAGGCGGGGGTCGCCCTGTTGCGGTGTTGTGGTGGAAGGCGGCTTTGGGTTCATAGGCCCTCCCCATCTCCCGACGTCTGGGCGCGGGCTTTCAGGAAACCTTCGAGGAAGACCTCGCCCGCTCGATAGGAGCTGCGAACCAAGGGGCCGGAGGCGCAGAAGTCGAAGCCCAACTCTTGGGCGACATCTTTCCAGTGAGTGAATTCCTCGGGCGTCACGTAGCGATCCACGGGGAGGAAGCGGGGGGCGGGACGCAGGTATTGGCCGAGGGTCAGGATCTGCACGCCGGCCGCCCTCAGATCCTCCATGGCTTCGCGAATCTCCGCGTCCGATTCACCGAGTCCCAGCATGAGCGAGGACTTGGTCACCACGTCGGGAGCAAGGTCCTTGGCTGTCTTCAACACCCCCAGGGACTGGTCGTAGCCGCAGCGACGATCGCGAACCGTGGGAGTGAGGCGGCGGACGCATTCCAAGTTGTGGGCGAAGACCTCGCAACCAGATCGGGCGACGCGGGCGATGGCGGAAGGCTCCCCGCGGAAGTCGCCGGCCAGCATCTCGACCTTGAGATGCGGATCAGCGCGTCGGAGCGCTTCGACGCACAGCGCTGCATGGTCGGCGCCTCCGTCGTCGAGGTCATCCCGATCCACCATGGTCAAAACGACGTAGCTGAGTTCCATGGTGGAGACCGCTTCAGCGAGCTTGGAGGGCTCTTCGGGGTCGGTCCAGCCGTGTGGGTTGCCCGTATTGACGTTGCAAAAACGGCAGGCGCGGGTGCAGGTATCGCCCAGGATCATGAAGGTCGCCGTGCCCGCTCCCCAGCATTCCGAGAGGTTCGGGCAGCGGGCTTCCTCGCAGACCGTGGCGAGGGAAAGCCCTTCTCTGAGCCCCTTGATGCGGTTGTAGCGGGCCCCCGAGGGGGGGCGGATCTTCAACCAGGCGGGTTTGCGCTGCGTCTCGTTGATGACGGACTCTCCATCCCGGGCCGACCGACCCTGTGTTTTAGGGGAACGGCGGCTGGGAGGCAAGGTCGAGTCTCGATCGGAGGCGTGCCTGGAATCGTCACAAGTGGAAGAATTTCAATGACTTGCGAGTTTGCAGGATCTCGGTCTCCGGCGAAGAGGGGGGAGAGGTCGATAAGGGAGGGGGAAAAGGGTTTTTCTCGCCCGGACGAGCCTTTGCGCCCGATCGTGTCATCCGATCGAGCGAAAACGCCGCATGGCCGGTGTCTTTCACGGGATGGTCTGGGGCGAATCTTCTCTAAGTTATTGATCTGGAACAGGGTTGTGATTTCATGAGGGGCTTGGCCCGGCGATTGCGTCGAGGAAGGCGCCCGTGAGCGCCTGCGCGGGAGAGGAAGAGAAAGGATCGTAGGCGACCAGTGAATGAGACGAGACGAATGGGCGCACTCTTGATAGGGATGGCGACCCTGTTGATGGGGGGCGCCGCCTTGGGGGTGCTTTCCGAGGCCCCTGGGCAGTCCCAGCCTCGTCTCGTCGCCGTGGCCAAGTCGTCGCCGTCTGATCGCGGAGCCTCGGTTTCGGGGGGAGGAGGATCGAGCGCCCTGGCCCGTCGCCTGCGGCCTCCGCGCAGGAGTCCTTTCAAGGATCTCATGGGGCGTCGGCGCGCCGTGACGTTGTTGCGGCGGGTCATGGAATGCGGGTCGTCTCGGGAGCGAGGGGTTGCCGCTGTCGCGCTCGCCCGCATGGACGCCGCGGGAATCAAGGGCGCTCTCCTCGCCGATCTGGAGGGGGCGACCGAGGACGAAGCCGTGGGGCTCGTGCTCGCATTGGCGGAACTCGAACGCCCTCATCTCCGTCCGTTTCTGGAGGATCTCGCCGGCGACAAGGGGGTGGGGCGCGCCCTTCTGGGGGAAGACGGCCCGATTTCACCCAGGATTCGCGCAGCGGCGGCTTTGGGGTTGGGGCTGCTCGGCGCCCCCGCGGACGGTGCGCTCTTGGACTTGGTGTTTCATCCCGAGTCCACGCCGCGCGACGTCTTCCTGGCGGCGAGTCTGGCTCTTTCCTTCACGGAAAACCGTCCCTGGTCCGTCGTCTTGCAGCGGAAGGTGAGGGCGGTCACGCGCATCCCTTGGCTGGGGTCGGGACCGCGTCGGGCTCTCCGCCTTGCCCTGGCGGTCCGCGATGGCGCCCTCCAGTCCGACGTCTTGGCGGCGGGGCGATCGAATCCCCCACGTCGCGACCCATCCGCAACGGCCGTTTCCCTTCGACCCGCGTTGCGGAGTATCCGTGCCCTCACGGCGGAGAGGAATGCCTCGCGTCTGGAGGCCATCGGTTGGAACCTCGCCCGCCACATGGGGAATTCGAGGGATCTGGGTGTCCTGCTCCACCGACTCGAATCGGGTGAGATCCCTTCCGGGGCCCGCCGCGTCGCCGGGTTGACCGTGCTGGGGGAGATCTTTGACGTCCATCCGAGGTCAGGGCTCATTCGCATCCGGCGCGCCATCCTCTTGGATGCCCCCGATTCTCCCCTGATCCGCTTCCTGGATCATCTCTGAATGCGATCCTTGTGGCCGAGATTCCTTCGCAAGTGACTTGAACCCAGGTGTTTATCTCGCCGTCGCAGGATTCGCGAGACCACGCCCAAGGAATCTTTTTGAATTATCCTCATGCGGCCCGCGAGGATGCCGAGAACAAGGCGGGAATAGAAGAGTCAGGGTGACCTGAAGGAGAGCGCCGACACGTTCGAAGGCCTCAGGGCAGCAGGATACGTTTAGCCCCGTGTGACTGCATCAACTCCAGCCCGGACGAGGTCGAGAACTCGTTAGCGATCATCACGAGCATCATTGATGCCCGCCGCCGCCGAGGAGCAATCCTGGGCGGCGTTCTTTTTGCCCTCGTTGGCAACGCCCTCGCCCCCTTGCTCAACACCCCGTGCTTCCATCCGCCGTCTTCTTGTCCTGCCGCACGACGTACAAGATTTGGACCGGCGGCTTCAGCCGCCATGCCTTCCTGGAACGACGACCTCCCGCTCGTCCCCTACCGACACATGCATGGGGGGCGGTGGTCATGGCACAAGGAGGAACTCCAGGCCGTTGGAGGAGGCGAAGGGGGACGTGAGGGAGAAGAACTGGCTGCGGACGAGGAGGCCGCCCAGGCCGGGGTAGCGGATGGGGGCGAGGGCTGCATACTTGCCCTGACCGTCGAAG
>DRQF01000001.1 GCA_011369445.1 Planctomycetota bacterium | reverse complement strand
GCGAACAAGGCGATGGAAGAGGCCCCGAATGAGAAGCCGAAGACGGCCTCGATCGCGAGCTGATCCTTCCCGAACGCCAAGTAGAGACCCGTGAGACCCAGCAGCCCAAGTCCCACGACGCACATGCCCATCACGCTACCGCTGCTGAAGGCCACTGCGAGCGCGGAGGAAAGGGAGTCCTTCGCCGCTTCCGTCGTCCGGACGGCCGACTTCGTGGCGACCCGCATGCCGATCCATCCCGCAGTGGCCGACAGCAGCGCCCCCACCACGAAGGAAATGGCCGTTCTTGGGCCGATATCGCCCAAGGACGTCGCCAAAATCACCGCGATCACCGTGACGAAGATGGCCAGAACACGGTATTCCGTCTTGAGGAATGCCACGGCGCCGTCCTGGATCGCCTTGGCGATCTCCTTCATGCGTTCGGTACCCTCGGAGAGGGCGTAGATGCGTTTCGTGAGAATCATCACGAAAACCAAGGCCACCACGGGGGCAGCAACGGCGAGATAGATGAGATTGTCGGTCATGGGTCCTTCTCGTCCTGGAGGGCGGGTTCTGCGACCCGCCGCAATCCTCTACTCGTTCCGATCAATGCGCGCGCGAGGCCAGCAGGTCTCGCATGAAACCATCGCTGCGTCCCGCGCGACGCGTCACCATCCGGTCCAATGTTTCGAGCTTGCGAGACCACGCGGTCTCGAGATCGACAGGGACCTCGCCCGATCCCCGTCGCACTTCCAGGAGCCTGTCGTCGAGCCGGAGAAAAGCTCCGAGCTCATCAACGTAACTCTTGGAATAATAAGGCGTTCCAGGCCCCAATCGGCCTTCGGCGAGGGAGCAGATTCTACGGAGGGGCTCCAGGATGGGCAAGGCGCCCGCCGGGGTTTTGAGAATCGCCTGGGCCTGGAGCAACCGAACCGTGCGAACGACCAGGGCGTGGAGCCAGGCTGCATCCTGGGTTTCCTCGCCGTCGACAAGGTGAAAGAGCCCCTCCTCCATGCCCCGAGCGACTCGGGAGAGGAGCTCCGCGAGACGTGGCCCATCCTTCAGAACGGGAGGGTGCCCGGTCCAATCGGCGACCTCCCCGAGGGTCCGTGTGGCGTCGGCGAAGAATTGATGCCGGACGATGTCCTCGGCGGAGACGTCCTCGGGAAACAGCCGTCTTCCCTCGGCGTCGAGACGAGCCAGATCCTCGTAACACGCCGCCGCGGCCCCGATCCGTCCACGATTCAAGAGCCATTCGGTGGCCTCCTCCGCGCAACGTCGGTAGAGGAAGAACGCCACCGAATTCCGGGGCCAGCGGGAATGCAGCACGCCGGCGCGCTCCAGGGCCGCCTCGAGGGGAGAGACTCGGAATCGATCGAGAAACCGCCGCGACATTTCCCGATCCCGCCCGATGAGTTGGAACAGGATGCGGATGCGGAGTTCCTCGAGAACGAAGGTGTCGGGGCGGCGCGCCACGGCTCGATCGAGCCACTTCAAAGCCCGGAGATAGAGCTGCCAACGTTGGGACGGATCCGATTCCCGCTGCGCTATGTCGAAGGCGAGCGTCTTCACCTGGAACCACGCCAAATGCACGTCAGAAGGTTCGAGCTCACTCAAGCGCTGAAAGGCTTCCAGCAAGTCCCAGACCCGTCCTTCGGCCTGGGCCCGTGAGGCCTCCTCCCAAAGATACTCCATGTAGAGAGGCTTGAACGCGCCCAGGAAAAACAGACCGAAGACGCTGTTGGGGGCTTGGAGAACGGGATCGGGCGCCGTCGTCCTCTCCTTGGGGATCTCGGTGAACCGGACCCGCAAGAAGGCCGAGCCGGCGAAAAGCCCAAGAATGAGTCCCCACATGGCAAGACTTCTCATCGCCGCCCTCCACGGCTCTCCCACGCGCCCAAGCAAAGCCCAAGGACAACGCTCGTTCCGAGAAGGCGCAAGGCCGCCATCGCGAGAGGCCCCCAGCCGAGGGCCCATCCCCGTCCCAGGGCCTGGGCGGCATCCCCGTGGCCGAGATCCGGGAGCAAGATGCTCGCCGCCGAGACGATCCCTCGCGCCCAAGGGATCGTCGCCAAGGCGCCTCCCTCGAGAGCTTCCACCGAGGTGGCGAGGACGATCAGTCCCAGCCCGAGAAGAAGGGAAGAGCCCAGGCTCCAATAAACCCGGCCATAGTGGGTCATCGCTCCGAGGACCGCTGCCGCGGCGGCGGCCGCCAGCCCGCCACGCAGCACTTCCGACCACAAGGAACGCTCCCGTCCGAAAAGGACGAGGCTCCCCGGAGCCATGCGAAGCAAGGGCCCCGTCACGACGGGCTCGATCGCTATGTCGAGAGATCGCCCCCACAGATCCGCGGGAAGAGGCTTGGCGAAACGCTGGGGACGGCCGCTTTTCAAAACGATCATCCACCGCTGATGAACTTCGCACCCCGGCGACGTGACGTCCACGGCCACGGGCAGGTGACTCCTCACGCCGCCGCCCACCTCGAGAATGCGGGGAGCCAGCCGACCGCGAAGAACCCCGGTGGATGGCGGGGCCGCGAACGACAGGACGGCCCTCTGCCCGGGTTTCTTCAGCACGGCGTCCGGGGACGTCGCCGACCGTGGAAGAATCCTCTCGAGGGGGCGAACCAACTCGCCCTTCGGGTCCCCGAAACGCACCGCTTGATACCCCATGAGCGTGACGCCGAGAAGGCTGCCCAAAAGGAGGAGGCAAAGCGCTAGCCCCGACACGCGCCCCCAGAACCAGACCGCCGGCGCCACGGCCACCGCTCCCGTGAGGCGTCGGGCGACGCCCCGTCGCGCTCCTGATTTCAAGCTGACGCCCAGAAAAACGCCCCAGGCGAGCAGAAGGGCCTGGATCCCCGCCATGCCGTGGGCGAGGTGACGGCGGGCGGCCGACTCGAGGGATCGATCATGGTCCACGGCGTAGAGTGCGAGCCATGCTCCAAATAGGAACAACCCGCCCGGGAGCCAGGCGGAGCGTAGGATCTCTCGACAGGTGAGCACCGTGACCGCCGGCCAACCGTGACGCGCGCCGGTGACGACGGAGACGCCCCTCACGATTCGAGACCGTCCAGCCACCGGGCGAGGGCGGTTCGGGAAAGGCCCTCCGGCCCCCACCGCCCTCCCGCCGACTCGACCTCGGCTCGGAGCGCCGCCCAACCGTCGTCGGTCAATCCTCCGATGGCGACCTCCCTTTCGGACATCTTTCCCGCGAGTTCGGAGACGGTTCCCCGGAAAACGGTAAGCCCTCGATGCAGGACGAGCACGCGCGACGCCACCTCCTCGAGTCGCTCGACGTGGTGCGACGAGAAGAGCAAGGCACACCCTCGCGCCCGCTCCGCCTTGACGACCCGCACGAAGAGCTCCATGCCTGCCGGGTCGAGACCGCTCGTCGGTTCATCCATCACGAGAAGCTCAGGCCGACCGAGAAGAACCACGGCGAGCCCGAGACGTCTGCGCATTCCCAAGGAATAGGCCCGCGTCCTTTTCTTCCCGAATGACAGGACGCCCAGGGGCTCGGCGATTTCCGCGTAACGCCGCTCTCGCTCCTCCCTGGAAAGGCCGTGAACACGGGCGAAGAAGTCCAGGGTTTCCCGCGCGTCGAGGAACGGAAAGAGCTCGGAGCCGTCGGGAAGATAGGCCAGCCTTCGTCGCGTCTCCGGGTCCGCGGGCGGCTTCCCGAACAGACGGATCTCGCCCCGATCGGGCCGGTCGATCCCGACGATGAGACGCAGCGCCGTACTCTTCCCGGCACCGTTGGGACCCAGCATGGCTACGGATTCACCGGGACGAAGCTCGAGATCGAACCCCGTCAGAGCGGTCTCGGCGTGGCCCAGCCATCGCTTGTAGATGCGACCCACGCCCTCCCCCCGCACGACGGTCGGGGGTCCTTGGTCTTCGCGTTCTTCCGACTCCGCCATGTGGACTCCTTGCCGGATCGAGCAACCGGTCTACAATCTGCCATTCGGGAGACAAATTCGCCATGGCAGAACTCATCGTCATCGACGGGCCCGAGAGCGGTCGCGAGTTCACGCTCCGTGCGGATCAAACCCTCGGTCGTCTCCAAGCCAACGACATCCCCATCCACGACGCGAAGATGTCCCGCAAGAACACCCGGATCTTTCGCCAGGGCAAGCATTGGGTCATCCAGGATCTGGGCTCCAAGAACGGCACCTGGTTGAACGGCGAGTCCATCGAGGCCGAGCGCTTGGAGGATGGGGACGAGATTCGCGTGGGCGAGACGCTTTTCCGTTTCGCGATATCCGCGACGAGTCCCGAAGGTCCCGCAGGTCTGGCCGAGGTCTCCAAAGCGACACAAGCGGGTTCCCGCAGGGGTGGCGGTGCCGTGAGCGAGCGGGCCCTCAGCTTCAGCAAGTGGTCCGACGTGGAGCAGACCCGCACCAGCTTCTTCAGTCTGCGCCAGGATCTCTCGCAGCGCGACGCCGGGTTTCGCTTCCTCGTCTTCCTAGGCGTCCTGCTCGTGGCCGTGGGCATCTTCTTTCTGATCCAATTCCTCATCGCCGGCGCCGACTGAGCCCCCGGGGGCGCCGTCGGCGACACGCCGCCTACTTGTTCTCGACGAGCCCCCCGGTTTCGAACCAAAGGCGGATGGCCCGGGCGAGTTGGGGAGAGATTCCAGGAACCGTCGTCAGGTCCTCCTCCGAGGCGGCCCGCAAGGCGGCCATGCCGCCGAAGGTCTTCAAAAGGGCTTGAGCCTTCCTCTTTCCTATCCCAGGGATCAGTTCGAGGACGCTCGAGATCTGTCCTTTGGAACGCAGACGGCGGTGGTAGGTGATGGCGAAGCGATGGGCCTCGTCGCGGGCCTGGATCAGAACGCGTAAGGCCTCCGAATCCTGATCCAACACGTAGGGGCGGGTTTGGTCCGGCTTGAAGACCCGTTCCTTCCTCTTCTCGGCCACCATGGCCCGCGAACGCGCCTTCGCAAGCGAGATCAGATCCACGGAGTCGATCTCCAACTCACGGAAGATCTCTTCGACGGCGCCGAGCTGTCCCCTGCCTCCGTCGATCACGATGAGGTCCGGAAGATCGTCCTCCTTGAGTCCCCGTTGCAGTCGACGCCGGAGGATCTCCGCCATGCCGGCAAAGTCGTCCTGCCCCTCGACCGAACGGATCTTGTACCGGCGGTAACGGCTCTTGTCGGGGCGGGCGTCGGTGAACGCCGCGCAGGACCCCACGACGTGCGTCCCCATGAGGTTGGAGATATCGAAACACTCGATGCGATGGGGAAAGTGGACGAGCTGAAGTTTCTCCTGCAACGCTTCGAGGGCCGCATGGGCTCCCCCGCGATCACCATGCCGCTGGAGCCAAGCGCGTTCGGCGTTGCGCTCGGCGAGCAGGAGTTGCCGTCGTTTCTCTCCCCTCTCCGGAACGAGGATCCGGACCGCCCCGTCCTCCGACAAGGCCTCCTCGATGAGCGCCATGTCGCCACAATCCTCGGGGAGGAGCACCTCCTCCGGAACGGCGCGAGTGGGGCCGTAGAACTGCACGAGGAAGGAACGAAGGATCTCATCCGCGTCATGGTAGGCGGGGACGCGAAACTCGCTCTGGGCCGAAAGGACCCCGTCACGCACGGACTGGACGACGAGCTGCACCTCGTCCTCGGCGCGGTAGAGCCCGACGACATCGAAGGACTTCCCGGTGCGCTTGGTCACCTGGGGTCTAGCCACCGTGGCCTCGATGGCGCGAATGCGGTCCCGGTAAAGAGCCGCGGACTCGTAGTCCAGAGCGGCGGAGGCCCGCCGCATTTTCTCACGAAGCATGTCCAAAAGATCCGCGCATTTCCCGCGCAGAAAAAGAACGGCCTGCTCCACGTTCTTCAGGTACTCCTCGCGGGTAACGAGGTCCACGCATGGCGCCGAGCAGCGGCCGATCTCGTGGCTGATGCAGGGCCTGGTCCTGTTGGCGAGGACGTGATCCGTGCAGGTCCGAAGCGGGAAGAGGGTATGCAGGAACTGGAGAGTCCTTCGACAGGAAAGCGCCGAGGTGTAGGGGCCGAAATAGTAGACCCCTTCTTCTCGGCGCCGCTTGCGCACGATGCGAAACCAGGGCCAAGTCTCGCGGGGGTCCAACCGTAGGCTGAAGTACGTCTTGTCATCGCGCAGCCGGACGTTGTAACGCGGGGCGTGCTTCTTGATGAGGCTGTTCTCGAGAAGCAAGGCCTCCTTCTCGTCGCGCGTCGCGATGTAATCCATCGTCCGAGCCTGACCGTGGACGAGCGCCGTAACCGGGCGGAAATCCTGAACCTGACCGAAGTAGGACCGCACACGGCTACGGAGATTCTGGGCCTTTCCCACGTAGAGGATCTGTCCCTTGGCGCCGAGGAAGAGATAGACCCCCGGCTCGGTGGGAAACGCGTCGAGATGGGCCGGATCGAAGGGTACGGCCGGCATCAGGGCACCTCCAGGAATCTCTTCTCCAACCGTCGGATGCGGTCGCGCAGCTCCGCGGCCTTCTCGTACTCCAGATCCTCGGCATGTTTGCGCATGCGCGCCTCGAGTTCTTGAATGATTTCCGGCAAGCGGTCTCTCTCCTGCGGCTCCAAGACCTCATTCTCGTCATCGAGGTCGACGCTGACGTAGTCCTTCTCCAGCACCGAGCCCAAGAGTTCGGCGATCCGCTTCTTCACGGTCTTCGGCGTGATCCCGTGGGTTCGGTTGTACTCTTCCTGCAGCGCGCGGCGTCGGCGGGTCTCCGACACCGCCGCCCGAATGGAGTCGGTCTCCTTGTCCGCATAGAGAATGACCTTGCCGTCCACGTTGCGAGCCGCACGCCCCATCGTCTGGATCAGCGATCGGCGCGACCTCAGAAACCCTTCCTTGTCGGCATCGAGGACGGCGACCAGGGTGACCTCGGGCAAATCGAGCCCCTCCCTGAGCAGGTTGATGCCGACGAGCACGTCGAACTCTCCCAGGCGAAGACTTCGAATGATCGCGTGTCGCTCCAGAGTGTCGATGTCGCTGTGGAGGTAGCGGACGCGGAGATCCAGTTCCCGATAGTATTCCGTCAGATCCTCAGCCATGCGTTTCGTGAGAGACGTCACCAACACTCTTCCGCCCTTGCCGACGTGGGTTCGAATCTCTCCCAGAAGATCGTCGACCTGGCCCGTGGCCGGCCGGATCTCCACCACCGGGTCGAGAAGACCCGTCGGGCGAATGACGAGCTCGGCATCCACGCCCCCCGAACGTTCGAGCTCCACGTCGCCAGGCGTGGCCGAGACGTAGATGACTTGGCGCCTCTTCAGCTCGAACTCCTCACCGCTCAGAGGGCGATTGTCGAGAGCGCTGGGCAGACGAAAACCGTGCTTGACCAGATTGGTCTTGCGGGACCGGTCCCCCTTCAGCATCCCGCCGATCTGGGGCAAGGTGACGTGGCTTTCGTCGATGAACGTGATGAAGTCATCGGGGAAGTAGTCGAGGAGCGTCGCGGGCGGTTCACCAGGCTGGCGCCCGTCGAGGTGACGACTGTAATTCTCGATGCCGCTGCATGTCCCGATCTGCTCCAAGAGTTCGAGGTCGAGATTCGTCCGCATCTCCAGCCTCTGAGCCTCGATGAGCTTGCCCTGTTTCTTGAAGTTCTCCACGCAGGGGACCTTCTCCTCCTCGATGCTCCGGATGGCGCGCTCGAGCATGGCCTTCGGCGTGACGTAGTGGGAGGCCGGATGGATGAGCAGGGAGGGCAGCTCGCCCAGAATCTCTCCCGTCAATCCGTCGATCTCGAGAATCGCCTCGACCGTGTCCCCGAAGAGCTCGACGCGATAGACCTTGTCCTCCGACCATGCGGGAAAGATCTCGATCACGTCTCCACGTGCGCGGAATGAGCCGCGCCGGGGGGAGAAATCGTTTCGAACGTACTGCATCGTGACGAGGCGTCGAATGAGTTCGTCTCGATCCGCGTCCTCGTCGACTTCGATACTCACACTCATTTCCGTGTAGGCGTCGGGCGATCCGATGCCGTAGATGCAGGAGACGGACGCGACGACGACAATGTCGCGCCGGACCAGAAGATCGTGGGTGGCCTGGTGCCGCAGACGATCGATCTGCTCGTTGATGGCCGAGTCCTTGGCGATGTAGGTGTCGGTGGCGGCGACGTACGCTTCCGGCTGATAGTAGTCATAGTACGAGACGAAGTACCCGACCGCGTTATGGGGGAAAAGTTCGAGGAACTCCGAATAGAGCTGACCGGCAAGGGTCTTGTTGGGAGCGATGACGAGAGCAGGTCGTTGCATCCGCTGGATGACCTGGGCTATGGTAAAGGTCTTGCCGGAACCGGTCACGCCCAGGAGCGTCTGCTGTTCCTTCCCCGCGGCGAGATTCCGGCAGAGGTCCTCGACGGCTCGGGGCTGGTCTCCGGTGAGTTCGAACTCGGTTTGAATCCTGAATTCTGGCATGGACCGAGGGTAACATGCACCGAGAGCGGATGGCCGGGATCAGACGGACAGGATCGCCTCGGCAGCCAGCCACACTTCCTCGGCGACGGAACTGGGACGCCGCGGCGCTCTGAGCTCTCGAAGGACCTCTTCATACTCGCCGAAGCCCAGCGCCATGAGGGCCGCTCCGGCGAGAACACGGTGCCGTCCTCCCTCCGCCAAAGCGGCGAGCAGCAGCGGTTTGTCCTCCGCACTCCCATGCCGTGCGAGAAACATGGGAAGAGCGCACGGAACGTGCAGCCTCAGGTGGTCGGAAGTTTCGCGCACATATCGCAGCAACCATGGGACGTCGGAGTCCAAGGCCTTTCCCAACCCGTGTACGAGAGCGGCGCGACCACCGGGCATGGCCAGCAGGTCGTCGAAAAAACAAATCAACGCGTCGCGGCGTCGGCGCCCCACGGCCATTGCCGCCGGGTCGCTCCACTCAGGGCCCAAATGCCCGGCTTGTTGAAGAGCCCGCTCCCAGAGCCGTGCCGAATCCCAAGCCAGTCTCGGCGCGGGCGCGACCTGATCCGCGTATTTCGCAACGGCACGGCGGGGGCGATAGGTGC